>NZ_CANBCQ010000003.1 GCF_947367125.1 uncultured Lactobacillus sp.
TCCTACTTTGATTAAATAAATAATTAAAAAATCAATTTACGAGAAAGATCTATTTACACAAAAGATTTGACAGTTTCTTTTTATTACACTGGGGACAACGATAATTATCCTGATTTAATTTTTTCTGTTTATTATTGACCAAATAAGCCTCATTAACAGCTAATACTAATTTTTTATTCAACATGGCTGCATACATATTTCTCACCCATGTTTTATTACGCAAAAAAGAGGCGGAATTTTGTTCCGTCTCTTTTTCTTTAATAAATCTTAACAAATTAGTCTAATTTAAAAAGTAATGCCGAATTTGTCCTAAAGCATCTTGTAATAACAAGCACTTACCTGTTTCTTCAACTACCCGCATCTTATCACGATCAACTTTAAATCCAAATTCATTGGCTATCGCCCATGCATCAGCTGGTTTAAGTTCTGCATATTCTTCATCAAGAAATGCTAACTCTAAGAAATATTTTCCATTCAAGTAATATATACTGGAAGCCAAATCACTTGCCTTGAGATTATCTGCCAACTCAATTAGACTATTTAAATCATCAAAATAATAGGCTTGAGTTTTACGAGATTTCCAATCTGGATGCTCATCATTTTTATCATCTGATTTAAAATTATGGATAGTTGATCCCTGAGACACAGAATTTGAGTCTGTAGTATCTTCATCTAAATCAAAGAAACTTTGTGAGTCCTTGGCATTTGATGATGATTCCTCACCTTTAGGAAAATTACCACCCATCAATTTTCTTAGCTTCTCTGTATCATCTGGCTTAACTTTGGTAATCATTAAATCCAGACCACCATTATTAGGCATTACTTGAAATGACACTGGATCGCCATTAGCAAATTCATGATCCTCGTCGACTTCATCAAGAATCTTATAAAAGAAATCTTGAATTTTTTGTCGATTACCTAATAAATCAAGCATTCCCATACCACGATGAGCCAACTCGGTCTTGTCAATTCGCACCCTAATTGTATTTTTATCAATATGATCTATCTGCACAGGATTTCACCTCCATGAATTAATACATCTATTGTAGCGTATTTTTCATTTAAAACAAAAGTGTTAGTTTCGACAACGTCTTGACTAACACCTTTTATCCATTTTATAAATCTGCAATCTTTTGCGCTTCAGCTAATTCTAATCGACGAACCTTACGTGGCAAGAATCGACGAATTTCATCCTCATTGTAACCCACTTGAAGTCGACGATCATCCATAATAATCGGTCTTCTTAATAAGCTAGGATTTTTTTCTACTAAATCAAGTAACTGATCAATTGACAAATCATCTAAATTAACTTTCAATTGTTGAAAAGCTCTTGAACGGGTAGAAATGATTTCTTCAGTACCATTTTCAGTCATCCGCAAAATCCTTAATAACTCTTTTTTGGATAATGGCTCAGAAAAAATGTTTCTTTCTTTAAATGAAATATCATGCTTTTCAAGCCATGCTCTTGCCTTCCGACATGAAGTACAACTAGGAGACACATATAAATCTACCATAAAAAATCACGCTCCTCAGAAAAAATATTTGTATACGTCTTTTGACTCATAGCTAGTATAACACGCATGCTTCCTTTTTATAAGTGCTCATTTTATCGGTTATCATAACTATTTACTTAATACTAAAGATAAAACGTGAATTATTTGTGAAGATTTCGTTTGTTTTCTATAAATTTATGATAATAACCAAAAAAGAGACCCAACGGTCTCTCTTTTGATTTAAATACTATTGATTAAGTTTTTCCATTAAGTCATTAACTAATTTTTCATTGTCTTCAGCAGTTTCTGAAACGTAACAAGCTTGGTTAGCTAATTCCTTAATGTCAGCAGTATTTAACTTCTTCATCAAACTTCTGATACGCAAGATTGAAGTTGCACTCATTGAGTATTCATCAAGTCCCATTGAAAGCAAAATTGGGAACATGACGTTATCACCAGCAGCTTCACCACACATACCACACCAAATACCATTTTCATGAGCCCCATCAATAGTATGCTTAATTAAACGCAATACTGATGGATTATATGGTTGGTATAAGTATGAAACATTATCATTACCACGGTCAGCAGCCATAGTGTATTGAATCAAATCATTAGTACCAATTGAGAAGAAGTCAACTTCCTTAGCAAATTGATCAGCTAACATAGCTGCAGCTGGTACTTCAATCATCATACCAACTTGTAAGTCATCACCGACTTTAACGCCCTTTTCGATCAACTTGTCTTTTTCTTCGTTTAAGATCTTCTTGGCTTTTCTTAATTCTTGCAAGCTACCGATCATTGGGAACATAATGCCCAATGGACCATAAGCTGATGCACGAAGTAAAGCTCTTAATTGGGTTCTAAAGATTTCTGGGTATTGCATTGAAAGACGAATAGCACGAACACCTAAGAATGGGTTCATTTCTTCTGGCAAGTCCCAGTAATCAAGGTGCTTATCACCACCGATATCACAGGTTCTGATAATAGTTTGCTTACCATTCATGCCTTCAATAACTTCTTTATAGGCATCGAATTGAGCATCTTCAGTTGGGAAGTCATTAGAATCCATGTACAAAAATTCTGTTCTGTACAATCCAATAGCTTCAGCTCCATTATCTTTTACACCTGGCATATCGTTAGGCGTACCAATGTTGGCAGCAATAATGAACTTCTTACCATCTGCAGTAACTGATGGTTCATTCTTAAGCTTAGCCCATTCAGCCTTTTGCTTAAGGAATGCTTCACTCTTTTGCTTATAGTCAGTTACTTGAGCATCACTTGGATCAATAATTGCATCACCATCAAGACCATCGGCAATTAACATATCACCATTCTTAACGTCTTTAGTAATTGAATCAGTACCAACGACAGCTGGTAATTCAAGTGAACGAGCCATAATTGCTGAGTGTGCTGTACGACCACCAATATCAGTGACAAAGCCCTTAACAAATTTCTTATTAAGTTGTGCAGTATCACTTGGAGTTAAGTCGTGAGCAACTACAATTACTTCATGATCAATCGAAGCTGGATTTGGTAATTCCTTGCCAAGAAGGTGTGCCATAATACGTTTTGAAACGTCACGTACATCAGCAGCACGTTCTTGCATATAAGGATTATCTGTCATTCCTTCAAAAATAGCGATGAATTTTTGAGCTGTTTCATCAAGAGCGGCTTCTGCATTGATCTTTGAATCCTTAATTTCATTCTCAATGGCTCCAGTAAATTCTGGGTCATTTAAAATCATTAAGTGAGCCTCAAAAACTTGAGCTTCTTCATCGCCCAAGCTTTCCTTAGCAATATCATGTATCTTTTCAACTTCAGCAGTTGAAGCCTTAATAGCATCCTTGTAACGAGCTACTTCTGCATCAACATCATCAATTGAGGACTTTGAGAATGAAAGATCAGGCTCCACAAGAAGATATGCTGGAGCGATAGCAATACCATCACTTGCAGCAATTCCTTTTAAAGTCTTGGTCATTATTCAGCTAAACCTTCTTTTTTCATAGTGTCAGCAATTGCATCTAATGCATCTTTTTCATCGTCACCTTCAGCAGTGATGGTAACATCAGCGTTTTGGCCAACACCAAGTGACATAACACCCATGATTGACTTCAAGTTTACTGACTTGCCGTTGTATTCCAAGTTAACATCTGAACCAAACTTTGAAGCAGCTTGTACTAAAAGAGTAGCTGGACGTGCATGAATACCTGTTTCTGCAATGATATGAAAATCGCGTTTTTCCATTATAAATATCTCCTTTAAATTGAAAAATTAAACTGGTAATAAATACCCATTCGAGTATTAGATTATCATGTTTTTACAAATTAGACAACTGTAATGTAACAGTTTACATCATTTACTCGTCGGTATTCGTAGCGGTATACACAATGGCACCGCCTCTTTCCGCTCTACCAGTAATGTATTGTCTTTTTCCGTAATTTCTAATAGTTTTTTGAAGATCAAATGCATCTTTAGGCTCCACTTTATATTCCTTCAGTTCACCTGAGACTAATTGATCTAGAATTTTTTGATAATCCAAAAATATCACCACTCTTTTCAAATTTTATAATTTTTTCATCGTTAATTCTACTATTTATATTCAATTTTCAAAAATATTAATATTTTATTCACGATAACATATTTCCTTACAAAAAATAAGCTTTTTCAAGCCTTAGCACTTGACTGCAGAGAGTGCTAATAATATAATCTTGTTACAGTTGAAAAGAAAGGCGGTAATGTATTTGCTTTGCCAAAATTGTCATGAACGGCCCGCTTCCATTCACCTTTTCACTAAGGTAAATGGCCAAAGCCGTGAAATAGATTTATGTCAACACTGTTATCAAGAATTAAAAAATCAACAAGGAAATCAAGGAAATATGAATAATAATAATGAATTTTTTGGCGACTTTGATGATTTATTCAACGCATTAAACGGAAATAACAACAATGCCGCAAACAATAATAATGAAATGAGAGGCAACGATCCTCGCATGCAAATGGGTGGTGGAGTCGGTAACGGTGGTCAAGGCGGCAGAAGCTTGCTTGACCAATATGGTACGGACTTAACCGCACTTGCTAAAAAAGGCAAAATTGACCCGGTAATTGGCCGTGATAAAGAAATTGCTCGTGTCATTGAAATTTTAAATAGAAGAACTAAAAATAATCCTGTTTTAATTGGTGAAGCAGGTGTTGGTAAAACTGCTGTTGTCGAAGGCCTAGCCCAAGAAATTGTCGATGGTTCAGTCCCTGCCAAATTGCAAAACAAACGAATTATTTCATTAAATGTTGTTTCACTTGTTCAGGGAACCGGCATTCGCGGTCAATTTGAACAAAGAATGGAACAATTAATCAAAGAATTACAGCAAAATAACGATATTATTCTCTTTATTGATGAAATTCATGAAATCGTCGGCGCTGGTAACGCTGAAGGCGGCATGGATGCCGGCAATATCATTAAGCCAGCTTTAGCCCGTGGCGAATTACAATTAGTAGGTGCCACCACAATTAAAGAATATCGTGATATTGAAAAGGATTCCGCTTTAGCTAGACGTTTCCAGCCAGTTGAAGTTAGAGAACCATCCATTGATGAAACTATTCGTATCTTAAAAGGTATTCAAAAGCGTTACGAAGACTATCATCACGTTCGCTACACTGATGAAGCTATTGAAGCTGCTGCCAAGCTTTCAGCTCGCTATATTCAAGACAGATTTTTACCAGATAAGGCAATTGACCTTCTTGACGAAGCTGGTTCAAGAATGAACTTAACTATTCCTTACATCGATAAAGACAAGATGCAAGAAAGAATCAATGCAGCTGAACAACTAAAAGAAGAAGCTTTAAAGAATGAAGATTACGAAAAAGCAGCCTACTACCGTGATCAAATCGAAAAATACGAGAAGGTCAAGGATCAAAAAGTAGATCCTGATAAGTCACCAGTTATCACCGATAAGATTATGGATAAAATCGTTGAAGAAAAGACTGGTATTCCTGTTGGCGACATTCAAAAGCAAGAAGAAAATCAATTGCAAAACTTGGCTGAAGACTTAAAGGCTCATGTAATTGGTCAAGATAAGGCTGTTGAAAAAGTTGCACGTGCTATTCGCCGTAACCGGATTGGTTTTAACAAATCTGGTCGTCCAATTGGTTCCTTCCTCTTCGTTGGTCCAACTGGTGTCGGTAAAACTGAATTAGCTAAGCAATTAGCTAAGCAAATGTTTGGCTCATCAGACGCAATGATTCGCTTTGATATGTCTGAATATATGGAGCAATACTCAGTTTCTAAACTAATTGGTTCCGCTCCAGGCTACGTTGGCTATGAAGAAGCCGGTCAATTAACCGAACAAGTTCGTCACAATCCATATAGCCTAATCTTACTTGATGAAATTGAAAAAGCTCATCCAGACGTGTTAAACCTCTTCTTACAAATTCTCGATGATGGTCGCTTAACCGACTCACAAGGTAGAACAGTTTCATTCAAGGATACAATTATCATCATGACCTCTAATGCCGGCCAAGGAATCAAAAATGCTAGCGTTGGTTTCACTGCTGAAAACGAAGATGAAGCAAGTGAATCTGCTAGAAACAACATGAGTCAATTCTTTAAACCAGAATTTTTAAACCGTTTAGATGACGTAATCGAGTTTAATGAATTAACTAAACCTGACCTACTTAAGATCGTTGACTTGATGTTGCAAAACACCAACAACATGGTTAAAGACCAAGGCTTACATATTGATGTAACTGACGCTGCTAAAGATAAACTAGTCGATGATGGCTTCAATCCAGCCCTTGGTGCTCGTCCACTTCGTCGTACTATCCAAGAAGAAATCGAAGATAATGTAGCTGACTTTAAGCTAGATCATCCACAAGCTAAAAACTTAAAAGCCGATGTTACTGATGGTAAAATTGTCATCACAGATGAAGCAAATTAAAATCTAGTAATTTAATTTACAAATTATCAAAAAGATTTCGGAAGTAACTTTTCGAAATCTTTTTTCTTAAAAATAAAAATATGCTCCTCAATTTGAGGTATACTAAATTAGAACAAGTAAAGCTAACAGAAACAGGTGAATTCCATGCATTTAATTGATGTAACCAACAACTACTCTAATTTGGTTCACAGTCAGCTCAATACTACCGATGCTAACTTTGTTAAAGTTTATTCTCTTGGTAATACTTCAGTTATCTATACTGAAAGTAAAGATGCTATCGGTATCGTACTTGAAAACCATGACCGCCGTGTTCGTGAAGATGAAATTGAATTTGTAATCAAGCGTTTAATTAAAAACTATGATTCTTCATACACATTGACTGTAGATAAGAGCCGTCATGTAATCGAAATTCACGTTGACAAGTAATCAAATATTTAAATCAAAAAGAGGACTGACACAAAATCAGTCCTCTTTTCGATTTAAAGTTTTTCAGTTAATTTAACATCTGGATATTTATCGTGGAAGAAGCGCTCAGCAAATTCATTTTCAAACAAGAACAATGGATTACCATAGCGATCTTTTACCAATAAGTTACGACTATTGGACATCCGCGGATCAAGTTGCTCTGGATCAATCCAACGAGCTACCCGACGACCTATACTGTTCATCTCAACTTCAGAATTATATTCATTCTTCATTCTGAATTGGAACACTTCAAACTGCAATTGACCAACAGCACCAAGAATATATTCATCCGTTTGATAATTGCGGTAAAGCTGAATCGCACCTTCTTGAACTAACTGGTTCATCCCTTTATGGAATGACTTCTGCTTCATCACATTCTTAGCAGTTACGCGCATAAATAATTCTGGCGTAAATTCTGGCAATGGTGGATAAACAATCTTGCGTTTGCCCGCATAGATACTATCTCCAATTTGGAAATTACCAGTATCGTACAAACCAACAATGTCACCTGCTACAGCATCAGAAACCTGTACTCGTTCACTTGACATAAATTCTGTAGCATTATTTAAACGAATTGGCTTACCTGTTCTAGCTAAAGTTACATCCAACCCCTTTTTAAACTCACCAGATCCAACACGAACAAAGGCAATTCGATCACGGTGATGAGGATTCATGTTAGCCTGAATCTTAAAAACAAAACCAGAAAATTCTGGATCTTCTGGGCTCAATTCTTCATCCCCATTAACAGTATGACTTTCTGGAGCTGGAGCTAAATCAACAAAACTATTTAAAAATGTTTCTACTCCAAAATTAGTTAAGGCTGAACCAAAGAAGACTGGAGTTTGATCACCCATAGCAATCTTTTCTCGGTCAAACTTGTTACCGGCTTCTTTAATCAAGTCAATCTCATCCAAAGTATCTTGGAATTGCGGATCTTGACTAAGAGGTTCACTATCAGGCAACTTACCACCCTGATCAAGCGGTAAAAAGCGATCCTTATCGTCTTTACGATAAAGTTCAACTCGATTATTAGCGATGTCGTATAATCCCTTCAAGGTTTGACCAGAACCAATTGGCCAATCCATTGCCACTCCTTCAATTCCGAGCAAGTCTTCTAATTCCGCAATTAAGTCTAGTGGTGGACGTCCATCACGGTCTAACTTATTCATAAAAGTAAAAATTGGAATACCACGTTGCTTAACAACCTTGAATAGCTTCTTGGTTTGGGGCTCAATACCCTTAGCTGAGTCAATTACCATGACTGCCGAGTCCACTGCCATTAAAGTACGGTACGTATCTTCTGAGAAGTCTTGGTGACCTGGCGTATCCAAAATATTGATCCGCTTGCCTTGATATTCAAACTGCATTACTGAACTAGTAACAGAAATCCCACGTTTTTTTTCGATTTCCATCCAGTCACTAGTAGCAAAGTTTCCAGTCTTTCTTGCTTTAACTGTACCTGCTTTACGAATTACCCCACCGAACAAAAGCATTTGTTCAGTAATTGTTGTCTTACCTGCATCCGGGTGAGAAATAATTGCAAATGTCCTTCTCTTTTTTACTTTATCTGCCAACTCTTTATCCATTAGTTTTCGCTATCTTCTTCCTTTTTTGATTCATTAATTGATAATAATACTGTCAATAAACGTGACCCTTTTATTCTTCTAGTAGTCAAGGTCATCCCATTTCCAAGATCGACTGTTAGTTTTTCTCCTTTAGCTGGAATAACCTTCAAAGTATTGATCACATATCCTGCTACAGTATCAACATCTTCCATCTCAAGATTTGTACCAAACTGTTCATTAAAATCATCTAACGGCATTTTGCCATAGATAATATATTTATTAGGAGCTATTTGATTAAAAAGGATCTCAGTATGATCAACTTCATCGTCAATATCACCAACAATTTCTTCAATCAAATCTTCAATTGTGGCTAATCCTGTTACTCCACCGTATTCATCAGTCAAAATTGCTAGTTGCCGCTGCGTTTGCTGCATTTCCATCAGCAAATCTCCCAGTTCAGCAGTTTCTGGTGCAAATAAGGGTTCAGTCATTACATCTTGATAATCTAGATTGTTGAAGCCTTTTTGTTTAGCCTTACGTAAAACTGTTCTAATATGAATAATTCCGACAATTTTATCCTTATCACGCTGATAAACCGGAATCCTCGAATATGGTTCACGGAGAATCTCATCAAGATTATCCTGAAAACTTACTTCTCTATCAACCATAAAAGCGTCAGTTCGCGGAACCATTACTTCACGAGCAGTCTTACCTTGAAAGTCTAAAATACCTTCCAACATTGAAAATTCAGTATCATCAATTTTATGACTTTCATGTAAATTAATGATTTCTTTTTCTAAATGATCTTTTGTCCCCTCTTTTTTCTCGCCAGATAATTTATTTTTTAAGCGATCAAACAGAGTTCCCGCTCCAGGATCACTACTCATTTTTATACTCTCTTTCTTAAAAAGTTATCTAAATATAGCTATTATAGCATAGAGCCTGCAGCAATTATGTTAAAATAGCACATAAGACTAGGAGGTTCGCCATGAAAAAAAGTCATGTCTTACTCGTTTTTACATTTCTTTTGCTGATTCCTTATATTTGTAGCTTAACGATCATCGGAATCGGTTATAACGCATTAGTTCTGCACTCAGCTGAAATCTTCCGTACTCTAATCGGCTCACTGGTTGGGGCAATTATCATGTTTGCTGTTAAGGCAACAATCCAGCGACCCGTCGATTTATTAGCTGTTCAAACCAACGACGGCTTATTAAAACAACTATTACGCTTTTTTAGTATTAGACGGCGTTACTGGTTCTTAGCTGCTAACATTATTTTAGATTTCATACTTTGTTTTGCTGCAACATATTTAGTTCGTGCAGTACTAACACTAGATCAAATTGTTGGTAGTTCGATCGGCTTCGTTTTATTAATCATGTTCGTCTCAACCTGCCTTGGCGCTTATGTTGAATACGACAACTTATCAATCGATCCTGAACAACACTAATTATTCACTGGCTTTCAAGTACATTACTTGAGTCAGTTTTTTTGTATCCAGATCAAGATCCCAGGTAATATATGGCGTATCACTATCGCCTAAATTTTCATGTACTTCAATCCCACTAGCAACCACCTTTTTAGTAAAATTAGGGACCGTACTAGTTAATGGTAAGTTGAAAAAGACCAAGGTTTGATTTTCCTCTGCTTCCTCAGCTACTTCAGCTGCTGGCAATTCAAACTTCATCAAGCCTGTTGGCACTTCATCCTCAGCTATATCAGCCAAAACGCCATACCAGTACATAAAACTATCTTCACCTGACACTACTAAGACAGAACGCTTATTTTCTAAATCATGATCAGCTAAAAATTTTTGAAAAGTCTCATCGTTTTCCATTTGTTGATTAGCCTCGATGAAACTTTTTTGCGCATTCATTAAACCTGCTGGAAATGGACGTCCGACAAATAATTTTTGTTTAATATTCTTTTTCATTTTTTCTCCTAATATTCTGCCAATTCATCTAAAACAATGATTTCACCATTCAAAAAAGCATCAATCTCTCCTGACGAGAAACCATGGCTAAACAAATACTTTTTCATTTTAAACTTGCGCTCAGTTTCAGCTAAATTTCTAAACCGCTTATAGGCCTTAATCCCCTGCTTTTTTAAAGCCTCTGTTTGTGTAGCTTCATCTTCTTCGAGATCCATTGTATCAATCATCGCGCCAATAAGATCACTGCTAAAACCGTGAGTCAGTAACTTGATCCGCATTTTACGTTCAAGTTCACGCTGGGAGATTTTTCCTACTTGATGACCCACGGATTTAATCACCCGTTGACCAACTTCAATCCAATCTTCTTCGGCGACTTCATCTAATTCAACTTGACTAATTTCAGGATTAACACCTTTTTGAGTTAATTTGCGCAACAAGCTTTGCGGTCCATCAGAGCCAACTCGCAAATTATTTTTGATAAATAATTTAGCATATTGCTGATCATCAAGATAACCTAACTCATTTAACTGATTAACAGCATTATTAGCCGCCTCATCAGAAATCTCATGTTTTTTCAGGTACTGCAACACTTCAAAAATAGTTCGAGGTTCATAACTCAAAAAATGAGCCGCTAAATCACTAGCTTTAGCATCTGCATCAAACTGTTTGATTTTTTCTACTTGTTCGTCATTTAGTTCCTTGCCTTTTAGCAACACAAATTCTGCCACTGTTTTTTCACTAGCCGAAAAAGCATATTTTTCATCTATAAAAATATTATAGCGACCTAGCCGCCGTTGTGCACTTACTTTGGTTATAATCAACTGCTTCACCTCACATATTTTTCTACATCCATGCTAGCAAATTTTGCTAGAGCTTGCTAAGAACTTTTTTTAGGTAGTACAATAATTAAATGTAATTTAGTTTTTAGTAGAAAGAATTAACAATGAACAGAAAATCTTCTCAAAATAAACAAAAGCGTGAAAAAGACGTTATTATTACAATCAAGCGACTCGGAATTAATGGTGAAGGAATCGGCTATTATAAGAAAAAGATCATCTTCATTCCTGGCGCTTTACCAGACGAAGTAGTTGTAGCTAAAATTATTAAATCATATCCTCACTATCTCCAAGGAGAATTAGTTAGAATCAAGGAAAAAAGCCCCGACCGTGTAGCCTTCCCTGAAGGTGTTGATCCAGAAATTGGTGGTTTGGAATTAGCACATTTATCCTATGATAAGCAGCTAGAATTCAAGAAAAATAATATGCTTGAATCTTTACGCAAATACCATCCACGTAACTACAACAAATATAAGGTTAAAAACACAAGCGCTGCTCCTAATCCATGGCATTATCGCAATAAGGCTCAATATCAGATTGAACAAGACCATGGCAAACTTAAATTAGGTCTTTTTGCACCAAATTCACACCGCTTAATTGATTTGCCAAAAATGCCAACTCAAAGTGAAGATACTCAAAAAACTGAACGTGAAATCAAAGCTCTCATTGAAAAATTGCACGTTCCCGTTGCCAACTACCGGCGCCACTTACCTGGTGTAAAAACTGTAGTAGTTCGTCAATCAGAAGCTACTAAGGAAATTCAAGTAACATTAATTACTATTGGTCATAAGATTAAGAACCTAATTCCGCTGACCAAAGAAATTATGAAACTTGACTATGTTGTTTCCGTTTACCAAAACGAAACCGAATGGCAAAATCCACAAGTTTGGGGTAATAAAACTGAAAAACTTTTGGGCAAGAGCCAAATTACCGAAGAAATCTTAGGCAAAAAGTTTGCCCTATCTCCTCGTGCTTTCTTCCAATTGAACCCAGTTCAAACTGTCAATTTATACTCTGAAGCATTAAAATACTTAGACTTAACCCCTGATCAAATCTTAATTGATGCCTACAGTGGTGTTGGTACTTTAGGAATTTTAGCAGCTGATCGGGTCAAGCAAGTTGTCGGCATTGAAACTATTCCTGAAGCGGTAAAAGATGCTCAACATAATGTTGAGCTCAATCACATCAAGAATGCTGACTATATCCAAGGCAGTGTTGAAAAAGTTTTGCCAGAATTACAAAATAGTGGCGTATCAATTGATGCTTTAATTGTCGATCCACCAAGAACCGGTTTAGCTAAAAGTTTGATTAAGACCCTTCTACGTGTTAAACCTGAGACCTTTGTTTACATCTCATGTAACCCTTCAACTTTAGCACAAGATTTAGTTTTACTTAGTGAAGCTTACGATATTCGCGTGATTCAAAATGTCGATATGTTGCCACAAACTCCACGTTGTGAAGCAATTGCTAAATTAGTTCTTAGAAAAGATCGATAAAATAATAGCCTAGTCGTTTGACTAGGTTATTTTTTTACATAAAAAAGCGACTATCAGACAAATCCTGTCTTTTGATAGCCGCAATTTCAAGTGGATGAGGTAGCTCATCAATTGATAGTCACGATCTTTAGTTGTTTGGTATGTATAAACCAATGGCATTATCGCAACCAACATTAACATTCACTTGTTCGGGTCTTTACATAAAACGTAACTTTTAATGAATTGGAGTTTTTGCGAACAGCCAATGATGATTAATCAAATTATTTTTAATTAAAATATTTATGGCTGACACCTCTACACATAGAGAATCTTTCAAGTTTCCAATAATAATACAATTCTGGAGATAAAAACTTACTTATATTTTATAGTTGTTAACTTTAATTTCTACCTCTTCCACACTATTCATTATATCCGCTGATGAAACCGTTTACAAGAATTAACTCACATATTTGGCTAAAAAACTTTTTACTTGCTGGCGATATTGTCCTGGATACATTGGATAAGACAATGCATGACCAGCAAGCGGAGCCAGCCAGATTTTTTTTGGTGCCGTAGTAGCCGTATAATTTTCCCAGACCATTTTAGTCGGTACAAAATGATCCTTGCCTCCATGAATAAACAAAAATGGTCGTGTATTTTTCTTTAATTGTGCAACGGCAGAAGCATTTTTAAGATAAAAACCATTCTTAACTTTATTAATTCCGCTAACAATATCAATTATCGGAAAACGCGGAAAAGCCTTCATATGAAAAAGATTTTGGGCCTGATATTCAATTTCTTCCTTTACAGTCGAATAGCCGCAATCTTCAATAAAGGCCTTTACTTGTGGCGGAAGAAGCAAACCACTAACCATCATCGCGGTTGCGCCGCCCATACTTTGACCCATAATGACAATTTTGCTGTCTTCTCCATTCTGCTCAATTATCTGATAAATCCAGCGTAAAATATCGTCTTTTTCTACCCAACCATAGCCGATATACTTGCCTTCACTGCGGCCTTGCGCGCGAGCATCTGGGAGTAAAACATTATAGCCAAAATCATAAAACATTTTGGCAAAACCGGCCATACTATCACCATCACTCATGAAGCCGTGCAAGAGAATCACGGTCTTTTTAGCCTGATGATCAAGATATTGAGCAAACAGGATCAACCCATTATTACTTTGTAAAGTTAATTTTTTCTTGGGAAAATCCTTAAACCAAACTTTATCACGGTAAAGTGGATCCTTACCAGATAATTTTTTAGAATCAAGCTTTTTGTTAAATGGCGTCATGGCCATCTTAAAAAAGTATTCTCCTGCTGCCAGCATCCCTGCTCCAGCAATTAAAGCTGAAGACAATAAAAGTTTCTTTTTCATGATTTCAACACTTTCAAATACAACTATCTTATTTTTCATTTTATAATTAAAGTAACAAAAATTTATTCAATTTTAACTTAATTATACTGAAAAATGCGTTTAACAGACTTACTTCAATTAATTGATGACCTAAATTTAAATACTTCTTTTTACTTAAAACATGATGATCAACTACTCATGTGGAGCAAATTAACCATCACTGACGGCAAATGCCTTCTTTATCCCGGTCAAAAAGCAATGACTAAACAAAAACTAATTAAATTAGTCGGCCGGATGCGTGGACGGGGCATCCCTTTATTAATGGTAATCGACCAACAAGAATACCCCATTTTTGGTTTACAAATTCATGAAGATACAAATCAAGTTATTTTGATATGAAAAAAAGAGCATTTCAGCTCTTTTTTATTATTTTTGACGATATTGGCGAATATGCTTCTTAGTCCCTGCAAAATACCAGGTTCCTGCTTCATCATCACTAGTTAATTCTCGACCATCTTCAGGATCAAGCAAAGCAGTATTGAAGACATCCTCATATTGTGTAACAGTTAATTTCTTGCGACGATCCAACATTGCCTGGTCAGCTGCAGGATCAATTTGCTTTTCATAACCAGCAACCAATTTACCACTATAAAATTCAGCCATTGCACCTGAACCATATGAAAATAGACCAACCAAGGAATCTGCAGGTAAATCAGCATTTTCAAGTAAACTAAGTAAACTCATATAAAGTGAAGCAGTGTAGATATTACCTACTCGACTTGATAATTGCTTAGAAGCCGCAAAACTGCGTTCTAGTTTAATCATTGTTGCTTGATCTTGCCCTTCAATCGCAAGATTATTAGCCTTTAAGCCCATCTTGGTAAATGGTAAGTGATAAGTAATTGCATCAAAGTCGCTGGTCTTTAAGCCCTTTTGCTTCTTATAGTCAGTAAAAGTCTTCTTAAAGAAGTCTAAATAAACTTGGGTGGAGTACTTACCATCTACCAAAGCTAGACGAGAATCATTTGGTCGCCAAAAGTCATTAATATCCTCGCTATAAGCTGCATGTCCATCATTCAAAGCTAAAATGCTTGGCTCTGCCTTAATCAGCATAGCTACACTACCAGCACCTTGCGTAACTTCACCAGCTGTATTTACCCCGTAACGAGCAATATCACTCCCAATCACAATTGCAGTTTGGTCAGGATGTACTCGAACAAAGTCACGCGCCATCATCAAGGCTGCAGTTAATCCAAAACAAGCTTCCTTAACTTCAAAGGTTCTAACCTCTGGCTTTAACTGCAAGGCCGTTTTTACAAATAAAGAAGCTGATTTTGATTGATCAATACTGCTCTCAGTTCCGAAAATCAATAATCCGACCTTATCTTTGTCAATCTTATCAATGAACTTTAAGGTTGCATTGATTCCCATTGAGACTGCATCTTGCGTAATATCCGCAATACTCATTTCTCTTTGGCCAATTCCAACTAAAAATTTATTAGGGTCTTGCTTACGCGCATTAGCCAAATCGACCATATCAACATACTTATTTGGCGTAAAAAGCCCGATTTTATCGATACCTACTTGCATTAGTTTTCCTCTCTTATTTTTTTTAACAGTTCTTTAGCATGACTTTCAGAATAATTCTTTTCATTGATCATTGCCTTTAAAAGCTGCTTCTGTTCTTTTTCATCATTAGTCAAAGCAGCCGCAATATTTCGTGCCTGCAATTTCATATGACCAGCTTGAATACCAACTGTTGAAATCGCTAGTAAAGCCGCTAAATTATTGGCTAAAGCCACACTAACAATAATCTCTGCTAAAGTCTTACTAGTAATTTTTTGACCCAGAATTGCAAAACTCTGTTGCACATCACGGCGTGCTTTAATTGAACCACCAACAACCCCGATAGCCATTGGCAAGGTCAATTCTCCTAGTAAATAGCCGTCACTCATCGTCCATTTTGATAGGCTGCGATATTGTCCATCTTGACTAGCTAATACTGCAGTTGCCGCTTCAATTGCGCGATAGTCATTCCCAGTTGCTAATAAAGCCGCATCAGCACCATTCATGATTCCTTTATTATTAGTCACTGCACGGTAAGGATCATCAATGCCGATTTGTCCTAACAAAGCGATTCGCTGGGCAATCTGAATTCCACCAATTGTCTTTGGATCAATTTTTACTTTTGCCGTAGTTAATTGACTTGGATAATTGGACAAAATAGCAAACAATTTTTGCTCAATTCCAGCATAATTCTCTAACTTGGCAGCTAAGAATTCTAGAATTGAGTTGGTTTTATTGGCTCCCATTGCTTCAGCTGGATCAACTAAGACCTTTAAATAAAGCAGATTTTCCTTCTGCACAGCAGTAATTTCTTTGGTACCACCACCATGACGCACTAAACTATCAAATTTTTGATTAGCTAACTTAATTAATTCAGGAAATTTTTGTTCTAACTGCTGCAATGAAAAAGAATTATTTACCTGTAAAACAATTTGACCATAAATTCCTTGCCGCTTGCTTTGAGCAATCACACCGCCATTTTTAGCAAAAATATTGGCTCCATGATTGGCGGCCGCAACCACAGAAGGTTCTTCCACTGCCATTGGTACTAAATATTTTTGCCCATTAACTTCTAAGTTCTGAACTATCCCTAAAGGCAGACGTAATTGTCCGATAACATTTTCACTTAATTCATCTAATCTTTTTAAAACTGCGTCATCAATTTGTTCTAAGGCAATCCCTTCATCTTGTAATAGCTTGCGCCTAGCTTCTGGTTTTAATTGATAAAATTTCATTCCACATTCTCGATTTCATAAGCAATTGCTTGCCCACCACCAATACACAAGGTAACTAAGGCACGCTTGCCTGCTCTATGCTTTAGACCACTAATTGCACTAGCTACTAACCGTGTACCGGTTGCTCCCAAAGGATGGCCTAAGGCAATTGCTCCACCCATGATATTAAGTATATCATCTGGAATTTGTAAATCACGCGCTACTGCAACACTTTGAGCAGCAAAAGCTTCATTTAGTTCCACAATATCATAATCAGCAAAAGTACGATCAGTCTTTTTTAGCAATTTTTTAACTGCATAATAAGGCGTATAACCCATTAACGCTGGATCAAAGCCAGCTTCCGCAAATGCACCTAGCTTAGCAATTGGCGTTAAATTTAATTCTGCCACTTTTTCTTTAGTAGCTAAAATCAGCATACTTGCTCCATCTGTCAAAGGAGATGATGTTCCAGCAGTTACTTGACCATCTGCTTTAAAAACTGGCTTCAACTTGCTTAGTGCTTCTAAAGATGTATCTGGTCGAATTGGCTCATCATGATCTAAACTTTGACCATCAAGCTCCACATCAAGAATTTCTCGATCAAAGAAGCCATCCTCAACTGCTGCAGCTGCCTTTTGATGAGAATGTAAAGCAAATGCATCCATTTCTTGGCGGCTAACATCGTATTTCTCAGCAACATTTTCAGCAGTAATCCCCATGTGCTCACCAGAAAAAGCATCCATTAATCCATCATTAAGCATTGTACTTACCAAATGATCAGCTGGATTATCTTTATTCTCTTTACTTACAAAGTAAGGGGCATTAGTCATACTTTCACTGCCACCTACAGCAACTAGGTCATAATCGCCCATTTCCATTTGTCCTTGAGCTAGCCGCAAAGCCTTAAGGCTAGAGCCACAAACCTCATTAACTGTAACAGCATTTGAATCTTCATTCATCCCTGAAGATAAGGCAACTTGGCGAGCCATATTTTCACCTAAGCCAGTCGCCATCACATTTCCCATAAAAAGCGCTTGAACATCACCCGGCTTAATATTTCCCGCCTTCATCGTTCCTTTTAAGGCCATTATTCCCAAATCAATTGCCGAAACATCCTTAAAAAAACCACGGTACTTGCCAAAAGGTGTTCTCTTGGCTGCAACAATATAAATGTCCTTCATATTTTTTCTCTCCATAAATGTGTATTTTTTAACAAGTATGATCATAGCAAAAAAATATTAAGAAAAACATAAAAAGGACTACGCTATCGCGTAGTCCTTTCCAGCATGAATAAGAATTATTTATTGTTCTTCTTCTCTTCTGCTTCAAATTTTTTGCCCAATTGCATAATATAAGCACGCAATTCTTCTTTGATTTCAGGGTGCTTTAAGCCATATTCAATTGAAGTCTCAAGATAGCCTTCCTTGTTACCAACGTCATGACGTTCACCCTTAAAGACATGAGCAAAGACACGTTGGGTCTTATTCATCGTATCAATTGCATCAGTTAATTGAATTTCACCGCCACGACCTGGCTTTTGGTTAGCCAAAATATCAAAAATCTCTGGTGTTAACAAGTAACGACCGATAATTGCATAATCACTAGGTGCCTTATCAATATCCGGCTTTTCCACAAATGATTTAACATTGATTAAACCAGGCATAATTTCATTTTCTGGTTCAATAACACCATATTTTGAAACTTCTTCATGTGGCACCGGCATAACTGCAATCGTTGAAGCATGCGTCTTGTTATAGCGATCGATTAATTGCTTAGTCAATGGAACTTTGTCATCCATCAAGTCATCGCCCAACATTACTACAAATGGTTCATCACCAACGAAACTGCGAGCACGGAAAATTGCATCCCCTAAACCAGCTGGGTGGGGCTGACGAGTGTAATACAAATTAACTCCCAAATCAGTAATTCCTTCAGTTAAGCGAAGCAGTTCTTTTTTGCCCTTTTCTTCCAAATCTTGTTCAAGTTCTGGATTAGAATCAAAGTGATCTTCAATTGGTCGTTTATTCTTGCCAATTACGATCAAAATATCTTCAATTCCTGACTTCTTTGCTTCTTCAACGATAAACTGGATAGTTGGTTTATCTACAATTGGTAACATTTCCTTAGGTAAAGCCTTAGTTGCAGGTAAGAAACGAGTACCCAATCCGGCTGCGGGAATAACAGCTTTTCTTACTTTCATACAAACACACTTTCTTTTACTATTTACGAATAATTATAGCTAATTTTAATTCATTTAACTACTTTATTTTCGCCTTTTTTCCTGGATGTAGCCACCAATTCGACCAGCTGAATATTCAACTTGACCTACACGATTACGGACAATTGTTGCATTAACACCAACACCCAATAAAAGCAGAACCGCGCCGATATTCAACCATAACATAAAGATAATAAAAGTACCTACAATTCCATAATTTTCCCAAGTAATTGGAAAATGATGCAAATAAAAGCTAAATAAAACTGAAAGTGCTAACCAGCCAATTACAGTTACGAATACGCCTGGCCAAATCACCCTTTTTTTTAGCTTAATATTA
Organism: uncultured Lactobacillus sp.; assembly: GCF_947367125.1. Classification (GTDB taxonomy): domain Bacteria; phylum Bacillota; class Bacilli; order Lactobacillales; family Lactobacillaceae; genus Lactobacillus. The sequence goes on from NZ_CANBCQ010000003.1 coordinate 19,394, forward strand.
GGCAAAACATAATTCAAATACCATAAAATAAGCACCATCACCAAAATTATCACTGGATAGCGATAGCTAAAAATCTTGCTTATCTCATTAAGTGGTAAATGAAAAATTGGACCGAAAAAGTTAAGCAATTGTTGCCCAAAAACCAGTGTCAAACAGATCAGCGTAAAAACAAAAATCATTAAACCGGTAAAAATAAAAGTAATGGCACGCGTCCAAATAAAATTAAGCATTGATAATTTCAATTCTACTTGGTGAACCCCATAAAGACGATTCTCGCCTAATCTAATTGCATTTACTAAGTTAGACAAGGACCAAACGGCAAAGATAATACCAAAAGAAATATACCCTGTCGAAGTCGTCTTCAATAGTGAATTAATAATCGGCATAATAAATTTAGAAACCTGGTCCGGAAAAACTAAATTTATATATTCCGCAATTGGCGCTATATCAATCTGAAATAATGGCAAAATATTTCCGATAATAATAATCATTGGAAAAATCGAAAATAGGATATAGTAGGCAATAATGATCGAACTAGCAAAAATCTCGCCTTGTGACAAAATTGTCCGCAAGGTGAGAAAAAATTGTCCTATTTTAAAACCAATTTGGTTTGCCTGACCTTTTTTCATCCATTAGCCTAGTCATCCATCTCATCAAAATGAGGGATGTATTTTTCTAAACCATCATATGGACGTTGCAAGGTCAAAATCTTAGGACCATCCTTAGTAATAGCAAAGGTGTGTTCAAATTGAGCCGCATTTGAACCATCTGGAGTAGCATAGTATACCCAGTCATCATTTGGATCATCAACAGTTCTTTGATCAATATGCCAGTCGCCACCAGCTTCAACCATTGGTTCACAAGTAATAGTCATCCCTTCACGTAAGCGAAGACCATGACCAGCCTTGCCCCAGTGAGGTACTTCTGGATCTTCGTGAATTGATGGTTGAATTCCGTGACCAATTAATTCACGCACATCACCATAATGATTTTCATCTTCAACATAATGTTGAATAGCAGCACCAATATCACCAATTCTGTTACCTAAAACAGCTTGATCAATGCCGAGATACATTGCTTTTTTGGTAACTTCGATTAATTTTTTATCAGCTTCTGAAATTTCACCTACTGGATAAGTAGTGCATGAATCTGATTCATAACCATTTAAGTTGCAAGTTACATCAACCTTAACAATGTCGCCTTCTTTTAAAATGCGATCTTTTCTTGGTGTTTGGTGGGCAATTTCATCATTGACTGAAATACAAGTACCATACTTGTAGCCTTCAAAGCCTTGTTCTGAAAGACGGCCGCCGCGACTCTTGACAAAGTCTTGGCAGAATTCTTCAATTTCCCAAGTAGAAATTCCAGGCTTAATTACGTCACGCAAACCTTCAAACATCGTTGCAAGAAGATGTCCTGAAGCTTGCATCCCTTTAAGTTCACGAATTGATTTAATTGTAATCAAAATCTTTCTCCTTTTTTGATAAATTTTTTATTTAATTTCAGATATTTCTATTATACCGTTTTAACAATTACTTTTAAAAGATTAGATCAAACTTACTATTTATTCTATTTACCAGTTAAAGAAATTTTTTAAAGTTTCCTAAAACTAAGCGCCTTTACACTAGATTCATGTATAATAAGGTGTCGTATAATGCAGTGAAAGGTATGAAAAATCATGAAAGCAAGAATTGTTTATGCCAGCATGACTGGTAATGACGAAGATATGGCTGATATTTTAGAAGAAGATCTCCAAGACTATGGCTTTGACGTAGAAACGAGCGATGTTGGTTTTACTGATGCTAGCGATTACTTAGATAGTGATCTTTGCATCTTTATCACCTACACTTATGGTGAAGGCACAATGACCGACGAATTAGCTGATTTTTACGGTGAACTAAAGGATTTAGACTTAACTGGCAAGCATTTTGCCGTATTGGGCTCTGGCGATAAGACTTACGGCAAACACTTTTGTGAAAATGTCTTTGACTATGAAAAAGCATTTAAAGCTTGTGGTGCAATTGAAATTACTAAACCAGTTACAATTGAAAATGCACCAGACGATGATGCGATTGATGCAATTGACCAAGCTGCAAATGAAATGGCTGATAAGTTAAATGGCTAATAATAAAAAAGAAGTCACGATGGCTGATCAAGCTCAAATACGACGCTTAGGTCAAAAATTAATTAAACGCCACCGTAATCTATGGGTTTATATGATTTTCGGCTTTGTGGCTGCATTAATCAATACCTTAGTTTTTATGATTTTGCATTCATGGTGGCACAACGTAATGGTAATTTCTAACACGATTGCCTTCATCGTTTCCAACTTAGCATCTTTTTGGTTTAATCAAAAAGCTGTTTTTATCAATAACGTTGATCATGAACACAGCACTTGGCATAAATTAGTCGTATTTTTCACTTACCGCGTGATCAGTTTAATTCCTGATACATTGATTATGTTGGTTGGTCTATCTTGGCTACATTTAAATGCCCTCTTAGTCAAAATTATCGATCAAGTTTTAGTTGGTATCTTTAACTACCTAACTACCAGATCAGTCTTTCAAAAGCAAGAACATACCATGATTGAACGCGCTAAAATGCGTATTCAAGAACAAAAAAATAAAAGAAGCAGTAAAAATTAAGCTGCTTCTCTTTTTTATTCAAAATCTTTCGGTTTGCTCTCGCTAGCTTGATTAAAGTAGTAATAAATATCATCCATAATTCGATCAGCTGCATGGCCATCGCCATATGGATTCTTAGCATTAGCCATCCGCTCATACTCAGCTTTATCTTCTAACAAAGCAAGCATTTCTTCGCGGACCTTATCAACTTCGGTTCCCACCAACTTCAAGGTGCCAGCTTTTACGCCTTCTGGACGTTCTGTTGTATCACGTAAAACTAAAACCGGTTTACCTAGACTAGGTGCTTCTTCTTGAACACCACCCGAATCAGTCATAATAAAGTAAGAACGTTTAGCTAAATTATGAAAATCTACTACATCAAGTGGCTCGATCAAATGGATTCTAGGATCACCACCAAGTACTTCATTTGCTACATTCTGTACTCTAGGTGAAAGATGAACGGGATAAATAATTTCCACATCGGGATGAGAGTCAATTACTTGCCGCATTACCTTAAAGACGCGGCGCATTGGCTCGCCTTGATTTTCTCGGCGGTGCATCGTTACCAAAATCACCTTATTACCAGGAGTAATTGCATCCATTACTTCATGATGATAATCTTTTTGCACGGTTTGCTTTAAGGCATCAATTGCCGTATTACCAGTAACAAAAATAAAATCAGGCCGGTGATTTTCCTTAAGCAAGTTTGCCTTACTTAATTCAGTCGGAGCAAAATACAAATCAGCCAAATCATCAGTCATTTGCCGATTCATTTCTTCTGGATATGGCGAGTACTTATTCCAAGTTCGCAACCCAGCTTCTACGTGACCTAAGGTAGTCTGCTCATAAAAAGTAGCCAATGATGCCGCAAAACTAGTCGTCGTATCACCATGAACCAAAACGATATCAGGCTGTTCTTTCTTAATTACCTTGGATAAATCAATCGTTACCTTAGAAGTAATTTCTGCCAAAGTTTGATTTTGATGCATAATATTAAAGTCATAATCTGGCTTAATTTTAAAAATATCTAGTACTTGATCCAACATCTCACGGTGTTGTGCACTAACGACCGTCACTTCTTCAAAACGGTCGTCTTTTTTTAATTTCAAAACAAGTGGTGCCATTTTGATTGCTTCTGGACGCGTTCCAAAAACAGTCATTACCTTAATTTTCTTCATTAAAAAATCCTCCGCTTAACTTATTTTACTATACCTGATTTTAGACTATCTTGCACCCGCTTTCTGTGTTTTAATGGAAGTATTATATTGAAAGTTGGTCGATGCATTGAACTCATCATTACTATTATTAATTACAACTGGTCTAATTATTTTGATTGGGACGTTTTGCCTTGTTTTTGGCATGGACAAAAATAGACCTGCTAAATCGAGAAAATACTTGCTTTATACTGCACTAATCTGTGTTTTCTTAGTTTGGGGCTTAATTACTGCAATTATGCTCCATCCATTGGGATAAAAAAGAGAAGGTCATTGGCCTTCTCTTTTTTATTATTTGCATATCATGACCCCGGTGAGATTCGAACTCACCTCTACGGTTTAGGAGACCATTGTTCTATCCAGATGAACTACGGGGTCAAACCTAAGATTAACTTTACCAAAAAAAGTGGCAATAGTTAATCTTTTTTTAGAATTGTGGATTAAAAAATGTTTTTGATTGGTTAGTATCGGCAATTTTATCGGCTGCTTTAACAAACGGCATCCAAATCAACAAGGCGATAATCATATTTAAAATACTTAATACAATTGCCCGCCAATCATAATTGCAGGCCAAAAATGAATTAATTATTGGTGGCATAATGCTGGGAACTGCTACCTGAACAGGATTAACCAATCCCATTACGCTGACCCAATATGAAAAAGCTACATTCACTAGTGGCGCTAATACAAACGGAATCAAGTAAACGGGATTCAACACTACCGGCAAGCCAAAAAGAATAGGTTCACCAATGTTAAAAATTCCCGGTGCTAATGAAATCTTAGCAATTGTGCGGTAATCACTACGTTTAGAAAACATCAAAATTGCCACAACCAACATTAAAGTTCCGCCCGCACCACCAAACCATGCAAAAATATCAAATGAGCCTCGTACCCACACATATGGTGGAATGTGCCCGTTACTAATTGCTGTGATATTGTCATTTTGCGCTGTTAGCCAAATTGAATCAAGAATTGGTGATAGCACGCCTAAGCCATTAAGACCAAAGAACCAACAAAGCTGAATTAACAAGGTGATCACAATTACTGTGCCAAAGCCTTGGCCCCATTTTATTAATGGCGTTTGAATTGTGGTTAATAGCCAATTGCCAAAATATTTTCCAGTTAGGCTTTGGAATAAATAATTAACCCCACTTACTCCAAAAATTGCAATCATTGCTGGCAACAGTGAATCAAAAGCAGCCTGTTCTGCATGCGGCAGATTCGATGTTACATGCAACATAATTCTAGCTTTATAACAAGCATAATAAATGGCAAAACCCAATGAGCCAAATAAAATAGCCGTAAATAAACCGGTGGTAGAAAACTGGCTAATATCAAATGCATTATGCAGCGTAACATTATCACCGTGGAATTTAATTTTAGCCACATTAGCAATGCTTAATGCAAAAGACGACAGTGACACAATTGCAGCAGCTAATCTATTTCCCTCAAAAGCCTTTGCCAGTTGGTATCCTAGCGCTAATGCTAAAAAGAAAGCAAACAATGAAAATGTCCCGCGCCAAACTAAGTTGCTGATCGCAACTAATGGCTGCATCGCAAAAGCAAAGGTATGCCAGCCCAAATGGTCACGTGCTGCTTCGACTAAGCTTTTAATTAAAACAGCTAATGAACCTGCCATTGTAATCGGCATCAAGGAGACAAATGCATCCCGCAAAGCAACTAGCCATCTTACTTGACCTAATCTACTGGCTATTGGCAAAACATAGTCCTCTAGCCACCTAACTAAACGAATCATTTCTTTCCTTTCAAGTAATGTGGATGATATCCCTTGTTCTTATTACGTTTCTTTCGCTTTTTAATTTTATTCTTTTTAACAGTCTGCTTAACTGTTTTTTCTTGCGTTTGTTCTTTTTCTTTCTTAGTCTTGGGCTTTTTAGTAGTTAAATGATAACCAGCAAAATAAACGCGCTCTACCTTAAGTTGATCTGCCAATAATTTTTTCAAATCACGCAGATCATGGTCATCACCTAAAGTTACTACATATCCTTCCGCATTCATCCGTCCAGTTCTACCGGCCCGGTGCATATAAGTGTTGGTTTCACTTGGAATATCAAAGTTAATGACATAAGTAACACCAGGAATATCCAAACCACGTGCCGCTAAATCAGTTGCCAAAAGCAGCTTAGTTTTACCTGTAGCCAAATCATTTAAGGCTTTTTCACGGCGCTCTTTACCAAATTCATTAGCCAATAGTTCAAATTTAGTTTTAGTGTGGCCAAAAATTCCTGCAAAACGCATCATCGTTTTATTTGAATCAAAGAACAAAATTCCTTTAAAGTGATCTAACTTAGTCATTCGCTGCAAAAATTCAATTTTATGTTGGTTATCCACTTGTAAGAAATAGTGCTTGGTAGTTGATTCCTGCTCATTTCTCACATCAATTAATAAGAAATTCCGATTAAAAACTGTTTCGGCATCCCGCGTAATTTCAGAGTCAGTTGCCCCAAATAGCAAAATCTGACTATCAGAACCAAGATTTTGCCCTAAAGATGATAGTAATTCCATCTTGGTAAACTCTAAAATATCATCCGCCTCATCAATAATCAATGTCTTGATCTGCCCTACTTTAATTCGACCACTTGAGAAGAAATCAAAAAAACGACCCGGTGTCGCCACAACTACCTCAGGATGCTTCTTTTTCAAATTATCTTCTTGTCTTTTGCGATTTCCCGCACCAACTAAACTCACGCCTTTTAAACCTAAAGCATGTATATAAGGATTAATTGCATGACGAATCTGAACCGCTAATTCAGTTGTCGGTGCAATAATAACTACGCTATTGGCATCGCCTTGGTTAGCTCTTTCCAAACTGGGAATAGCATAAGCTAAAGTTTTACCAGTTCCAGTTTTGGCTAAGCCTACTAAGCTAGCGCCATTGCGAATAGCATCATAACTTTCTTTTTGAATTAAAGTCGGCTTTTCTTTATGCTCTTTAATTAAAACTTGTTTGATTTTTTCTTGATACATTATTGTGTTAATTGCCCATATTTTTGTTTATATTGACCAACGGTTCCGTTATACGCATACATTGTTACATGGCTGTCTAAGCCATTAACATTCTTTACGCGTCCGTTAGTAGTATAGCACCAAAAAGAATATTTTATTTGGTGCCTTATTTCCTGATGACATGAACAGCGTTTGTGAATTAAAATACCCCTGATACTTATGATCAAGTTTAACCATTACCTTTTTTCCACTTGCCTGTAGCATAGCGGCAAAACGTGCCATTGACTGCAAATACTTCGGAGAACGAGTCGTTACTGCTGGCACAACTAAGACCGGCAAAGTCCCAGTATTTTGACCAACTTGTTTGAAAAAGTAACGGTAATGCTGCATCGGGGTTGATTCATTGCTGTAATAAACTTCACTACCAAAAGCCAGCTTAGTCCCCAAAACCTGATCACGATAAGATAAATAATTTTCATCAAAATATGATCGTCCTTGAGTTGCTTTCAAATATATAAAGGAAACGCCATTGGATTGTAATTTATGCAAATCAACATAATCAATATCTTGATTCAGCTCAATCCCAATTGCGCTTGAATTAGCGTCTGGCGGTAAAGTTGTTTGCCGTTTAAAATTGAAAAAGCCAACCAAAAGAAATGCAATCGCCAGAATCAATAAAGTTAAAATTGCTGGCAAAGTATATTTATGTCGAAATCTTTTCATTGACCAAATTCCTCCCTTAATTATTTTAACCGAAAAGCCTATCAATACAAACATTTCCAGTGAATGTGCTAAAATTTAAATAATGTAAACGAAGGGCAACAAATAAATATGAAACGACAAATCTCATTCGGCCAAGCATTGGCCACTGTCGTTGGTTCTGTCATCGGAGCCGGCGTCTTTTTCAAGATTGGCACAATTACTGCACAAACAGGCAGCACTTCAATGACCCTGTTTGTATGGATTTTAGCTGGACTCATTTCAATTGCATCCGGACTGACTGTTTCTGAAATCGCAGCTAGTTTAAAAATCAATGGTGCAATCAAGTATCTCGACTATACTTATGGCCGCGTTTGGGGCTTTCTTTTTGGTTGGGCACAAATGATTGTCTATTTTCCTGCGCAAATTGGGGCATTAAGTTCGATTTTTGGCGTCCAATTTGTTTCTTTGTTTGGAATCAAGGCAAAATATGCTAATTTAATTGCGATTTTGCTGGTTTTATTTCTTTTAGGAATCAATCTAATCGGGACTAAATTTTCTAGCAAAATGCAATCGGTTATTACAATTTTGAAAATTATTCCGATTGCCCTCATTATCATTTGGGGAATGTTCAATTCCGCTAAAATTCCAGCGCCTATTTTTCCGCTAACTGTAGGAGCAGGACATTCTTTTCCAAACGCAATTAGTCAAGGCTTGTTATCTGCCCTATTTGCCTTTGAAGGATGGATTGTCGTAACTAATTTAGCAAACGAGGTTAAAAATCCGGAAAAGGATCTTTCACGAGCAATCATTGTTGGCTTGTCGTTAATCACTTTAATCTATGTGCTAATCAATTATACTTTTATGACCATTTTACCCTTAGGCCAATTGGTTAACAATAATAATGCGGCTTTTGAGGCTTCGATCAAATTATTTGGTCAATTTGGCGGAAAACTGATAACTATCGGCATTTTAATTTCAGTTTATGGAGCAGTTAATGCCTTCATGCTAACGGGGATGCGCACGCCCTATATTTTGGCTCAAGATAATCTTTTGCCATTTTCAAATAAAATTGGCAAGGCTAATATTCATACCGGTGTCCCCGTAATCGGTGCAATCATTGTCGATGCAATTGCGATCATCATGATCCTGCTAGGGAACTTTACCGTCTTAACTGACATGTTGGTTTTCGTCATGTGGACCTTTAACACAATGTTGTCAATTGCAGTAATTATTTTGCGCAAGCGTGAACCTGAATTAAAACGACCTTTCAAAGTGCCATGGTATCCAATTATTCCACTTATTTCGATTATTGGTGGAATCTTTATTGTGGTTTCAACAATTATTAACCAATTTATCCTTTCATCCGTCGGTATTGCCTTGACTCTGTTAGGATTACCAATTTATTATTACATGCAAAAGCAAAATAAAGACGAGTGACCAACACTCGTCTTTATTCGTTTACTATTTATTAGCATAATGTTGAATAACTTCTGGCTTTAATACGCCAACGTAAGGAAGGTTACGATACATATTCAAGAAGTCCAAGCCGTAACCTACTACAAATTCATTGCCAACCTTTGAACCATAATATTCTAGTTCAACGTCAGTAGTTCTTCTTGCTTCTTTATTAAGCATCGCACAACACTTAACACTCTTTGCACCGCGTGCCATAATATGTTCTTTCATAAACTTCAAAGTTAAGCCTGTGTCAACGATATCTTCCACAATTAAAACATCGCGATCTTTCACATCAGTTACTAGGTCTGATACTACTCTAACCTTGCCAGTTGATTCAAAGCCATCACCATAACTAGAAACATCAAGGAAATCTAATTGATGTGCAACGTCCATTTGTCTAGTTAAATCAGTCAAGAAATAAATTGCACCCTTTAAAGCGCCGACAACTACCGGCTTTTTACCAACATAGTCTTCACTTAATTGTTTTCCTAAACGAACGCACATTTCATGAATGTCATCTTCTGTGAATAATTTGTGATCTATAATTTGGTCAATATTGTCGCCTTTTGCCATTTAATCTACCCTTCAATTCATTTACACATTTATAATCCTAATAACCAAAATTATATCATTTTTAAGCAAAAAAAGCGTCACTTTCGGCGCTTTCTCTGCTTAATCAATCTTTCTATTTCTTTAATTGATCTTCTTTTTTTCTTTATCTTTAATTGGTTCAACAATAAACCAACGCATAAATCCTTGCTCGATACTGTCCAAGGTAAATTTATATCCTTCAAGCTCTACAGCTTCGCCCTTCTTTAAGTTAGGATAATGTTCCATCATATAGCCACCGATAGTAATAATATCACTATCTTGAAAAGCTTTTAAATCAGTATGGAAGAAACGTTCAAAATCGTACAAGGTAGTCTTACCTGAAACATGAACATTTCCTTCTTTGTCTTTAATGATGTAATCATCAGAAACATCATCAATTTCATCTTTAACAGAACCGAAGAGCTCTTCATAAATATCCTTATCAGTTACGATTCCACTAGTACCACCATATTCATCAACTACCAACACAATTGGCGTATGCTTAGAGATCATCAAATGTAAGATATCTTGGATTGGCATTGATTCAGGCACCGTAATAATCGTTCTAATAATTCTGGTTACAGGTACATGCCCATCAACTTGGCTTTGTTGGACTATATCATAAGCATAAACGTAACCAACTACATCATCTTTATCATTGTCACGAACAACTGGAAAACGGCTGTAACCTTCTTCAAGATACTTCTTGAGTGCATATTCAATCGTATCAGTTGAATCAAGAACCGACAATCTTGTACGGTCAGTCATGATATCTTTGGCAACTTTATCGTTCAATTCGAAGGCTCTTTCCATATAAGTCAAGTCTTCTTTATCAAGTGAACCGCCATGAACCGCGTTACGTGATAATTTTATGATTTCAGATTGTGAATAAACTTCATTTTCTTCATCTGCTGGATCAAAGCCCATCAGCTTCAAAATACCATTTGAACTAGTATTTAATAGCCAAACAAACGGATAAACTATCGTATGAAAGATATGAAGTAGAGTCACAATTCCCATCATCATTTGTACTGGCTTATCAATTGCGATATTTTTAGGCACAACTTCAGTTAGGACAACTTCCAAATAAGTTAGCAAAACCACGCCTAAGATCGCACTTACCGACTTAATGAGTGATTCATTCATCGGTGTTAGATGAAAAAGATCTTCCAAAATGGTAGCAAACGTATCAGCTGAGAACCAGCCTAAGACTACCCCAACTAAAGTAGTCCCAACCTGAGTAGTTGACAAATACTCATTTAGGTTATGCGTCATATGTAAAGCACGACGCAATTTCTTTTTATTTCCCTGACCCTTAGCCAACATATCTTCAAGCTGACTTGGTCTTGTTTGCACTAACGCGAATTCCGCAGCAACAAAGAATGATGCAACGACAAAAATTAATAATGTTGCAACTAAATTAGTTGCTATTTGAGCTGGACTCAAAGTATTATCACCTTTTTTACAAATATATTACTAAAGCCTATTTTACCATTTATTACTTAAAATAGTGTAGTTTTACACAAGGTATTGTAGGTTTAAGCAATTTATTCAGTTACTTTGTAAATCTCAGCAAATGGAACTCGTTTTGGAATGTATTTTGGATCATTAATTTCAGCATTTTTATCAACGTATCCTAGTGCGATCGCCATTCCTACAGCTTCATCTTCAGGAATTCTAGCATACTTTCTTACTAATTCTGGATATGAAACCATTGAGTGAGCTGGCATAACACCTAACCCACGATTAATTGCCAAAAGCATGATACTTTGTGCAAAAATTCCTAAATCAAAAACAGACCAAGCTGGTGACTTCTTAGGAACAGTTAAAAAGACAATTACAGGCGCATTAAACATTGTCTTATTAGCGTCATTGAATAATTGCAATTTATTTCTAAAGAAAAAGCTTTGCGATGCACCCATCGTAACCATATTGCGACTAGGAAAAGTATCCCAATCTAAAGATAGCATTGAAGCAAAATCTTCGTGAGCAGCTTCTTTATTATTAACTTTATCTAATGAAGCCGCCTTAAATTCATTTAATGCATCCCCCATCAAAACATAAGCACGCCATGGCTGAGAATTGAGCAATGAAGGTGACTGTTGTGCCTTTTTAATGATTTCAGCAATAGTTTTTTCTTGTAATTTTCGATTTGTAAACTTACGAGTTACGTGCTCGTTTTCATAAACATCTTTAAAATTCATTTCTATTTTCAGTCCTTTATCCAAAATAATAACATCCTATATTTAATTATAGTTAAAAACTGCTAAAAAAGCTTAATTATTGTTCAACTTTTTTGCCTTTTCTTGTTTTTTCTTTTCCGCTGTCTGCTTTTTTAAATAAGCGCTCATTGCCAAGTCATTTTTGCGCATAGCAATAAATGCAGTAATGGTCAGGGTCAATCCACCAATACAAATTATAAGTAGGCCTAGTGGAAATAAAAAATCTGCACCATTAGGAATAAATGATGCCTTAACTACCCAACAGCAAATCCCGATTAGCATCAAAATAATGCCCACAACAACAGCTTTAGTATTCGGTCGATATCTTTTCATAAATACCCTTCTTTCTTAATTAATATTCTACCAAAAAAAGCTTAGCTTCACTGCAGAAGCTAAGCTTAAAACTATTAAAATAATCACTAAATTTTATATGAGAGAGGGAAAAATTGATTATTTAAGTTCAATAGTTTGTACTTTTTGAGCATGTTTTACGTCGCCTTTTTCAATTGGCGTGACTGACTTGATCAGGTCCATGTTGGTATAAACAACAATACAACTGTCATCGTAACCCTTATCTAGAATCATTTGGAAATCCATTGTGGCTAAGGGTTGGCCTTTTTCAACTTTATCGCCTTGCTTAACATCTACTGTAAACGGAGCACCTTTTAATTCCACAGTATCAAGACCTAAGTGAATCAAAACCTCTAAGCCTTGTTCAGTCTTAATGCCAATAGCATGTTTAGTTGGAAAAAGTGTAGAAATAGTGCCATCAATTGGAGCATAAATATGATTATCTTTAGGCTTAATAGCATAGCCATCACCTAACATCTTAGTTGAAAAGACATCATCTTTTACATCAGTAATTGGCATAATATCACCATCAACAACAGCATCTACTTCAATTCCCTTATTCTTTTTCTTAAAGAAATTAAACATAATTAATAACCTCTGGATTTCTAAAATTCAAGTAACAATATCAACATAAAGCTTCCGAGTAATAATACTGCTGCAGTAAGTGAAATTGCAACAACTACTCGACTCACACTATCTTGAGTCTTCTTTAAAGACTTTGCTCGATAAAAGCCTAAGATAGCTAGTACGACACACAGCAAGTTGCCAACCAAAAGCTGACTGATCATCTGACTAACCATCAAGAAGCGATAAGTCTGACGATTAACTAAAAATTGTTTACGATTTAACAACATGTAGTAGCCTAGTATGAAGTCAACGATAGCAACAATTGTACTAATCGCAATCATTGGTTGCTTCATAATCATCATTCTAATCGATTGACCAGAAGCACCACTTCGCAGTGCAATCATTGCCCAAAACAATAGTGGTGCAATGAAAAGTACGTATGAATACCAAGTTAAGATTTTTTTGGTATCTAGGTGCATGTTTTCGGTTATTCGATCGATAAAGTCGCCTACTTTTCGTTTACTAACTGCCCACATTGATTTCTACATCCTCTCCTTGGCTCTGTTGCCAAGCTACATATTCACTAATTACCAAATCAATTAAGAAATACGCTGGGGTAAAGGCAACCTTGCCACTCTTAAAGTCAGCATCATCAGTAAAAGCAATTGTTGGAAAATAAATATTATGCTGCACTAACGAAGCTAATTTATTTTGCTTTAAGTTAGTGAATGAAACATATTTAAATTTATCATTCACTAATTCAAGCTTAGTGATTTCTTCATTGATTGTCTTATTATCGCCTGTAAAGGAAATAATGAACAAAACATCACCTTTTTTAGCAAAACGACCTGCTGCTTTTAACTCATCCAATGCCGATGGTAACACAGTTGCATGCTTACCAACAACAAATAACTCATGAGCTAAATATTGAGCGATCAACTCTTGTTGCCAACCAGTAGAATAAATGTAAATTGTACCTGCATTATTCAGATCACGATATAAATTATTAAAATCATGTTGCTTGAAATACTTTAATACATCTAAATTCACTTTACTGAGTTCCCGCGCAAAATTATTTTCAATTTTGATCGGTTTTTGTTTTGATTCAGCCAATTCAACCAAATCAAATTTAAGTTCACTGTAGCCACTTAACCCTAATTTTTTGCACAATCGAAAAATTGCTGATTCGGATACATAAAGTTTTTTAGCTAATTTAGCCAAACTTAACTTGCTACAGTCTTTCGGATTATTTAGAACATATTGAATTATCTGCTTTTCAGAATCATTCAACTTATAACGATTGTCATAGACCATTGATCTCAAATTTGCCATATACCTGTGTCCTTATCACATTATAATTTATATATTAATAATAACACAAGCGCTTTCAAATTATAGCAATTGTTTCATTTGATCAACAACTTGATCGGCATCCAATCCGATAACGATGTCAATTTCATTGTTATCTTTATGTTGTACTTCATAAGAATCTGCAATCTTCTTGAATTCTGAATCTGGAGCAACCTTTTTTGGATCAACGACATGGGTTCTTACTCTAGTTGAGCAAGCAATCACATCTTGGATATTAGCATCGCCACCAAGCAAGTCAACGATAGCAGTAGCTTTTTCAATATAAGGATTATCTGGTTCATTTGAAACTTTAGCTTCAGTTCCTTGTTCCTTCATCAACGTATTCATTTCATCAAGAACTTGAGGAACATCCAAACCAACGATAACTTGGATTGCTTTACCATGGTGAACAACATTAACGGCCTTGTTTGCCTTAAATGCTGCGTCTGAAGCCACCTTATTTGGATCAGCAACAGATACACGCAATCTAGTAGCACATGATGACAATTCAGTAATGTTTGAAGCACCGCCCAATAATTCTAGGTAAGCAGTAGCTCTTGCAATGTAAGGGTCGTTAGCATCCTTACCAGCAGCTTCTGCAGCCTTCTTAGCCTTGTATTCTTTCTTAGAAAGAAGGTGAACATCTTGATCATCTGCTTCACGACCTGGAGTAATGTAATTAAACTTCTCGATCATGATCTTGAAGACAAAGTAAGTAATGATACCGAAGATAATACCAACGATAAATTCCATTACGTAAACTTTCCAGTGGTTTTGCCAAAGTGGAATCCAGTTCATTGATGCAATACCGATCGCACCATCTGACATGAAGCCTCTCAAACCGAAAAGCCACATAACTGTGTTCATCGTAGCTGACATTACTGAGTAAACTACCCAAAGAACCGGAGCAGCAAACAAATAAGTAAAGTCGATAGGTTCAGTAACACCTGCAAAAACTGAAGTCAATGCAGCTGGGATAAGCAAAGCAGAAGTTTGCTTTTTCTTATTCTTCTTAGCAGTTGCGTAAAAGGCAAGACAGATAAATGGTACTAAGAAGATCTTTTCATTACCGTAAAGTTGGAATCCTTCAACAGAAGCGATTTGTGAAAGTGGCTTAGTACTTGCAGCGTATTCGCTTAAGTGCTTCAACCAGTATGGTTGCAAACCACCAGCAACAACAGCTGGACCAAATTGGAATGGAATATATACCAAGTGGTGCAAACCAGTAGGAATCAAGACACGGTTCAAGAATTGGTAAATCCAAATACCGATGAATCCTGAATCAACGATGAAGTGTTGCATACCGATGATTCCCATTTGGACCTTTGGCCAGCCCCAACAAGTAATGACTGCTAATGGAATCATTGCAAAGAATGAAAGGAAGTATACATAAGTTGAACCTTGGAATGTACCAAGCCATTCAGGCAACTTTTTATCAAAGTACTTATTGTGAATCCAAACTACGATAAGAGCAATAACCAATGCACCTAAGATACTAGTATCAAGAGTCTTAATACCAGCAATGTTAGTCAAACCATGGTTAGTAGCGTTGGCTACGATTTGAATCTTATCAAAGTTAGGAATGCCAAAAGCAGCACCCCAGTGGTTAAGAATTGCACCGACAAAGTAGTTGAAAGTCAAGTAACTAATTACGGCTTCCATCGCTGCTCTACCTCTAGCCTTATTAGCCAAACCGATAGGCAAACCTACTGTGAACAAAATACCTTCTTGGTTGAAGACCGTCCAACCACCGGCTGAGATAGTATCCCACACAGAGTTCCAAGTAGTGCCTGGATTAGCTATTGAGCCAAATAATGTTGGGTTATTGAACAAGCTCCCTAGAGCTACAACAATACCCGCAAATGAGAACAGCATAACTGGGACAAACATTGCGGCCCCAAATCGCTGTATTTTCTGCATCATAATCGTTTACCTCTGAAGAAAAAAATTAAATCAATAACTTATTCTTACGTCACACCTACATCTATATCTTTTATTTCATCAGATCCAGTCAATTATAAGGTGTTTATCCAATTGACTTTTCTATTCGTGACTTGCACAAACATTTACTCCTCAAAAATGTTTTAAGATAGAACATTCAGCTGATATCAAGTTCTGAATTTATCTCTATCCTAGTAGCTAGCTTACATTTTATTTATATCATAGTTTCAAGCTTATGTAAGCGTTTTTAAAAATGATGACTTATCATTTCATAAAGTTAAGAGAATATTTCATTTCATGAAATTTATTTCAGGCGGTTAATACTGTATATACCAATTTATATATCCTTTATCGGTCCTTTTACGGTCTATGTTCAACAAAATGCTTTACATGCGAAAATAGTTTGTCAAGAAATTTACTATCGATTTTCACTATTTATATACATAAAATCAACTGCAATATATTTCATTTCGTGAAACGAAACAATTATGTCACCTGTTGATATTTCAATTATGACCAGTTCATCTTACTAAACTGAACCTAGATCCGGTATAATCAATGATAATATTTAATATATAAGGAGGAATTTTTATGGCAATCAAATTCATAGCGCTTGATACTGACGGTACTTTACTTAATTCAAAAGGCCAGATCTTGACTAGTACAAAAAAAGCTGTCAAAGCAGCTTTAGATCAAGGAATAAAAGTTGCATTATGTTCAGGACGCCCGATTGCAGGATTAAAGCATTTTATGAACGAATTGGGAATTATAGGATCTGATCAATACGCGATTACCCTTAACGGAGCAATTACTAGAACGGCTGACGGCAAGACCATGACCGAGGATCTTGTTTCTAATCTGCTTTATCGTAAGATGTATGAGTTTGGCAAAAAGCATCACATTCCGTTCAACGTCGTCTCTCCTGATTCTAAAATTATTACAGGTGACCACGATGTAGATTTAATGGTCTACACCCAGGCTTATGAAAATTCTGCAACATTATATATTCGTGAGCCAGATGAACTTCCTGCTGATTTTGAAGTGGCTAAGGGATGCTTCGCCACTAAAGCTGAACTGCTAGACCAATGGGAAGATAAAATTAGACAAGAATTTGGGCAAGAGCTGTATATTGTTCGTGCTGATGATTGTTTCTTAGAACTACTTCACCCTAATATTAATAAAGGAAACGGATTAAAGGGATTAACTGAAAAACTTGGCATTACTCCAGAAGAGGTCATGGCAATTGGAGACGAAAGAAATGATATTACCATGTTTAACTTTGCTGGGACAGCTGTTTGCATGGGAAATGGCTCTGAAGAAGCAAAAAAACATGCTGATTATGTTACCACTTCTAATGATGAAGATGGCATCAGCAATGCTTTTGAAAAATTTTTATAAACAACCTAAAACAAGTATCTGAGAAATGATTAATCTTTCCTAGATACTTGTTTTATTATTTATTCAAATATTCCCGCAAAGATGGCAAAACTTTCTCCGCTTCAACTCGTCCGACCTCATACACCCGTTGTATTTCTTTTTTATCAGTTTCCAAAGTGCCAATTTCAAGCGAAAACGGTGGACGAATAACAAACGCCTTGCCAGCTTTTTCATCCTTCTCCATTTGGTCAAGTACTGCGTTATAATCTTCAGCTCTTGTGGATAACTTCTCTAGTACTGCTGGATATTCACGCAAAAACACTTTCTCTAGTGGATAAAGTTTACTCTGCTTCTTGCGGTAAGCTTTTGGCTGTGTCGTAATGACTACTTTTTTAGCACAATTTTTCTGCTTCAAAAAATCATACGGAATCGAATCAGATACACCACCATCAAAATAGTAATGTCCACGAATTGCCACTGGATGAGCAAAAAATGGAATCGACGATGACGCTCTGATCCATTCTAAATCGGCATAACCTGCATCATGCAATTGATGATAAACTGGCTCACCTGTTGCCGCATCGGTTGTCACACACCAGAATTCCATCGGATTGTTCATAAATTTTTCTTTATCAAAAACATCCAACTTATCAGGCAAAATATGGTAACAAAAGTTAGCAGCATACAAATTGCCAGAGCGCCGCCATGACTTCCAACTGGCATAATATGGTTTCCCTGCAAACCGCATGTTGTAGCGCAATACTCTTCCCTTTTGCTCCGACTTCAAGTTTACACCAAAGGCAGCACCGGCTGAAACGCCAATTGCTAAATCAAAAGTTACACCATTTTCTAAAAAGACATCAAGTACGCCCGCTGTAAACAATCCACGCATCGCACCGCCTTCAAGTACCAAGCCACTTTTCATATTTTCCTCCATCAAAAAAAGACCTATGCTTTTCACATAGGTCTAATTTATTCTTATTTTTTGATTACTTCAAGCCAGACCATTGCCATTCGGTTACCTCTGGCATATCTTTACCATTATCGCGAATGTATTGGTGGTGCTTTTCAAGCAAATCATCCATATGACTAATGAAGTCCGCATTCTTGCCCTTTAGCTTATCGATGCTTTCTACAGCATCCTTAGCCAAATCGAAGCGGTCAAGATGGTTCAAGACCCGCATATCAAATGGAGTAGTAATATCACCATTTTCTTCGTAGCAGTGAATATGAACATTGTAGCGCTTGCGAGCGAACCAAATTGATTCCATCATGCTCTTGTAGCCGTGCCATGCAAAGATTACTGGCACATTCTTAGGGAAGAGACGGTCGAATTCTTCAGTTGACAAGCCATTCTTGTTGTCCTTTGGATCCATTAGCTTCATGACATCAACTACATTAATGTAGCGAATCTTGAGGTCTGGGAATTGCTTATGCAAAATATCGATCGCTGCCAAAGTTTCAATCGTTGGTTCAGTTTCAGTTGAGGCAAAGACAATATCTGGCTTAGCGCCCTTGTCAGTTGAAGCCCAATCAATGTAGCTTAAGCCCTTGTCGACCAGCTTTTGAGCTTCTTCAATTGAGAACCATTGTGGACGAGGCTGCTTAGAAGTTACCAAAACATTGATGCATTCTCTATCTTTCAAAGCCTTGTCGCCAACTGCCAAAAGCGTATTAGTGTCTGATGGCAAGTACTCATGAACAAGGTCTGGACGATTCTTTTCGTATAAGTGAGTCAAGATGCCTGGATCTTGGTGAGTGTAACCATTGTGGTCTTGTTGGAAGACAGTTGAGGTTGCGACAAAGTTAAGTGATGGGTAGTCATGACGCCAGTATTGTTCCTTAGCTTTTCTTAACCACTTCATGTGTTGGGTAAGCATTGAATCAACTACACGACCAAAGGCTTCGTAAGTTGCGAAGAAGCCATGACGACCAGTCAAAACATAGCCTTCAAGGAAGCCTTCATCTTGGTGTTCTGATAATTGCGAGTCAATTACGCGGCCGCTTGGAGCCAAGTTTTCATCATTTGGCTCATGCACTTCTGGTTCCCATTGACGCTTTTGATCATCAAGCAATTGGAACAAACGGTTTGACTTGGATTCATCTGGACCAAAACCGCGGAAAGTAGTTGGGTTGAGCTTAGCTACTTCATCCAAGTACTTAGCCCATTCAACCATGTCTTGAGCTTCAACTGAACCCGGCTTGTCAAACTTCAAAGCAAACTTGCGGTAGTCTGGCAAGTTAAGGCGCTTAGGATCAAGACCACCGTTAGTAATTGGGTTCATCGCCATTCTGTGGTCGCCCTTAGCCGTGTTTTCAGTTACGATTTCCTTAGGTGAGCCATCTTCATTGAACAATTCTTCTGGCTTGTAGCTTTCAAGCCAATCAGTAAGCATATCAGCGTGTTCCATATCGCCTTGAGCTACTGGGATTGGGATTTGGTGAGCCCGGAATGAGTTTTCAATTGGGTTGCCATCAAGATCCTTCTTAGGACCAGTCCAGCCCTTAGGGCATTGGAAGATAATCATTGGCCAGTGTGGCAAAGTAGCGTCATTGTTTTCACGGGCATGCTTTTGAATAGCCTTAATTTCTTCAATGACTTCATCCATAGTCTTAGCCATTTCTTCGTGAACCTGCATTGGGTCCTTCTCACCGTCAAAACGGCCACCCTTAAAGACTGAAACAAAGTGTGGATCCCAACCCATGCCACGGAAGTATTCAGTCAATTCTTCATCACTCATACGGGAAACAATGGTTGGGTTAGAAATCTTGAAACCATTAATTTGCAAGATTGGCAAAACTGCACCATCTTTGATTGGGTTAATGAACTTGTCGCTAAACCATGAAGCAGCTAATGGACCAGTTTCAGCTTCACCATCACCAATTTCAACAGCGGCAATCACATCTGGATTGTCCAAAACAGCACCAGTACCGTGTGAAAGCGAATAGCCTAATTCCCCACCTTCATGAATTGAACCGGGGGTTTCAGGAGCAGCATGAGATGCCACACCGCCTGGAAAACTAAAACGTTTAAAGAGCTTAGCCATGCCATTTTCATCTTGGGTAATCTCTGGGTAACGCTCAGTATATGAACCATCAAGGTAAGAGTTAGAAACCATTACCTGACCACCGTGACCTGAACCTTCAATATAGAACATGTTCAAATCATACTTCTTCAATACTCTATTCAAGTGAGCATAGATAAAGTTTTGTGGTGCAATGGTGCCCCAGTGACCAATTGGCTTTGGCTTAACATCTTCTGCCACCAATGGAGTTTTAAGAAGAGGATTCTTCATTAAAAACAATTGGCCAACAGATAAGTAGTTGGCTGCGCGCCAATATGCATCAACGCTCTTAAGGTAATCCTTTGAATCGTAATTAACTGCCATCATTATTCTCCTTTAAGCAATTAAGTTTGCTCTTTTATTTGTTCTTTTGTTTACACCTATATGATACCAAATTATTTTAAAAGTTCAACATATTTAATAATTGGGTCCTACCAATTATGGATAAGTATTTATCTTAATCATTGCATCCCTTCATTGCTGCTATATCAGCATTTTGTAGCTTTTGCATCAGTATTTCACTCATTAAATACCGAAAAATACTGATAAATAAATGCAAAACGCTGATAAAATAAATACATAATTATTTATTCATGTTAGATTACTGAATGGAGAGCATGAGATGACCCAAGAAGAAAGATTAACGCAAATCAAACAGTTACTAAAAGAAAAGCACCAGCTTTCAACTCGGCAGATCGCTAATCACTTTCATGTATCTTTTGATACAGCCCGGCGAGATGTGATTTATCTGACAGAAACCGGTCAAGCAATTCGTGTTCATGGCGGTTTGATGGAAATCAATCGCAATAGCATTCCTGACTTTTTAGCTAGAAACCAGGTTCAATCGCCGATCAAAATGAAAATGGCCCGGATGGCAAAAAGATTTGTTCATCCTGGTCATTGCGATTTTATCGGATCATCAACTACCTTGAAGCGACTTTGTCCGCTGCTTAATGGCATGGATATGCAAATTGTAACTAACTCAATCGACAACGCATTAAACTTATTAACCACAGAAATTCCATCAGTTAGATTATTGGGTGGCACTATTAATAAACAGCAACGCTTCATCTCCTCTGAAGCCGCACTTGAAACGCTACGCAAGATTCATTTTAATACCGCATTTATTGGGGCCGGCTGTGTTAGAAAAGATGGGGTTTACACCCCAAGTATGGCAGATTCTAAGGTAGTTGAAACTGCTGCTAGTCGTGCTAATCAAGTTGTGTTAGTTGCCGAAAAGTTTAAATTTGCCAACCTATCTTCCTCCCCGTACATGTCTGTTTCTCTCAATCAGATCGATGTCCTAATTACGGACACCCCATTACCTCAAGAATTAAAGCAATACTTTAATCCTAAAACGCAAATTATATCTGTACTAAAGGAGTGATAGTTATGTTCAGTCTCTTTACCCCAAAGAAGCAAAACGAAAGTCGCGAAGTATATCATGATTTGAAGCAATTCTATAATAGTTTTTTTAGCGATATCTACAATGAAATGAACATCGGTCGTTACCGGCAAATTCGTGATGTGATTGGACTTGTTCTTAATAAGTTTGACAGTAACGACCATCCTCTTGAATATACTAGTAAATTAGTCATGTACATTCAGGCTAGAATTGCGATGAATCACCTTCACTTAACCCGCGAGCAGCAAGACTTAATGAAAAAACTAAGTGATGCTACTAAATATGTAAATCTTTCTTATGTTTATTTAAGCCCCATCACTTCAGCAGAACAATTTATTAATGTTTAAGGAAATTTGTATTGCTCTAGATGAAAAAATTAATCTGAAAAGGCCGAGCAGATGATTTACTCGGCCTTTTTGTGTCATAATTATATAAAAGAAAGATATAGATTTTTACGAGGACATTTTTAATGAATAAATTACCCTTCAAAGTTGTTGCCGTTGACATGGACGGCACCTTTATGCGTGATAATCAGACTTTTGATCACAAACGCTTTAATCGCATCTTAACCCAGCTACACCAAAACGGTGTCCACTTCATCGTTTCCAGTGGTCGACCTTACACTCGTTTGCGCAAAGACTTCGCTGGCTTTCTAGATCGGATTGATATGATTGCTGACAATGGCTCACTTTTACTCCAAGATGATAAAATTATCAGCACTCATCTGCTTACTCCTCAAATCACACTTAAACTAATTAATTTTATTGAGGAACATTATCCTAATAGTTCAGTCATCGTTACGGGAATTAATAATTCTTATACCACCATTGATGCTTCGCCTAATTTTAAGCAAACGATGAATTTTTATTATCCTGATCGAGTTGAAGTGACCGATCTAGCAAAGGCGATTAACCCACATGATCAAATAACTAAAATCACTTTGAGTTACCAGCATGACTTTTCTGCTGAATTTGAAGAAAGATTTAACCAAACTCATGCAGAAAAAATTCACTGTACCTCTAGCGGATTTGGGTTACTAGATATTGTCCCATATAGTGTTAACAAGGGGGCCGCATTAAAATACTTCTTACGCTACTTCAATATTCAACCAGAAGAACTGCTTGCTTTTGGTGATGGGATGAATGATACTGAAATGTTAAAATTAGCCGGTTATAGTTATGCAATGGCTAACGCGGAAGATCAAGTTAAGCAAATTGCTAAGTATGAAGCGCCAAGCAACAATGATGATGGTGTTTTAGAAGTGCTTGATTCATATTTAGCCAAGATAAAGAAATAATATTATAGATAAAACAAAAGTAAGCGAGTTACCTAAAAACTCGCCTACTTTTTTCTACCCTAAGTCAAGTATTATCAGTAACTTAAGTAGAAAAGTTTTATTTACCTAAATTAACAAAACTATTGAAATTCATATAGTGATAATGCACACGCATGTTCGATAATTCAAACGGTGTCCCATCATCTAAAAAGAAAATTCCTTCCATCACACCTACTGGTCCGTTAGGTTTAAGATGCATTTCTTCCTGATCCTCTTCATTTGATGGCTCAACCGTAATGTTTAAAAATGCCTTGGTTACTGTTTTACTTTGCTCATCCTCTAAATAATTAAAGAGTGATTTTTGCAAAGTTTCTGGCTTAAGTTCCGGCATAATCTTGATTGGCAAATAGCCCGTTTCAATCAAAAATGGCTGTTCATCAAGTAGCCGCAAACGCTTGAACTCATACACAAAATCATTTTCACTTAAAAATAAGTCTTCCGCAATTTCCTTAGTAGCTTTAATCACATGAAAATCAAGCAACTTAATTCTTTGTGTTTTGCCAGGCACCTTAAAGGAATCAGTAATCCCTAAATTAGACCCATCATAGCGAAACATTGCTTGATTACGCAAATACAACGGATTAATGAAAGTACCGCTGCCTCTTTTTTTAAAAACTATTCCTTGTTGCGCCAACAACTCTAAGGCCCGCTTCATCGAGGAACGACTTACTTGATAATGCTCTGCCAGACTGCGTTCATCAGGCAGTCGCATCCCCTCATATTGATTATTCAAAATATTCTGCTTAATGTCATGCATGACTGTCCGATAAACATAATCTGCCATTATTCTCGCCCTTGTTCTGCCCTTTTAATACTATCAATAAACCAAGCCGCAAACTTGTCCAAATCAACGTCAGTGGCAATTTCCGCATTTGCATCTGCTTGATTCATAAAATCAATTACACTAGCACCATAAGTAAATTGACCGCGCAATTCAATTTCGACATTAGCTTTTTTCATCGTAAACATCTCTGGATGAAGCAAAATGCCGACTGCCGTTGGATCATAAATCTTGATCCGTGGATCGCCATCTGGTTCACGAATATTTGAAAATAGCGAATATAGCATATTACCAACTGCGCCACATTCTTTAACTCTTTTCATTTGATCAGGCAATAAATGTGCCTTATTACCTATTTCAAGTGGAGCTACTTTAATTGGCAAACCGCTATGAAAGACAACTTGGGCAGCTTCCGGATCACCCGCAATATTATATTCTGCAAGCGGACTATGGTTACCGCGACCAATATTGCCACCCATTATCACAATTTGTTCAATATTTTGCTTTACTTCTGGATATTGCTTAAACAGTAAAGCAAAATCTGTCAGTGGCCCAATGCCCATTAAAGTTACTTTGGCTGGACTATTTTTTATTTCTTCAGCCATCACCGTTGCAGCTAAACCAGGCTTGATCAAACTACGATCTGCCTTTTCAAAATCAAAACCGGCGATTCCCGTCTTGCCGTGAACTGAAGCAGCAGAGATCATTGGTGCAACTAAAGGCTGGTTTGCCCCTACTACTACTGGAACTTTAGTATGTAAAAACTTTTCCAAATTCAAAGTGTTTTGCAAAGTATATTCAAGTGCTACATTACCCCAAGTTGGTACAATCATTCGTACATCTAATTCTTGAGCAAATAGACTGATTGTCATTGCTGCAATATCATCAATACCAGGATCAGTACTAATAATTAAAGGTTTCTTGTTCATAAATCTACCTCATTCTAAGCGTGTTAATTACCTTAATGATACAAAAACCGAACCAATAATTAAAGTGGTTCGGTTTATTACAGAAAAATACAATAATTTTTAAATGCTACTAATCTCTATTCTTCGTCCTTAGGTTTAATTCGTTTAATATGATCATATTTCCGATCGCCTAATACTAACGGAACACGCTCTACTACCGTGTCAGCATACTCTAAACCAAACCAAGAGGCTGGATTAGAAGATAAATTCTGTAGCCATACTCGTGCTTCTACCATAAATTTCTCATAGGTAGTTAGCTTAGTTAACGGACTAATTACGTCATTTACGATAACAAAAGAAAAATCACCTACGTCTCTACCTGGAGTAGTCGTAAATCTTTGCGGCTGTGCTTCGATTGTACCATCCGCAATTAAATCATGCACAATTTGTCTCAAATAAATATTGACGCTAGTTTGCTTCCTAAAGCCTAGATACAATTGAACATTAATTACATTTTTAGTTCCATAAGTATTAACTGCATATTCTGCAGTATATGGTTCATTAGTTACGTTAACTGTCACAAACCAATAGGCTTTAGCTCGCTTAGGTCTTTTATCCAAAATCGAATAAAGCATTTCACGCTTAATGAATTTATTATATTTTACTTTAGCCATATATACTAAATTCGTTGCATAAACCGGATAATCTTCGCAATGACTTAATTCCGTCAACATATTGGTATATTCGTCTAAACGTACATAGGCATTCTTTTCTTCTCGCTTATCACGAATTTTATTACCATAGAACCAAATATACATAATTGCTAGAATAAAGCCAGCAATCAAGACAGTAACATAACCACCATGTAAGAACTTAGTCAAACTAGAGAATAAGAACATCCCTTCAATAAAGGCAAATATTACTAAGAAAAGCCAACGTAGCAGTAACGAAGTTCTCTTTTTGCCTAAATATTCGAACAATAAAATCGTAGTCATCAGCATAGTTACCGTGATCGCTAATCCATATGCAGCTTCCATATGATGAGAGGTTCTAAATAAGAAGACGATCACTACTGTGATGATACAAATCATTTTATTAATGGAAGGAATATAGATTTGTCCTTTTTCATTAGAAGGATAAATAATATTCATTCTTGGTAAAAACTTTAAACTACTTGCCTCAGCAACTAAAGTAAAAGAACCTGTAATTAACGCTTGTGAAGCAATAATAGCTGCAATAGTAGCTAAAGCAATTGCAAATAAACGCCAGCTGCTAGGTACTGCTTCAAAAAATGGATTGAAATCACCATTACCCGCATGATAATTAGCATTGTGTAAAATCCAGACGCCTTGCCCTAAGTAGTTTAAAATTAAGCAAACAAACACATAAGGCCAAGAGCCCATAATATTACTTTTCCCGACATGTCCGACATCTGAATAAAGAGCTTCAGCACCAGTAGTTGCCAAGAAAATTGAACCTAAAATCAAAATGCCAACTTTATTAGCAGGACTAAATAAAATACGCAAAGCATGAATTGGATTGATTGCATCAAGCAGACTCCAATCATGGCTTAAGTTTATAAGTCCAATAAGCCCTAAAAAAGTAAACCAAATGAGCATGATTGGACCAAATGCTTTACCAATCACACTCGTTCCCATTCTTTGAATTGAAAATAGTAAAACCAGGATAACAATAGTAATCAAGATAACCATATCTTGCGACGAAACTGGAATTACATCACCAAAGCGCATATTTTTCAATCCTTCAATTGAAGTTGTAACAGTCACAGCTGGAGTCAATGTCCCATCAGCTAGCAACGCTGCTCCACCAATTAAAGCTGGGATAACTAGCCATTTGGCTCTCTTTCTAACCAATGCATAAAGAGAGAAGATCCCTCCTTCACCATGATTAGTCGCCTTCAAGGCAATTATCACATATTTGACCGTTGTCAATAATGTAACAGTCCAAAAAATCAACGAAATGGAGCCAACAATTAGTTCACGGTTAACATTACTAATCCCCCCATTTTCAGTCACAATCGACTTCATAACATACAAAGGACTAGTTCCAATATCACCATAGACAATGCCGATGGCAATTAATAGACCAGCAAAAGTCATCTTTTGCTTACCCGATATTTTATTCATAAGTTTTTATCCTCTATCTCACTTAAAAATTTAAATTTTAACTAGTATAGATAAAGACTAGATTTTTTGCAATAAAAATATATTTTTTTGTGCAAATAAAAAAGGAGATCATCTCCTTTTTTGTCACTTAGTTTACTTTTTCT
The DNA here is from genome assembly GCF_947367125.1 of uncultured Lactobacillus sp. Lineage (GTDB taxonomy): Bacteria > Bacillota > Bacilli > Lactobacillales > Lactobacillaceae > Lactobacillus. The sequence continues at coordinate 46,543 of NZ_CANBCQ010000003.1, forward strand.
TCAATTGTTCCATCGCTATGGGCGATAATTACCTCATCACACATATCTAAGAACAACCCATGTTCAACCACGCCAACCGTATGATCAAGATAGTCAGCTAAACCATGTGGAGCTGGCACTGGATCAGCAGCTAGATCAATAATGTAATTGCCGTAATGTGTCACATAACGTTGATCGCCATTCATGCGCCATTGTGGCTTCAACCCTTCTTGTTCAAAACGCTTAAAGTTTTGTTCACATGAAATTGGCAAAACTTCAACTGGCAAAGGGAAGCCACTTAAGCGATGTACAAGTTTGGATTCATCAACAATCCAGATAATCTTTTTAGAATTGATCGCAACATTTTTCTCTAAAGTTAAGGCGCCGCCACCACCTTTGATTCCGTCTAAATTATCGGCAACACGATCGGCACCATCAACGGTTAAATCAGCTTGATCAATCTCAGCTAATTCACTTACTTTAAAGCCTAAGCTTTCAAGTTGCTTCTTGCTCCGGTTACTAGTAGTGACGATTGCTTTTAACTGCAATCCTTCTTCATTCTTACGTTTACCTAGAGCAGCAATAAAGAAAGCAACGGTTGATCCAGTCCCTACACCTAAAACCATGCCAGACTTAACCATCGCAGCGGCTTTTTCAGCGGCTTCTTTTTTTAAATGGTCTTGTTCTTTTTTATCCATAGTTATTCCTCCATTGCTTGTTTAACTTCCTGTTCAGTCGGAATTGAAGGTTGAGCTCCTAAGCGTTGCACGGCAATTGATGATGCACGGCTAGCAATTTGAGCAGCTTCTTTAAAGTTAGACAAATCATCATTTAAATTACTTGCTAAATAACCAATAAAAGTATCACCAGCACCAGTAGTATCAGCTGCTTCTACTTTATAAGCTGGAACTAGTTCTTCAACATCGGGAGTTGAAATATATGCACCCTTATCACCATATGTAATGACCACATTCTTAATACCAAGCAAGTGCAACTTTTCTGCATTCGTAGCCAAACTTGATTTATCTTTAATCGGGATGCCGGTAAGCTTTGCACTTTCAGTTTCATTTGGCGTAATAATATCAGTATATTGCAAAAGTTCCTTGGGAATTTTGTCAATTGCAGGAGCAGGATTTAAGATCGTAACCTTCTTAGCCTTTTTAGCAATCTTAAAGGCTTCTAGGGTCACTTCGAGCGGCGTTTCAAATTGTGCAATAACGCAATCCCAACTTTGAATCAAATCACTTGCAGCCCGAATGTCCTCAATTGTTAATTCATAATTAGCACCATGGTCAATAATGATGTCATTTTGCCCAGCTTCATTCAAAGTAATATAAGCATGACCAGTCTTAGCTCCCATCGTGGTTTGAACATAGGTTGTATCTACACCATAGCTCTTTAATTGGTGGGTAATGAAATTACCTTCACTATCTTCACCAACCCGATTAATAAAGTAAGTTTCTGCCCCACTTTTAGCTGCAGCAATTGCCTGATTGGCGCCCTTGCCACCACCAGAAGTAGTGATTTCAAGTGCATTAATTGTTTCACCAGGTTGGGGAAAATCTTTGACATGTAATGTCGTATCAACATTACTTGAACCAATAACTACAATTTTCTTCATTTTTGCATCCCTCTTCTAAAACCGAAATTATTCACTATAATTATATCAAAAAAACGTATTCAAAATATTGAACACGCTTTTTTGAAACTCTAATGTAAAATACCGCCGTTAACGAAACCTTTCAATCGCTCTGCTTCCCATTTCAAAGTATCAGCATCATCAACCTGTGAAATTTTATAGCCAACAAAATATGGCGAAGCATAGAAACGAGGAATAATTTTGCAGCAGGTCCCCTGCCCCTTATTAATCGGGTAAAAGAATAAGTTGTAAGAATCCACCCCGTGTGACAAAACTGAGCGGACATATTGGGTTCCTTTTTGAATCAAATCAGCCCAAGTATCGAGATTAGTATTGTCATGCGTTAAGATATTAACTTCTTGATAACCTTGAACGGGACGAGCCGACAAGTTCATTTCTACTGAACCAGAACGACCAACTTCAAAACCCTTAAAATTATCAGCCCCAATATCCTGATAGCCATCTTTATGATAGAGACCAACAATCTGCATATGCGGGTGAGTCAAAGAACCATCGGATTTCGGACCAAAGTTTTTGTACCAAAGCACACTCTTATAACGACCTGACTTATTCATCTTTTGAAAGCATTTAAGTCCGAACTTCATTAATTTTTGGTTATCTTCGCGCGTATAAGTCGAAATATCACCTTGGTGGTCACTTGATTCAATTAAAATCGTCTGATCAGTATCCTGCAAAGTCGGATACTTGTTTTTCAGCCAAATCTTATCGCCATCCTTTTCATAAATATTAACTAAATGTTGCACATCGCAGAAGGGACAACCAGCACCTTGGTTCCCTTGGCGATTACCATAATCATAGTCGTATGGCTTACGCTTACCGATTGAATATTCATATACCAAAGGATTTCTATCCATATTTTTTCTCCCGTTAACTCAAAATATCATACAGTTACTCACATTTTAACAATTTTGCTAGTTAATTGTGAACATTTTTGTTCATAAAACTATCAATAGTACGTCTATCTATGATAAACTACCTTTGTAAATAAAATGCATGATATACATAAGAGGGAGAATCATGAAATTCTACAAAAAATTAGCACTTACTGGTGCTGCAGCCCTTGCTTTAATCGGCTTGAGCGCATGTTCAAATAATAATTCTAGTTCATCTTCTTCATCTAAGAAGATTCCAACTAAGATTAACAAGAAAACCACTGTTACCTTCTGGTACTCACTAACTGGTAACGCCCAAAGCAGCTTACAAAAGTTGACTAAAGATTTTGAGAAAAAGAATCCTAACATTATCATTAAATTGCAAAGCCAAGGTGGTAACTATTCTGATTTACAATCTAAGCTTGTTTCAGGACTTCAATCACCAAAAGACTTGCCAACAATTACCCAAGCTTATCCAGGCTGGCTTTATAATGCTGCTAAGAATAATATGCTGGTTAACTTAACCCCATATGTTAAGAATTCTGAAATTGGCTGGGGTTCATATGCTAAGAGTGGCATTAAGCAGGCCCTTTGGGATGGTGCCAACATTAACGGCAAGCAGTATGGTGTCCCATTTAACAAATCAGTTGAAGTTCTTTTCTACAATAAAACTTTGCTTGATAAATATGGCGTTAAGGTTCCAACTAATATGAGTGAGCTTGCTTCAGTATCTGCTAAGATCTACCGTGAAAGTCACCACAAGGTACGCGGTGTCAGCTTTGATGCACTTAACAACTACTACATGATGCAAATGAAGGAAACTTACGGTAAAGACTTCAACAAGAACTTGAACTTTGCTGCTAAGGATTCAGTCAAGGCTATTAACTACTATGCAGACGGTGTTAAGGCTGGCTACTTCATGCAAGCTGGTACTGAAAAATACATGTCTACCCCATTCAACAATGGCCGCGTAGCTATGTTCATCGGTTCAACTGCCAATGAAGCTTACCTTAAGCAAGGACTTAAGAAGGGCTACACTTACGGCGTAGCTGCTCGTCCAAGTACAATGAATGTCCAACAAGGTACTGATATCTACATGTTCAAAAAAGCAACCGCAATGCAAAAATCAGCTGCCTTTAAGTACCTTAAGTTCTTAACTTCTAAGTCATCACAACTTTACTGGGCTAAGCAAACTGGTTATATGCCAGTTAACACAGCAGCTATCAATGATACGACTTATCAAGCTGCTAAGAACAGCAAGATCCCAGCAATTATTGCTAAGACTTCTAAGAATCTCTACTTCTTGCCAGTAACCAAGAATGCTACTGCCGCTTATGACCAAGTTAATGCAAATATGCAAACTATTTTGGCTAAGGCATCTAAGAAGCAATCATGGACTAGTGATATCAAGACTGGTAAAAATAAGCTTGATGCTGCTTGGAAGCAATAATTTAAAATTTTATGCCAACCAAAAAGAAGTTCGATTGCGAACTTCTTTTTTGGTTTAATCATTTACTAGAAATGGATATTGAATTTGATCATTATCGGTTACATTCAACTTATAACGGGCCCGATACAAAGCTTTTTCCACAGCTAATTGCCCAGCTGTAGTTGCCATTGCAATTGAATATGATTTATGTGGCGAATTAATCAAAATCTGACTAATTGAGTGTTTAATATATGATTGAATCAAGATAACATAATTTGATTCCTTACATGCCCGCAAAACATTTGAAGCTTGCTTCATTTCAATGATTCTAGCTACCCCATTATGAGCTTCAATTACTTTTGCTAAATTAGAAGTTAAGCTCTTATCACCGACAACGACAGTAACTCTCTTTTTATCAAGATCAAAATCAATGCGTGAAGTATACTCTTCACTTTGCTTTTCAGTTGACTGCTTTTCCTTTTTCTCCAGCTGATGCAATAACGATTTATGTTTGCCCTTTGTTTTATGCTTTACTGGACTTTTAGTCTTATTTACTGTCTCTTTTTCAGGGATGGTAACTTCTTCTTCAGCGTAACGCCATCTAATTCTGATAAAAGATGGATCACTTGCCCGCCAAACAACACTAATCAGATCATTTTCATGCAAATTAAAGTGGCTAATAGTATTTAAATCAAGATATAAAATTGCTTTTTCTGGATTTACTTGCCCCAAACTCTTGCCATTAGAATCTTTCTTAATATAGAGACCAAAAGAATCCTTATGAATTACAGCTGGACCAAATTCGATGATTTCTTCACCTGGAGCAAAGGGTTCAGGATGATGTTCGACCTTAATAATTGGCCGATTGCCACTATCATTTAAATGATCTAGCAAGGTAACTGTATCGCCATTTTCTAGCTTTTCAATTCGTGTTAAATGCTCATTGAAATATTGCACAGAATGACCATTTTCATCCACTGCCTCAGACCCTAATAATTTACGCCTAATTTGATATTGTTTTTCTTCAGGCTCAGCCACTGGAATTATCTTTTTGACCATTGGCTTAGGAAGTGGCGTTACGGCTGCATATTTATTTTTATTCTTTAACACTGTTGGGCTTAATGCCTTAGCTGCAGTTTCTTTAGCCTTTTCTTTTGCTGGGACCTTTTCTTCATGCTCATTTTCTACATTATCAACTGATTTTTCATCATTTTTAGAATTAGTAGCTATTTCATTCTTTTCAGCTTTTAACTCCCGCTTCTCTTCACCATGTGGCGGATTTCCTAAAACGGCTTGATTATATATTTTACTAATAATTTTCAAAGCAATCATCGACTGATTCAATGATTGGAGATCATCACCTGTAGCCTGCATTAATTCAATAATATCTTTTCTGTAATCAATCTTCATATATTTTCCTTCTTATCTTTAAATATGACCATTATACAAAAAAATTTAATGTTAATCTAATTCTTTATTGACACTTATATTATTTTTCTTTCAAAGCATTTATCAATTAATTTCCACTCAAAAAAAGCAGATCGTCCATTTAGTGGCATGAACGATTTGCTTTTTTATTTTATCTATCTTTATTTTTTCGCATTTCGCCTTCAAAAAGAGCTGCTAATTTGGCTAAACTCTTATGATCAGGATAACGCTGAACTAACTGTTCAATTTTAGTAGTGGCTAATTTTTTTACTTCTTCAGCTGAACCCATTTTTTCCAAAAAATCTGCGAGATCTCCTGAACGGGCCAACAGTTTGCGTTCGCTTCTGCTTTCTGCCAAAAATGCTTGGTCAATCTTACGTAACTTTAGACTACCATCAGCATTAAAATGATATCCACCCCACATATGCTGCTTAATCGGTTGCATCGGTTCACTATCAACGTAACATAATTTTCCTACCATGTGATGCGTCTCTGTAATCCCTAACGTAACTGGATCATAAATATCAACATAATTAAAAATTTTTTCTCGCATTTTAGCTACCCGGCGCCGTTCAATTGGCGTCAGCAATAGCCAAATATTGGTTCCCTCATACAAATAAGCAGCTGCAATTGCTTCTGGATGATGGCAATTAGCCAAGGCAAACTGAGCATTAATTGATCCCAAGGAATGACCATAAAGATAAATTGGCCTGCCTTTAAACTGATTAATCGTCTGATTCAATAAGTGAGCCGCCGATTTTAATTGACTAGGAATTGCCCGCTTTTGCGCAAGCAGTGCCTTCAAAATTGGTAAATTAGTTCTAATCCATTCATCACGCCAAGTTTGTGGCGTACCTTTTTTAAAACCATATGAGCCCTTAAATAAAATGGTGATTTCATTCGGGTTCGAAATAACAAAAGCACGCATCCCATCCTCGGCATAAACACTGCGACAAACAGTACCAAGATGATACTGACCTATTTTAACACTATCACCTAGTTGCAATTCTTCATAGGACTTTTTAGTTAATTCAACTCGTTCACGATCGGTTAACTGTGCATTTACACTCATAATTTTCCTTAAATAAAAAACTAACTCTTACTACTATAGTAGCATTAGTTAGTTTTTTGAGATAATTTAAACAATTTAGCTAATCAAATTTTTTCTGTAAATAGTTAGCAATTGTTGATAAGCAGAAACATACAATAAAGTACATAATCGCAATAATTACATACATTGGAATCAGATAAGTTGTATTCTGACTGTAAATAATCTGTGCATGGTATAACAATTCTGGCAAAACAATAATTGTTGCTAATGACGTATCCTTAACTAATGACACGAATTGTGACAACAAGGCCGGAATCATATTATGCAAAGCTTGTGGCAAAATCACATGATACATCGCTTGACCATAGGTCATCCCGTTTGAGCGAGCACCTTCCATTTGACCTGGATCAACTGACCCAATCCCTGAACGAACAATTTCTGCGAGCATTGCTCCTTCAAAGATCACCAAAGCTGCAATCGACGCCGTAGTTGGATTAGTTACGATCCCTAGCTGTGGCAAACCAAAATAAGTAAAGAAGATAATCAACAATAATGGCAAATTACGGATAATATCGATCACAAAGCCAACAATCGCTGAAACATATTTAATCTTCATATAGCGAACCAATCCTAAGATCAAGCCAACTATAAAGCTAAGTGCAATTGAAATTAACGATACATAGATCGTTACCCAAAGTCCTTGTAATAAGAAGCGGATATCAACCCATGAATATGCATGAATAAAAGTTTCCATTTTCTATCCCCTTCCTATTAATTAGCTAATTTCTTTTCCAAGTGTCGCATGTAGTAACTTAGCGGCAAAGTTAAGATCAAATAAAATAGCCCGACAATGATATAAGTATCAATTGTTTGGAAAGTTGAAAATGCAATCAATTGCGCTTGATACATTAAGTCAAAACCAGCAACGAAGGCTAAAACTGAAGAGTTCTTTACCAAGTTGATAAACTGATTACCTAATGGTGGGATCACAATCTTCATTGCTTGTGGCAAAATAACATACCGCATTGCTTGTGTATAAGTCATCCCATTCGAACGGGCACCTTCCATTTGACCACTACCGATAGAATTTATCCCGGCCCGAACCGTTTCAGCAATAAAAGCTGAAGTATACAAGGTCAAACCAATTGTTCCGGCTTGAAAGCCTGATAATTTAACAATATATCTTGGCACAATAAGATAGAAGATCATTACAATAACCAGTAATGGAATATTTCTAAAAACTGCTATATAAATTTTAGCAATTATCTGACCAAATTTTGGCGGTGCCACTTCTAGTAAAGCAAAGAACACTCCCAAAATTAAACTGAAGATTAAAGCAATAATACTACACAAAATAGTATTCCAAAAACCTGTTAAAAAACTTCCCCAGTTGTTAGTAATAATTTGCCACATTATTTCAAAACTCCTTTCAGACTAAAGCCAGGAATTCCAGCAAACCATTTTTTAATTAAACGGTCATATGTACCATTTTTTTCAAGTTCATTTAAAGCTTGATCAATGTGATCTGCCATTTGCTTTTGTCCCTTGTTAACCGCAATACCGTAAGGTGCGTTACTATAAACGCCCCCAACTAGCTTATAACCAGGATTTTCTTGGGCAATACCGGCTAACAAACCATTATCCGTCGTTAAGGCTGCACCTTGACCGGCTTTTAAAGCAGACATCGCTTGACCATAGTCATCATATTGCAAAACCCGTGCCTTAGGTGCATATTTATGGACATCATCAACGGCCGTAGTTCCTTTAACTGCTAAAACAGTTTTGCCTTCCAAGTCCTTAACATTCTTAATCTTGCTATTATCAGGCACTAGTAAAGATGAACCTGCTGGGAAATATGGTTTAGAAAAAGTTACTTGCTTAGCCCGCTCTGGCGTAATAGTCATTGTAGCCAAAACTGCATCCACATTACCATTCTTTAGTAATGGAATTCTGGTATTAGCAGTAGTAGTTACGAAATCCGTTTTGGCATCTTTGCCTAACATTTGCTTAGTCAAAGCCTTAGCTAAATCAATTTCAAAGCCTTCAATATGACCCGTTTTTACATTAGTTAAACCAAATAATCTAGTATCTGCTCTAACGCCCCAAACAATTGTCTTACTTTCTTTTACCTTTTGATAAACGTTGCTGCTAGCGTGCTTACCGCAAGCAGTTAAAGCCAGCATCAAGACTAGCAACAAAGGGATGAAAATAAATCTTTTTATCTTCTTCATTGTGCGTCACCTTAATCTTTAGAAATAACCTTGCTTAAGAATTGACGCGCACGTTCAGTATCTGGATGAGCAAAGAATTCTTCTGGCTTGCGATCTTCTAAAATATGGCCCTTATCAAAGAAAATTAACCGGTTGCTTACCTTCTTGGCAAACCCCATTTCATGAGTAACTACAACCATAGTAATTCCTTGTTCAGCAACGTATCCCATAACTTCCAAAACATCTTCAATCATTTCTGGGTCAAGAGCACTAGTTGGTTCATCAAATAAAATTACCTTAGGGCGCATGGCTAGTGAACGAGCAATCGCTACTCTTTGTTTTTGCCCACCTGATAATTGACGTGGATAAGAGTCAATTTTATCTGCCATGCCCACTTTTTCAAGGTATTGCATTGCTACCTTACGATTTTCATCATCAGGACGCTTAAGCACAATTTTAGGTGCAAGCATTACATTCTCTAGTACAGTGTGGTTATTGTAGAGATTAAAGTGTTGGAACACCATACCAACATTTTTTCGAATCTTATTAATATCGGTCTTTTTATCAGCTAAGTCGTGCCCAGTTACAATTAATTGACCACTATTAATTGGCTCCAAGCCATTCATGGTTCTAATTAAAGTACTCTTACCTGAACCAGATGGACCAATAATTGAAACCACTTGGCCTTCATCAATCTTTAAGTTAATATCTTTCAATGCATGGAGCTTTCCATAGTACTTATCAACATGCTTAAATTCAATAATTGCTGTCATGGTTTCTACCTTTCTTTCATTTACACAATATATTTATTCTACCTTTTTTCGGAATAAAACTAAACTGTTTTCATGAGCAAAAATAGGATATTCATATAACAATCTATTATTTTCATTCGTATTTTTTGCAATCTTTAACAAATTTTATCCCTAAAAAAGCGGTTTCCATACCTACTTACGAATCTATCTAATATTTACTCAATTTCACTTTCAGGATAAAGAAAAAGCCCATCATCCCCTCTAGTTTGGGACGAAAGGCTTTTTTCCGCGGTACCACCCACATTGTCTAAATATAGACCAACTCATGAAGCACCAACATGCTTCACCGGCGTGGTAACGTACCGGAGACGTCTCGACCTACTATAAGAATTGTTAGTTCGGTGAGCTGCTAAAAGTGTTTTTCAATAGTTCAGGGTCTGCTGGCTTTTCACTAACACCAACTCACTGCTAAGAATAAACTACCTACTTGTCTTTTTCATAGCCTTTTAATTTATTTATATGTATTTAACATTATTTTTCAAGAAAATGCAAGGGAAAATAATTTCAATCGCAAATGTATCCGTTTTTAATCAAAATAAATGCTGTTAATATTCGGAAAATAGCTTAGAATATTAGTGATACCTAGAAAATTAAAGGAGTTTGATATGGGAAAGCTTGAAAAACCCGTTATTATTGGAATTGCTGGTGGTTCTGGTAGTGGGAAAACAACAATCGCACACGAAATTGCCGATAACATCGATGATCAAGATCGAATTATGATCATGACGCAGGATTCTTACTACAAAGACAATACTGGCGTATCAATGGAAGAAAGAATGAAGATCAACTACGATCATCCTGATGCTTTCGATATGCCACTACTTGAGGCACAATTAAATCAATTGATGCACAGAAAGCCAATTGAAATGCCAACTTATGACTTCACTGCTCATACCCGTAGTGATGAAACTATTCACGTCGAACCAGCTGATATCATTATTCTAGAAGGAATTTTGGTACTCTTTAACGAAGATATCCGCAATTTAATGGACATCAAGGTTTACGTTGATACTGATGATGATATCCGTTTTATTCGTCGACTTGAACGTGATATGAAAGAACGCGGCCGCTCACTTGATTCAGTTATTAATCAATACTTGGGCACGGTTAAGCCAATGTACAATCAATTTATTGAACCAACTAAGCGTTACGCCGACATCATCGTTCCTGAAGGCGGCGAAAACGATGTGGCTATCGATATGTTAACTACTAAGTTGCAATCAGTTTTAAGTGAATAATTATCAAGATATAACAAACAGGCGAGCTAGGAATTAATACCTAACTTGCCTGTTTTAATGTACTAAATTATTTTAGTTTTTCTTATTATCATCCTGTGCATTAGTTGCATCCAAAATACGGTTATATTTCTTAGCAAAGAATACCAAAAGCAAAACACTGGCAATAACATAAATAACCGCTGCAATATAGTAAGCATTAGCATAACCATCTTGCGTATTAAACAAGTAAAATTCAGTGAAGAGACCATCAATAACTCCCACGATGGCATAGGCAATTTGAACTACACCAGTAAAGGCTGGACGCAAGTCCTTGTCGACAATAACCATCTAAACTTCTTGTTGAACCGGCATCGTGGCATTGGCTAAACCTGTTCTCAAGAAAAGCAGAATTCCGACAATGACGGATAAGAAGGCTCCGCTACCTAACCGGCGACCATTAGCTAACAAAAGCATAACTGGTACACAAGTTAAAGTACCTGCAGCAACTGATACGATTACACCGAGTTTCTTTTCCAAAAATGGAGCAAAGAAGTAACCAATTAGCATCGCTGCTTGAACAAAAGTGTTGATGGTAGAAGTAACGTCACGTGGAATGTGCAAATAACTATTCAAATAAATTGGCACATAAACGGCAACTAAACGAGCACCAAGTTGGATACCAGCAATATAAACAATCCACATCAATGTCTTCTTGCTCAAAAGCTTCTTATACATGGCCACCTTTTCAGCTCTACTAGGTTCTTTATCATCTACAGTAGAACGACATCGTGAATAAATAGGGCTAAGATAAAGGCTAACATCGTTACAGCAGCTGTAATATAAAGTAAAATTCTGTATGAATTTGTATAGTCAGCTAAAGTTTGACCGGTTAACATTTCAGAATTACCTGATAGAACTGAAGCTTCGTGATAAGGAATCCCTCTAATTAAGCCAAAGAACCAAACAACAGCCTTCCCACCTAAGAAAGTACAAATTGTCTGCGTAATCAAGTTAACAATCATAACGGTTGAGAACATCTTAGTTCTAATCTTCCCTGGAACATATGAAGTCCACATCAGTGGATACATCAAATCATAAACCCCAATTGCTGTCCAAGAAATAGTATAAGCGATCATGATGATAATTTGATTGGTCGTGATACAGGTTAAGGCCATGAAAATTGCCGTCATTGGTGGCAAGATCAGCAAAATCTTTCGATAGCCCCATTTATGAACCGTCGCAATCATGACTGACATCAAAATTGCTGTCGCCGCATTAAAAATGTTTAAACCTGAAATCAAGTGTGGCGCTACAATCTTGTAGTAAGACAAGGCTGCATCATTCGTGATCCCAGTTACTGCACCTAAAATACCATAAATCCATAAGTAGACAATGACATTGTGTTTATAACGTGGATTCCAATTTTTAATCGCCTCAGCCTCAGCTTCCTTTTCCGCATTGCTTCGTCGAGCCATATAAGTCCCCTTCCCCTTTTATGAAAACGCATACAAATATCTAATTTGATCTTAGCACCTATATAGTATTAATAAAGTGTGTGTATACGAAAAGGTATTGATTATATGACTTAGGCAAGCCTTGGCTTTAATGCTTTATCAAATAGATTAGTAATCAATTTTACTAGTACACCATCAAATACTAATGATGAAATCATGCTGACAATAAACATCAAAATTTGGACATTAATTTGATAGTGACTCCAACCAAATAAGAAGTAGCTGGGAATAAAGCCACCCAAATTAGCAAAAAAGGCACCGGTCAAGACACTTTTCCAAGAGAATCTTTCATAACGTTCCTTTTTAGGGAAAAAGCCAATTTCATTCATTGCTCCCTGAATTAATCCTTCAAAAATTGTCAAAGCTCCCCATTGTCCGCCGATCGCCATTTCTACAGTCGCAGCCAATAATTCACCGATTGTTCCTGCACCCTTAGTCGGTACAAAATACATTGCTAGTGGTGCCGCCATGTACCATAATCCTGTAAAAATATTATCCACTACTGGTGCATAACCCGTGGGCAAAAAACTCAATTTCACCAAGTTATACACATTATTAAAACCATAAGTGTAAATCACGCCCATGATTATTCCAATTAAAGCCACTAAAATAATTGACTTTACATTCCATTTTGACGATCTAGTAAACATAAAAATGCTCCTTACTAACATACTGTCAGTAGGAGCACACAAATAAAAGTTTTAATTCTCTTTTTAGCACTTTCCCTTGCGCAAGTATTATCTTGTTCAGGTTCAAAGGGTATTATCTCAGCATTCCGCACCCCTAGTGACATCTTATTCAATTAACAAACTCAGTATAGCATATGTAAAAACTTAATCAAATGCCATTTGATCGGTATAGAGTTTGTAATAGAAGCCTTTTTCTTTGAGTAAAGCCTCATGGCTTCCCTCTTCAATTACGTTTCCATCCTTAAGTACCACGATCTTGTTAGAATTCAAAATTGTCTTCAGCCGGTGCGCAATTACAAAGCTAGTTCTGCCTGCAATTACAGCATCCATCGCCTTTTGAATTTTTTCTTCCGTCACTGTATCAACGTTAGAAGTTGCTTCATCGAGAATTAGGAATGGTGGATTAGTTAAAATTGTCCGCGCAATTGACATTAATTGCTTTTGACCAGTTGAAAAGATTGAGCTGCTATCTGAAACTTGAGTCTCATAGCCTTCAGGTAAAGTTTCAATGAAGTCATGAATGTTTGCCTGCTTAGCTGCAGAAATCACCTCATCCATTGAAGCATCTGGTTTACCATAGCGGATGTTGTCGGCTACAGTCCCAGTAAATAAAACTGAGTCTTGCAAAACAATCCCCACATTATTACGCAACGAGGTTAATTGAATATCACGTACATCAGTCCCATCAAAAGTTACCTTGCCTGAGTCAACGTCATAGAAACGATTGAGTAAGTTCATAATGGTCGTCTTACCAGATCCTGTTGGTCCGACTAAGGCCACTGATTGCCCCTTATCAACTGAGATATCCACGCCATGCAAAATCTCTTTGTCTTTGGTATAACCAAAATGAACTTTTTCTAATTTAACGCCCTGGTCTAAACCGTTAATAATCTTGCCATCTGGCACGTCATTTTCATCTTTTTGCTCTTCAACTGTTGCTAATCTTCTAGCCCCAGTTAAAGCCAATTGAATCATTGAATAAATTGAAGTAATTTGAGTCAAAGGTTGGAAATAAACTTGCGAATATTCCACAAAAGTTACGATCAAGCCTAAGCCAATTGCTTGTGAAACTTGACCCGAAATAATCATCCAAGAGCCCATCGCAATTACAATTGCCAAGTTAAGCAAGTTCAAACCATTCATTAGTGGGAATAAAATCCCTGAGTAAAATTGTCCTTTAAATAAAGCAGTTCTTACTTTGTTGTTGTAAACCTTGAAGCCATCAACTGATTCTTGACGCAAGCCATTAGTAATAATTACCTTTTCACCATTAATCTGTTCATTGATATAACCGTTCAAGTCGCCAATTTCATCTTGCTGTTTATCAATATAAATGCGTGCTTTTTTCATCAAAAAGACACTAACTATCAAAATAAATGGTGTCGTAGCAATAGTTGTCCAGGCCAAAGTTCGATTAATCGTAAACATCACAATGATTGTCCCGATGAACATAATTCCCTGGGAAATAATTTCAAAAATGGCATTGTTCATAGCATTAAAAATGTTATCTAAGTCAGAGGTAAATAATGACAATAATTTACCATCTTGGTGCGTATCAAAGTAGCGAACCAACATTCTTTGAAATTTAGCAAATAAATTCTCACGCATATCGTTAGTCGAGTCCGCATTAAACTTGGACATCACCATCCAAGCAATAAAAATCGCTACTTGACTTAATAGATAGAATAAAAACATTGACCAGAGCGCTTGATAGAAAGTATCTAATGACGCTGTACCCTTTTTAAGGTCAGCTAAATAAGTCGTCAAAGCCGTAACTGAGCGTCCTAAGTAAGTTGGCGCCATTACCTGCGCACCACTTGAAATTAGCGATAAAACGACTACAATCGTGATCCCTTTCCAATACGGCTTTAAGTATTTAGCAAAATAACGCAATGCTTTCTTGGTATTACTCATCTATTCATTTCCTCCTTTCTTACCCTTTTGTGTCTTAAAAATTTCTTGGTAAACAGGTGAACTCTTAAGTAACTCCTCATGTGTACCTTGAGCAACTAATTTACCATCATCTAAGACTAAAATGGTGTCTGCATTAACCACAGAAACAATTTTTTCAGCGATAATAAAAGTCGTAGTATCTGGCAACTCATGCTCTAAGGCTTCTTGTACTTTCTTTTCACTTTCTGCATCAAGTGCTGAAGTTGAATCATCTAAAATCAAAATTGGTGCCTTAGCAATCAAGCCTCGGGCGATTGATAGCCGCTGCTTTTGTCCACCAGAGAAGTTAGCTGAACGTTCTTCTACTTCATGATCAAAAGCGTCGTTATAACGTTCAATAAATTCTGAAGCTTGGGCCATGTTAGCAGCACGCTGCAATTCATGTAATTTAGCTTGAGCATTACCCTGACGCAAGTTAGATGCGATCGTTCCTGAGAAGAGAACTGCTCTTTGCAACACAAACGAAACGGTCTTGCGTAATGCCGCTTCAGTCACATCTTTAATATTGTGACCGCCAATTTTTATTTCACCCTTAGTTGGATCATATAAACGAGCAATTAATTGGGCCAAAGTAGACTTACCTGCACCGGTTGCGCCAACGATTCCGACCATTTGTCCTGGCTTAACTTTGAAAGAAATATTCTTTAAAGTTGGCTCATCCCCGTCAGGATAAGTAAAGGAAACATGGTCAAATTCCACGCTACCGCCAATAGGTGCAACTGAACCACTTTCAACAAACTTAACATCTGGTTCAGTTTCTAACACTTCACGAATCCGCCCAAGTGAAATATTTGCTCTTGAGAATTGCATCAAAGTCATCCCGGCAATCATAATTGTAAATAATAGCGTTAAAACATAGTTTACAAAAGGACTAACAACTGCAATATCACTTGGATGAGCAGCAATATTGATCCCAATTAAGTAAACAATCAAAGCAATCACGGTATATGCGATCATTTGAAAAGCTGGCATGATTGCGGAAAACCAGTAACCAATCACAATATTGTAGTCATTTAATTGATCTGAAGTTTGATCAAACTTTTTAATTTCTTGTGGACCTTGATTAAATGACTTAACTACCCGCACACCTTGCAAAGTTTCTTGGGCTTGATTGGAAATTCGATCCATCATGGTCTGGAACTTAGCAAATAAACTGTTCATTCGTTTTAAGACATAAGCACCAAAGCCCATAATAAGAGCTACCATTACTACTGGAGCCCACCAAAAACGCGGAATAATGACAATACAAAAGATAAATGAACCCACAATCAAAATTGGCAAGCGCAGCATTTGCATGAAAAGCTGCATCATCATGTTCATTACTTGGTTCATATCGTTGATTAACCGCGTAGTTAAAGAACCAGCAGAAAATTCCTTAATATTACCAAAAGAAAAAGTTTGAATTTTGGCATAAGTATCTTCACGTAAATCACTGACCACGCCTTGTGCAATCTTGGCGGCAAAATAAACATTAAAAATACCAGAAATAATTGCAATTACACCCAAGACTACTAACCAAATCCCATCAGACAAAACGGCGTCTTTTTGATCAGCCATCAATGCCTTTTGAATATTTTCTAATAATTTTGGTTGATATAATCCTGAAAAAGCTGAAACTAAAATGGCAATAATTGCCCATATAACATCTTTTTTATAATGCTTTAAATATGGTGTAATGATCTTAAAGTTTTTCATCTTTTCTCCTTTCTTCATTTAAAAGCTGCCAGAAAGTGTCGCCCCACTCTTCTGCAAGCTTGATTAACAACTTCATTTTCTCACTCCCCAACACTTGAGCTGTTTTTTCTTCCAATTCAAATAAGGAATGCAATTTATCACGCGCATATTTTTGTCCTGTTTGTGTAAGTTGGCAAAAACGAGCCCGTTTATCACTAGGATCAACAGTCATGGTCAGATAACCATTTTCGCGCAAAATTTTAATTCCTTTATTAATCGACTGCTTAGGCAAATCACTTAAATTAACTAATTCTTTTTGGGTTAACTTTTCACGAATTAATAATTCATACATGATCACTACCAAATAATCCGATAATTCATGATCTTGTGACCACTGGTCATAGGCACGACTGCCATGAATAATCGTTAAATTTAATTTTTCTGTATCACTAATTTCCATCACTTCGCCACCATATTTAGTCTGCACATGTACTAAAGTATATTAGTCTGCATATGGACTATTGTCAAACTTTTTTCAAAATAAAGCTATAATAAAAGAAGAACGACAATTTTTTGCATCTAAGGTTCAAATTGGTATAATGAAAAAATCAACAAATAAAACAAAGCGGGGATCATATGCACAAAAAATCTTTATTAACAATTTTAATAGTGGTCTTATTTACTTTTAGCTTGACTGGCTGTAAACAAAACAAAAAGCAAAATGTTTATCAGACAGTTAAAACCAGCAAAACGATTAATTGGGGTGTTAAAGCCGATACGCCACTTTTTGGCTCGATGAGTATTAAAACTGGTAAAATTAACGGTTTTGAAATTGATTTAGCAAATGCTTTAACTCATGAGATGCTTGGTAAAAACGCCAAAGCCAACTTCGTCACCACAACCGCCAACACTAAAATTCAACTTCTAAAAAATAAAAATATTGATGCAGTAATCGCAGCCATGACTATTACGCCTGAACGTAAAAAACAGGTTGAATTTAGCAAGCCCTACTTTCCTGCAGGTCAATCAATTATGGTAGCTGACAAGAGCTCGATTAAGAATATCAAAGACCTCAATAATAAAAAAGTATTGGTCGTCAAAGGGACAACTGCAGCCGATGCGATCCATAAATTTGCCCCGAAAGCGCAAATCCTACAATTTGATGACTACGGACAAGCTTTTGCGGCTCTTAAGGCTGGACAAGGTGACGCATTTGTAACGGATAACGGGATTTTAGCCGGAATTTTACGCGATAGCTCTGGTTACAAATTAGTTGGTGGCAACTTCACCAACCAGCCTTACGGTATTGCTGTTAACAAGGGACAAACTCAAATGTGTGACCACATCAATCAAGCTTTGACTAAACTAGAAAAAGATGGCACATACAATCGACTAGTTAAAAAATGGTTTGGCAACATCCCTGGCATGAACATCAAAGAAATTGAAAAACACTAAAGTAAAAACGTGTCTGGGAAAAAATTAACACCTAGATACCAAAAGACGATCAATCTAACTCTTAATTTGAGTTGGTTGACCGTCTTTTTTTGTTTATTTTTGGCTTTTTCTTTTAGGTATTGCCAGTTAGGATTATAACGAACCTGCCGCTGGCTATAATATTTGAAGTTGAATCTAACGCCATTTTGATCAAGGTGGTAATCGCCTTTTTCATCATAGAACCAGTTAACTAATTTAGTCGGATCGTTGCGATACTTTCTAGTCTTTTCCTTTTCATACCTCGTATAAGGAATATAGTACTGCTTGTCTGAATATTCTTCTTCCAACATCGAATAGTTATATTCGCTGCCATAACCAGCATCGGCAAGTTTTCTTCTAACATCAGTTCAATCTTTCTGCCTGAGAACACTCTACGAGAATATGCATCGTACACTCACCATTATTCAAAGATAAAGATGGCACCTGGCAAATACCCTGCAATTTCCTTATAGACCTTCCAGATCTCAGCGTGATTGACTACAAAATAATTAGTACTGCCATATAAAGGCGATGTCTATTCGGTTCTAGCCGCTACCTTGGATTTCGTTAAACAAATGCGCTAGGACAACGCTTTTATCGGTTCCTGCATCCCCATAAACTGTAAAAATTGCAGGATAACCTTGATTAATATGCCGCTTGGTAAAAGTAAGAATTTGTTTAACTAGTTTTTCTTTCTAAGTGTGTTTGATGATGAGCCATCTTAACTCCTCCTAACGCAATTGCTTCAGACTCTCACTAATTTGTTTGATCTCCTTTAGTCCTGTGGTGCAACATCCCCCGATTAAGCGTGCACCATCTTGGTACCATTTCTTAGTTAATTCACTAAAATCATAGCTTTGATTAAATTCTCGCCATTTCTTAATAGTTGGATCGTAGCATGCACCTTGGTTGGGATATACCACTAGTGGCTTAGCTGTATATTTACTAATCTCTTGCAGGGCTGGACTTACTAGATCAGGTGCAACGCAATTAATCCCGATTGCGAAAACTTGTGGGTATTCCTTCACCTTGTTAACTGCTTCCTTGATTGCGGTACCGTCACTGATATGCTTTGCATCCCTTAAAGTAAAACTAACGTAGACTGGGTAGTCTGGTTCATTATTATTTAACCAATTCAAAACAGCCACTAGTTCACTCAATTTAGGTTGTGTTTCCAACGCAATCAAATCCGGCTTTTCAGCTAAAATCAAGCGAAGTCTTGGTAAATGAAATTTCAAGTATTCTTGCTCGGTCAAGTTATAATCACCACGATATTCATTGACATCTGCTAAGTAGGCATCATAAGAACCAACGGTTCCAGCGACATAATTATGCTTGCCTGACTTTTGTTCAAAATCATCACGAGCCTTTTTAGCAATCTTAACTGCACTACGAATAAATTGCTGCGCCTGCTTTTGACTATAGCCTGCCTTAATAAAGGCCTGTACGTTAGCTTGATAAGTGTCAGTAATTACTAATTCGGCACCCGCCTCAAAATAATTCCAGTGTGCCTGATAAACCTTGTCTAGTTCATCAGTCAACGCAGTTGCTGTCCATAATTTATTGTTGGTCTGTACACCCTGCCGCTCCAATTCATCTGACATTGCGCCATCCAACACGATTCCATCCTTAGCCTTAGTAATTAAATTCATACTATCCACTTCTTTCTCATTTTTTAATAAAAACAAAAAGCACTCATCCCCAAAAGGACGAGTGCTTCGTGTTACCACCTTTAATTTATCCATTACTTACGCAATGAACCTTACTAACTACCAACATAGTTTGTGACAGCTAACGGTTCACAACGCCGTTGTCAGCTACTATTCACTGACACTGATATCCAAGCCCATATTCATTATCTGCGATTGCTTATCCCTCACCAACCGATAATTCTCTGTAGCAATCACTTCATGCTTTTAATCTTATCTATTTACCTTTTTCTTTTTACCTAAAAATGCTAGACCAACTGAACTAATTAGAGCTGCTAGACCTAAACCAAATGCTGCTAAGCCATTTTGTTTTTCACCGGTTTGAGGTAATGACTTCTTTTGACCAATAGTTTCAGCGTTAACTACTGTCTTATTAGTTACATTTGAAACAACTGATTTAGTAGAAGCAAGAGTGGTTGGCTCTGCTACCTTAGTATGATTTTCTATTTTTTCTGGCTTCTGTGCTTTTGGTGCAACAGTCTTCTCACGCTTAGTAGTCTTATGTTCCTTAGTTGGAACAGCTTGACCCTTTGGAACTACGGTTTGTTTATTATCATCATTAGTAGTTGGAGCAGTTGGGGTGTCTGTCGAATGAACCGGTGCATTTTGCGGTTCACTTGGTTGAGCTGGAGTGGTTGGAGTAGTTGGATTGTCTGGAACAACCGGATTCGTTGGAGTGGTTGGGGTTGTTGGAGTTTCAGGTTCATCTACCTTTGTAGTAACAGTAACTGTAAATGTCTTTGTAATCAACATGTCAGGTTGATTTGAGTCGTTCAACTTGTAAGCAACAGTAACTAAATATTTTCCTGCTGGTGTATTAGCATTAATTCCTTGTACAATATTTCCTTGCGCGTCTTTAATACTTACCAACTTTGCATTTTCTGGAGCTACTGGCACGTTTTCGAAGATGGCACCAGTATTATTAGCCTTTGGAAACTCAACATTATGCAATCCAGTAATGCCTTGAACATAATTCCAGTTAGCTGCTTCACTTGAACCTGCTTGGAACGTTTGATCCTTAGTAGAAATAATCTTATGTACTTCAACATAGAAATAAGGTTTGTTTGAATCTGGTATTGCGTTACCCTTGCCATCTGCTTCATGAATTATCAGACCTGGAGTAGCACTATATGAATAATAATTTATTAAAGTATTTAAATCATTGGCATTAGGATCTATTGAAAAACCATACTGCTTCACGACTTCTTGAAGTGGGCTACCCTCTAAGTCAAATGTTTCATCTGAATAAAATGTATCTGGATAAGCAAGTTCAACATCATCTTGTTGATTTGGATTAATCTTTAAAATATTGCCTACCTTAGGTACAAGGTCTGATAAGGCTGGATCATCTACAATGTTATAAGAACCGTTTGAATTACGAGTGGTCAAATGAATGGTATCATTTTGAACTTCATCCTTAGTCCAAACAGGATGACTATCATGTACATATACATAGACACTATTAGCATTAAGAGCATTAGTAGTAATTTGATTACTAAGATCAGTTCTTGTTCCCTTTAAATCAATAACTAAAGGTACATTTAATCTTGCTGTAGTATCGGCTGGAATTTCTCCCGCAAAAGCAATTTGTTTAACGTTAATAATCCAATCTTTACCAAATTTATTAATGGTGTCTTGGTATGAATTCCAAGTTTGATCTGATCCTAAATAGTAAACTGGTAACGCATCGTCATTAATTACTTGACCGCTTTTATTATCAATGAATACTACATTGGATTGCTTGTCAGGATCAACAACTAAAGTATGTTTTTCGCCGCTCCATGCATTAATAAAGAAATGTACACCGTTATCATTGTTAGTAGAATTCTTATCGCCAATATATTGTGCTTGATCGCTTATATTCTTTAATGATAAATGAGCTTCAATATCTTCAGCATTTTTGGCATTGATTGTAGCGTGATTATCTTTACCTGCTTCTGCGGAAGATACTTGTTGAATTTGACCATTCTTATTATCTTTAGCAGAAACTGAATAATTATAAGCAATAGAACCGTTGCTAGGAACACCAGTAATAGTACTATTCTTTCCACCAGCTCCATTGATTTTATCAGGTTGTGAAGTGTTTCCTTTGGCAGGAACAATAGCCTGATTTGCTACATCAGTTGAAGTTTTAGTTTTATTTTCTTCAGTAATTACATCTTTCTTAGGTACTGCATTAGTAGTAATATGACCTGTATCTTTAGTTTGCTCGGAATCAGTAGCCTTAATATCTACCTTAGTTTGTTTAGCATTACTACTTTGAGCATCTACCTTAGTATCTGGTAATTGGACCTGTTCATCTGCTTTATCGGTTTGTACTTTTTGCTCTACAACAGGAGCCTTAGTAGAAGTATCTGCAGCATGAACTTCCGTTTGATTAGTGCCAAAGAAGACTAATCCAATTAATACTGAAGCTACCCCAATAGTCAATTTTCTAATTGAAAAACGTTGTTTTAAATCCCTATCTTTCATTTTTCTGATCCTCTTTTAAATACTTTAGTTCTCTATTCACTAATTATCATAACACTTGTTATTATAGTTGCAAGAATTTACGTTTGTAATGTGTTTAGCGCTTTTAGGTTATTGAGAGTATTTGTTATTTATATCAAAAAACAAAAAGCACCTCTATTAAGGTACTTTTTGTTTTCATAATTAGTCAACTACCCTAGACTGAAGTCTAGGGCTTAGTGGCTTGTTAGCTTGCGCCAACCAGAACACCAACTTGCTTAGATACGGACTTGACTTACCAGCAATAATCTTTTGACTATTGCCGATAGAGGTCGTCTGATTACCAAAGCCTTTTAAGTCCGCGAGTTGCCAACGGACTGTGCCTGGGAAAAACTGATTCCTAAGACATAAAAAAAGAATGATGATTTTCTAATGGATTTCATCATTCTTTTTCTATACTTTAATTGCCTTCCTTGATATTATTGAATCACCACAAAACAAAAATAAAAGAAAGCAATCTTATGTATCAAAATTATATTACAGCTCAAATGGCTTTAACACTCAGTTTAGACTTTACTATTCCTAATAACCATTTAGCCAAAACTAAGAGCGGACGCCAGCGGCGGGTTCGATATAATCCTAACTGGCAATATCTAAAAGAAAAAGCCAAAAATAAACAAAAAAAGACGGTCAAAAAACTCAAATTAAGAGTTAGATTGATCGTCTTTTGGCATCTAGGTGTTAGTTTTTCCAGACACGTTTTGATTATTTAGTAATGAAATCAAGTAGAGTAAACATTACATCTTTATTTTCTGCTGGCACGCCATGAGCCATAATCTCTGCTGGGGTTTGATGCAAATCATTATTTTCTAAAGCATAAGCCCCATCATTGATAGCAATTTCACGCACATTATCTATTTGTGGTTCAAAATGGAATTGCAAGCCAATTACATTGTCACCTAATAAAAAGCCCTGATTTTTAACTAAATCACTTGAAAATAACAATTTAGCTTCTGCCGGTATTTCGCTCATTTGTTCATGCCAATGAAGTGCGGTTAACTTAGCCGGAATATTCTTAATAGTTTGCTCTTGTAAATAAACTGGTGCCCAACCAACTTCTTTAGCTGGTGCATCAAGCACCTGATAGCCCAAAGTCTTAGCAATTTGTTGGCTGCCAAAACAAATTCCTAAAATCGGCTTGTGTTGATCCAACATCTGTTTAATTAAAACTCGTTCCTTTTTTATCCAAGCAAGATCATCATTTGGGCTATTAGGACTACCCAAAATTACTAATAAATCTGTTTCATCAACGCTAGGCAAAATGCCAAAATCTCCCGGATGATAAACAAACATCTCATTATTTTTAGCATGACACCAAGCTTGAATCGAACCCGGTCCTTCATTAGGTGCATGTTGCAATACATTAACGCGCATAAAATCCCCTTTTTTACTCAACAATATTTTGTTCCAATTCTATGCTTCAGTTAAAGCAAAAACAAGGAAACCTAAATATTTATTTAAGTCATTCTTTAGAAACTATATGTCACCTTATATGATACAATTATACATATTTTTATATTCTGGAGGATTTTTATGGACAATCACCTTAAACGCAGTATTGGCTTGGGGGCTGCCCTTTCAATTATCGTTGGTACAATTATCGGCTCAGGAATCTTCTTTAAACAAGCTTCTGTTCTAGACAGTGCTGGTTCATCCCTAATGGCTTTGTTAGCCTGGATTTTAGCCGGAATTATTACTTTAACCGCTGGTTTAACTATTGCTGAAATCGGGTCGCAAATGCCTTATACTGGTGGGCTTTATGTTTACATTGAAAAAATATACGGTCGCGTTTTAGGCTTTATCGTTGGCTGGATGCAAGCAATTGTCTACGGCCCAGCCATGATCGCTGCAGTAACTGGATTTTTAAGCATTATGGTGACCAATCTTTTCGGAATTGGCGCAGAGTGGCGTATTCCGATTGGTTTAATCACAATTATTGCCATCGGTGGCTTAAACTTTTTAGAAAATAAAGTTGGCGCTGCTTTTGCCATGATTACCACCATTGCTAAAATGATTCCAATTTTTGCGATTATCTTTTGCGGCATCTGCTGGGGCGAGCAAAATGCTATCGCACAAACCGTAACTGAAGTTAACCGTTCAACTGGTGGTTTTGGCGTAGCTGTTTTAGCCGCACTGTTTGCCTATGATGGCTGGATCTTCATCGCTAATCTAGGTGGTGAAATGAAAAATCCGCAAAAACTATTACCTAAAGCAATTATTATCGGCATCACTATTGTGTTAGTAATTTATGCCTTAATCACTATCGGTATTTTCAGCTTTATTCCTGCTGATAAAATTCACGAATTGGGACAAAATTCAACTACTTACTTGGCTGACGCTATCTTGGGTCCAATCGGCGGCAAAGTTTTATCTGTCGGCATTATCATTTCAATGTTAGGTACGCTTAACGGAGAAATGTTAACCTTCCCACGGATTATTTATGCCATGGCTAAGCGTGGCGATTTGCCATTTTCAAGATATTTATCATATGTAACGCCTAAGGGTAAAGCTCCCGTGGTAGCAACTATGCTTTTAATCACTTTAACTGGAATCATGATGGTCTTTTTCGATCCTGATTACTTATCAAACCTTTGCGTTTTCACTATTTATAGTTTCTATGTGCTAGCATTCTTTGGTTTATTTATTTTAAGACGTAAAAATAAAAAAACGTGTCCATTCAGCGTACCCTTTTATCCAATTATTCCATTAATCGCTATTTCAGGTGGACTCTTTGTTTTAATCAGCCAATTTATAAATGATCCTATTGGAGTTTTGCTCTTTAGCGGAATTACGGCTATTGGTTGGCCAATCTTTTTCTTAGTTAAAAAGATGAGCAAGGTTCAAACGACAATTATCGAAGACTAAAAATTTTAAATTTTGCTTGTTCATTCTACTTAATTATGATATTCTAATTAAAATTAATTAGGAGATTTAATTATGATTTATCTATACACCACTTTAGCATTTTCATCCAACTCAAGTTCCAACTGAACTTGAGTGGCTTTGGTGTACATAAATCTAGGCCGGATTCACTCAATCATTTTTGATGATGAAGTGGACTCGGCTTTTTTGCGTAAAGGAGAAAAACAATGGATAACAAACTCAAACGCAATATTGGTTTTGGCTCAGCCCTTTCAATCGTAATTGGGACCATTATTGGTTCGGGCATCTTTTTCAAGCAAGCTTCGGTCTTAGACAGCGCCGGTTCTACCACAATGGCGCTCTTAGCCTGGATTTTTGGTGGCTTAATTACTTTAGCGGCTGGTCTAACTATCGCCGAAATCGGTGCCCAGATGCCTTATACTGGTGGACTTTATGTTTATATTGAAAATCTTTACGGCCGCATTTTAGGTTTTATGGCTGGCTGGATGCAAATTATTGTCTACGGACCTGCAATTATTGCTGCAGTGGCCGGTTTCATGAGTATCATGATGACTAATTTTTTTGAACTAAATAGTGCATGGCGCATTCCGCTTGCCTTAATCACAGTCTTAGTAATTGGAATCATGAACTTCTTTGAAAATAAAGTCGGTGCAGCCTTTTCAGTCATTACCACAATTGCCAAGATGATCCCCATTGCAGCAATTATTATTTGCGGCATTTGCTGGGGACAACAAGATGCCTTGGGGCAAACTGTAACGGAACTTACTCATCATACTGGTAATTTTGGCGTAGCTGTTTTAGCAACTTTATTTGGTTACGACGGTTGGATTTTAATCGCTAACTTAGGTGGCGAAATGAAAAATCCTCAAAAATTATTGCCTAAAGCTATCGTTGCAGGAATCACAGCTGTTTTAGCCATTTATACCTTAATTACAATTGGAATTTTCCGCTTCATCCCTGCTAACCAAATTCATCAATTAGGCGAAAACACCACTACTTATCTAGCTAATACGGTTTTCGGTGCAATCGGTGGTAAAATCCTTTCTATCGGGATCATCACCTCCATGATGGGAACTTTAAACGGCAAAATGCTGACCTTCCCTAGAATTGTTTATGCCATGGCTAAACGAGGCGATTTACCTTTTTCTAAATATTTGGCCTATGTTACTCCTAAAGGAAAGTCACCCGTTGTGGCTACTTTATTTATTGTGCTTTTAGCTCTTTTAATGATGATTTTCTTTGACCCAGATCACTTGTCAGATCTTTGCGTCTTTACAGTTTATTGTTTCTATCTGCTAGCCTTCTTTGGTATTTTTATCCTAAGAAAAAAGAATAAAGCAGAGCGTCCTTTTAGTACTCCACTTTATCCTTTAGTGCCTATAGTTGCTATTTTAGGCGGTTTATTTGTCCTAATCAGTGAATTAATTAATGATCCAGCTGGTGTTTTGCTTTTTGCTGGAATTGTCATTATCGGCCTACCGATCTTCTACGCCGTTAAACGCATGAATAAACATCGCTTGTATTAAAGCGACTTTTCTACACTGTAGCTTGCACGCCACAATTCTTCCATCTTAGCTAAACGATGCCAATCCCCTTTTTGACACATTGTATACAAGGCATGAGCAGGATCATAAGCAATTGGATTGCCCTCTGCTTCTTTTAAATAAGCCCCAACAATGCTGATTAACATCATCCGAAAGCGTTCAATCTCATTACGGCTAAAGTAAGTTTCAAAATACTTAGTTACTAAGCAATCAACCGTTGCATGCGAAGCTTTGCGCAAAGAAGCAGGATTCTTACGATAATTATACAAAGTATAAGTTGAAATTCCAGTTGCTTTACTTAAACTAGTAATCTTAACATTACGGTCAGTTACTAATTTCTCCGCTCTTTGTACATCGGTTAAAATTTGGGGATGCTTAAAGTGAGCTGGCATTGGGATACGTTTACTTAATTCTGCAATTACCTTTTCAACAGCTTCCTTCATTTGCTGCGTAGCTACTTCTTCGTTTACCTTGTCATTAAGCAATTTCCCTACTACAAACGTATGATCAGTCACTTCATACCTTTTAGTAACTGCATTGTAAAAATGACCTTCAATCCCTGTAATCTTAACTGCATCAGTTCCAGCTTTTGCATAGTCAAAAAAGATGTGTTGCTGATCACCGGTTAATGGTGAAAATGGCAAATTATCTAGCGTAAAAACTTGTACATTTAAAGTATAATCTGAATGAGCGGGATCATCTGCATCACAATGATACATCTTCACTTCCCGATCATGAATAAAATCTTCAAAAATAAGATTTTTTTCTTCATTTCTCAATCCCCTTTTAAATAGTCCTACCATTTATTATAAGCAAAAAACTAGCTTTTAAAAGCTAGTTTTCGTTTTTATTAGAAAATATTCGGCCTAAGGCAAATAATTACCAGCAGAATCAATAAAGTTAATGCCAGCATCATAGGTAGCTTGAATTGCCACTTGAGCTTCTGGAACCGTCTTTTGATTCATCCGCATAATGCCCAGTGCCATTGCTGGAATGTTTAAAGTAACACATCCCATTTTAATTTGTTTCATAATGTAAGCCTTTTCAATTAATTCAACTCACATCTTGAACCAAAACTACTTAAGTTTCAGCTAACAGAAATTCATGATTACTAATATATCTTAGCTACTGCTGCTTGAATTGATTCTTTATCTAAAAATTCATCATAACTAGTATCTTGGCGACTAACAATTGCTTTAGGACCAACTTCAATAATATGGTTAGCAATAGTTTGAATAAATTCGTGATCGTGTGATGTGAATAAAATTGAACCCGGATATGAAACAAGGGCATCGTTTAAGGCCGTAATTGATTCCAAGTCTAAGTGGTTAGTTGGATCATCCATAATCAATACATTAGCTGCTTCCAACATCATGCGGGACAATTGACAACGCACCTTTTCACCACCAGATAGAACCTTAATCTTCTTTTCGATTTCTTCGCCACTAAACAGCATTCTGCCTAAGAAACCACGCAAGAAAGTATTATCATCTTGTTCCTTAGTCGCATATTGCCGTAGCCAATCTAAGATTGTGAGTTCATCATTATTAAAGTTAGCGTTCAAATCGCGCGACATATAGTTAAAGGCAGTCGTCTGTCCCCAAGTAACTGTACCTGTATCAGGCTTAATTTTACCAGCAATAATATCAAGCAAGGCAGTTGTTGCCAAAGCGTTGCGTGATAAAAAGGCTACCTTATCACCAGGGCGTACAATAAAGGAAACATTATCCAGAATCTTTTCACCATCAACTGAATAAGAAACGTTTTCTACCTTAACTAAGTCATTACCCAAATCACGGTGCATTTCAAACTTTACAAATGGATACTTACGACTAGATGGTTTGATATCGTCTAAAGTAATCTTATCAAGCTGCTTTTTACGTGAAGTAGCCTGACGAGACTTAGAAGCATTAGCTGAAAAGCGCGCAATAAATTCTTGCAATTGCTTGATCTTTTCTTCTTTTTTAGCATTTTGGTTAGCTGCTAATTCATTAGCCAACTTGCTTGACTCATACCAAAAGTCATAATTTCCTACATAAAGTTGAATCTTACCGCGGTCAACGTCACACATCTGCGTACATACTTGGTTCAAAAAGTGACGGTCGTGCGACACCACAATCACGATATTAGGATAATCAGCCAAGAAATTCTCAAGCCATTCTACAGTATGGACATCCAAACCGTTGGTTGGTTCGTCAAGCAACAAAATATCTGGATTGCCAAAAAGCGCTTGAGCTAGCAAAACTTTAACTTTTTCACTTTCTGGTAAGTCCTTCATTAACATTTGATGTTCTTCTTCAGGAATCCCCAATGATTGCAATAACTTTGCTGCATCAGCTTCCGCATTCCAGCCATCAAGTTCCGCAAACTTACTTTCTAACTCTGCTGCTTTAACTCCATCTTCATCGCCAAAATCAGGTTTAGCATAAAGAGCATCTTTTTCTTTCATTACTTGATAAAGTTCTTGGTGCCCTTGGATAACGGTATCCATGACAGTAAAATCTTCAAAAGCAAAGTGGTCCTGATTCAAACTAGACATTCGCTCATTAGGATCAATCGCAATTGAACCAGTAGTTGGCTCAAGCTTGCCTTCTAATAATTTTAGAAAAGTTGATTTACCGGCACCGTTTGCGCCAATTACACCGTAACAATTGCCTGGAGTAAATTTTAAGTTGACATCTTCATAAAGTGTGCGGCCACCAAATCGTAAACTAACGTCGGATACTGTAATCAATCTCTTTACCTCACTTAAAAATATAAAATTATGTTTAAGTATACCAAAAAA
This sequence comes from uncultured Lactobacillus sp., assembly GCF_947367125.1. Taxonomy (GTDB): domain Bacteria; phylum Bacillota; class Bacilli; order Lactobacillales; family Lactobacillaceae; genus Lactobacillus. The sequence goes on from NZ_CANBCQ010000003.1 coordinate 75,933, forward strand.
GACAGCTTCTTATAAATAGAGAGGCTGTCTTTTTAAGCATTTTATTAAAACTTTTTGAAGCTATCCAATTTTTCTTGCGTAATATCCCGAATAATTGCCGTAGCTAAATCAACTGAGGCCTTAAAGTCCTCGTAGCTACTGAAACAATATGGCGAATGCTCATAGCGAACAGGAATCCCGATGACAGTTGTTGGCGCACCATTTTCGTAATAGATTGCTGCTCCATCTTGACCACCACCAGTTCTAACTGAACGAGTGTAAGGGATGCCGTTTTTATCAGCTAAATCGCAAGCATATTGTTGGAACTTAGGATTTGGCAAAAATGTAGTATCCATGTCGCGCAACATTGGACCACGTTTTAGCCCCGCTTGTGAAAGCCAATCCGGTGTAAAAGTGTCATCGGCTGGACAACTTTCTAGCACTAAACAAAGATCAGGCTTAACCTTTCTTGCCGTTACATAGGCGCCACGCAAACCGACTTCTTCTTGACTTGATAAAGCAGCTACCACATCAAAGTTAGTCTCTTCACCCTTTAAATTATCAAGCACATCAATCATTGCGCCAGCGCCAAAGCGATCATCAAAGTCCTTACCAAAGAATAAGCCAGATTTTTCATGATATTCGCACTTTACATCAACAAAGATGGGACAGCCAGTATCAATCTTATAATCCTTAATTGTTTCTTCTCGGCTAGAAGAGCCAACATCAATTGACATTTCAGCTACATCAGGTACATTATTGCGCTCTGCAGCCGTCATGAAGTGCGGCGGCTTGGTTGCGACTACGCCTGGAATATATTCACCGTCACGGTTGCGCACTTTAACCCGCAAGGCAGGAATATTATATTTGACCCAACCACCAAGTGGAACAAACTTAATCAAGCCATTAGGGCGAACTGCTTGCGTAATGAAACCCACTGCATCTGAATGGGCATCTAGCTGAATAACAGGACGATCACCCTTGTTTTCCTTCTTGGATGCATAAACATTAAGCATCCCGTCAACTTCAATATTTGCCGTTTTTTCAGCATAACTAGTAAATAGTTTAACGAATTCTTCTTCAAAACCAGAAGTGGCATTGGCATCTGAGAATTCTTTTAACATTTGAATTTCTTGTTCTTTTTGCATAATTATGTCCTTTCTGTAAGAAACGCTTAATTTAATTTTACCGAGAAAAACAGTCAAAGTAGATTATAATTAGAAATAATTATTACAAAGGAAAAATAATATGAAAAATAAATTTTCAATGTTAATTCTTTTACCCCTACTTTTTAGCTCATCGGCCTGTTCCAACTATTCTAGCCGTCCCGCTACAGTTAACGAAACAGTAAGCAGTTCTGCGACACACAAGGCATCCAAACAGGCAAATGAGTTTAAGCCTAATTTAAAAAAGAAATATCCTGGCTTTAAGTTAACCAGTATCCCTGAACAATTTCGCGGTACCTGGTATCGTAGCGATCCACTGAGCAAATCAGCTCGCAAATTAATTATCAACAAGCATACAATTGGTGACTCAGTAGTTTATCGACAAGTGGATAAGTCCATTAAGCTGGATCATAACTCTGAGCAAAAGAACAAGACCTATTCTGGCGGTGACTCCATGATTGCCATCGAACAGCATCAAGGGCGGACTTGGATGCGCGTTCGTGAGTTTTTGACAACTGTAGATATTATTTATATTACTGGTCAATTTAAAGGACATCCTTGTTTATATCTTGCATATTCCTCTGGAGATATCCACAATGCACTTTTTAAAAACAAAGCGCTAGCAATTAAGTATAAGACCTATGACTTTTCTAAAATTAAATCATGAAAAATATTAACAATCTACTACAACAAAAAAGTAACTTACTCTTAAAAATTAGTTCGTTACCCCTAAATCTATTTCCTTATTTAGTATTCAGCCTAATTATTAAACAAAATACTGCAATCAACGTGCTACCCTTTGCACTCTTCTACGCTTTTCGTCGCACAACATTGTTTTTATTTAAAGGCGGCAACAATGAAGATAATGTTATTGGCTGGTTCGGTTTATTGGCAGCCTTATTTGGCTATTTTTTAGGGATTTTTGGCATCTTTTTGCCAGCCCTTTACTGTATTAGTGCATCCCTTGCTGGAATAGGCGCCGCATGTTTTCCTAGCGTTCAAAAACAGATCGCTATTCAAAGCGACTATCATCCAAGCAAGAACGATCTTTTTGCTTATTTTGGCGCAATTTTAATTTTGCTAGCAACAGTTGTCTTTGTTGAACCACATCTGCCAGCGATTTCATTTATCGCAATGCTCATTTATACGCTAATTGCTATACTTGGCTTTAAATATTCTCCATTCAGAGCACATTCACGTGAAATTGTATTGCAATGGCAAAATATCTGGTTAACTCTTGGCTTGCTACTGACTACTCTCTTAATCCGAGAAGGTTGGAATTCGGGAAAAGACATCTTTTCTATTTTTGGTATTATCGTTTCAGCGGTAGTCGTTATTAGCTATCTGATCAAATTAGCTTTCAGCCAAAAACATGGTAAATTGTCTCGTGCAATGCAGTACCGACTAACAATCGCAGGCCTCTGCCAAGACTTTACTACTATTTTTTCAGCCGTTTATATTTCTGTTTTATTTGGTGCATCAAATTACTACTGGCTGTTTGTTATTATCTTAATCGCCAGTTTTATCAAGCGACCATTATTAAAAACGTTGCGTGAATATTTACCATTCGATGACTTCACCATTCAAAGTTGGGGTATTGTTCTGGGCTTGGTTATTACGCTTTTTAGGCCAACATACTTTGCAGGGATTTTTTTGATTCGAATTTTCTACAGTCTACAAAATACTGACACCTTGGATCTTATCCGTGATCATGTTGACACAAATATTTATATGGTCAACTATCGTTTTCGCACTGCTGGGGGCTTCTTAACTCAATTAATTCTGTGGGGCGGCTTACTTTTTTTCAATGGGCCGCACATCTTTGAGCGAATCTTTAACTACCATATTAATAAAAGCGTTATGAATTCTAGTCAGCCCTTCTTTTTAACTCACTTGATCTTGGTGCTATTCATAGTAAACTTTACAATTTATACTTTGAAACTTAACAAAGGGAATAAAAATGAATGAAAAACCTATTTGGAAAAAGAATCTACTAGTCTTATCTATTGCGGTTTTTATCGCTGGTATCGCCTTCTCTGAAGTAATGCCATTTTTGCCATTATATATTGATACACTAGGCAATTTTACCCATAAGCAGTTAAACTTCTGGTCTGGATTTATCTATTCCGGCACTTATTTTGTATCGGCAATAATTTCTCCTTGGTGGGGAAAACTAGCAGACAAAAAAGGTAGAAAGCCGATGACATTACGAGCTTCGCTGGGAATGGCTATCGTCCTTGGCTGTATGGGGCTAGCTACCAACGTTTATCAATTATTCATCTTAAGAATGTTACAAGGTGTTTTTGCAGGCTTTGTTTCTAATTCCAATGCTCTAGTTGCAACTGAAACACCCAAAGAAAAATCAGGTCAAGCCCTTGGGACAATGGCCTCTAGCTTTACTGCTGGCAATTTGCTTGGACCATTTATCGGTGGCGCACTGGCTTCTATTTTCTCCTATCGTGTCACATTCTTTATCACAGGAGGATTATTACTAATTGCATTTTTCTTATCACTTTTCTTTGTTCATGAAACAGACTTTAAACCAGTCACTGAAAAGAAACTTGATAAAGCCAGTGGCGTTATTAAGGAATTACGCTCACCACAATTAATTTTCGGCTTGCTTTTAACTACCTTGATTATTCAGGCGGCTAATAATTCGATTAATCCCATTGTGTCGCTGTATGTTAAGCAACTGATGGCTAGCCATGGCAATGTAGTATTTATTTCCGGGATAATAGCTGCTTTGCCTGGGATTGCTACTTTCCTTGCCGCATCTCGCTTTGGCGCATTAGGAGACAGAATTGGGACACACAAAATCATTATTGCCGGATTCATCGGTGCGACTATTCTTTTCCTTTTAACTGCTTTCGTGCAAAATACAGTCGAACTTGGAATTCTACGCTTTCTGGTTGGCTTTACTGATGCTTGTTTATTCCCGCAAGTGCAAACCTTGCTTACCAAAAATACGCCAGCAAAAATTACAGGTCGAATCTTTTCTTGGAATCAGTCAGCCATGTATGTCGGTAATATCTTTGGGCCGCTACTAGGTTCAACTATCTCTGGATTAACTAATTACAGTACTGTTTTCATCTTCACAGCAGGTATCGTAATCTTCAATCTAATTTTATTTAGAATAAATGTAATTCGTAATTTAAAATAAAATAAGCGTTTGAGACTTTTCCTCAAACGCTATTTTTATTCCGCTACTTTTTTAGCTTCATGATGGTTATAAACAAAATTTACAATATATCCACAAATTATTAACAATAGAGAAACTATCATAATTTCTCTGATTCCAGTATGAAAAATAGTTCGCATTGTTGGCATTAACGCCTTAGGCAAACTTTTTGCGGATTCCGCGTCACTTAATTTATTCATCATGGTCATTGTAATATTATGGTGACCAGCAATTCCACGTGCCAAAGCTAGATTCATGATCACACCATAGACTGCAGCCATCACAGTCTGAGCCAGGATTCTAATCAAAAAGCTAAGTGACGTAGCCGGCGCCATATCCTTTTCGCCAGCATCAATCTGCACTTTTATCTGAAGAATAACAAAGATTGATCCTACGCCTAAACCAGATAAAGCCGCAATTGACATTAAAACCTGATATGGCGTGCTAATCGGTACAACGATCAATCCGATTACCGTTATCGCAATCAATGAAAGATCAAAAATTAATAGATGATAGTTATTAAAATGTCTGAGTAAATGTGGTGTACTCTGCGAACCAGCTATATCAAAAATTGAATTAGGAATTAAAGTCATCCCACCGATTAAAGCAGATGTTCCTAAAATTGCCTGTGACCACATTGGCAAATAAGTGTTAACCGCAATGTAGGCGCCCCAAGCAAAGGCAAAAAGAATAAAGTCGCCTACTAATGCCTTATTGGTAAAAACAGAAAGTGGCACGATCGGACTTTCCGCCTTCTTTTCAACCAAAATAAACCAGACTAGCATAGCAATTCCAATAATTATAAAAAGCGCTACTAAAAGATTGCTTGCTAAACCCAACATCTGAATTCCGATTAAAAAGCAAGTTAAACCGCCAATTAAAGTAAATGCACCTAATCGATCAAAAACTGTATTAACATTCGGCTTACGAATACCACGATAAAAAATAAAACTTAGAATAATTGAAACTAATCCAAGTGGCACATTAATATAAAAGACCCAGTGCCAAGATAAGGCATCAACAATCCAGCCACCAACTAATGGTCCAGCAATACATGCAGCAGAAAAACTAGCAGCAATATAGCTCAAAATTACAGTTCTTCTTTTAATATTAGGATAAATATAACCTACAATTACGTAAGGAAGAGAACCCATGCCACCAGCTCCTACTCCCATGAGGACTCGCGAGACGAGGAAAAAGTAAATATCTGGTGCAACACCTTCCAAAACTGAGCCTAAAATAAAAAGAGCTAATGATAATTCAAAGGCAAACTTGTTGCCCATTCTTTCGCCAATCTTACTCCAAATTGGCACTGAAACTGACATTCCAAGTAAAAAGCAAGCAACGATCCACCCCATATATTGAATCCCGTGAAGATCAGATACAATAGCAGGAATCGCTGTGTTAATGATGGTTGCATCTAACCCCGCCATAATGTTTGCTAGCAGCAAAGACAATGTAACCATTGATATTTGCTTTTTAGTCATTCAATTCTCCCCTTCCTATTTCAAAAAACTATTGTGTTACTCATAGTATGCAAGATTTAGCTGTCAAAATAAAGATCAATATTTTTTACGAAATCTTGACAATTCACCTTTTTCCTAGTTAAATATAAAGAAAATAATAGTGATGACCTTTAAAGTTAGTCCCGTGAGGCTAAGAAGGAAGTCTGCAGTAGTCAGTATTATTTTTGTACTGGCAAAAACAGAAAGACCATCTTGAGCCCAGCGCTCTTGGTGGTCTTTTTCTTATTGGTCATCCAGAAAGGAAAATATATGGCAAAAGAAATAATCGATGCTTTAGGCATGAAACGTGCCTTGATGCGAATGACCTATGAAATTGTCGAACACAACAAAGGGACTGAAAACCTTGTGTTAGTGGGAATTAAAACCCGTGGCTGGTATTTAGCTGAACGTATTGCCAAGAATTTAAAGAAACTGGAAGACGCTGAAGTTCCGGTTGGGGCAATTGATATTTCACAATATCGTGATGATTTACCAGAAGCCGAAAAGGAAAAAATGATTCATGAGCAACAACTAGATTTTGAGATCACTAATAAGAATGTCATTTTAGTTGATGATGTGCTTTTCACTGGTCGGACAATTAGAGCCGCCCTTGATGCACTAATGGATCAAGGCCGTCCTGCAAAAATTAATTTGGCTGTTCTAGTAGATCGTGGTCACCGCGAATTACCAGTTCGTCCTGATTTTATCGGTAAAAATATTCCTACCGCAATGAATGAAAAAGTCCAAGTCTCAATGGCCGAAGTCGATGAGAAAGACAGTATTGAAATCGTTAAATAGGAGTTTTAAATGAATAAAAAAGAAAAGTACAGAAACCCTGAGGCTGTCTTAGACGTTTATGAAAAGCCTGGATTTGGCCAAGGTGTGCTCTTGTCATTGCAACACATGTTCGCCATGTTTGGCTCTACCGTTTTAGTACCAATTTTAATCGGGATCAACCCAAGTATTGCCCTACTTTCATCAGGAATTGGTACCTTGGTCCACATGCTGCTAACTCACTTCAAAATTCCAACATACCTGGGTTCGAGTTTTGCCTACGTTGCTACAATGCAAGCCTTAATGAAGGCAGACGGCTACCCAGCAGTTGCCCAAGGTGCGATTGCTTCTGGTTTAGTTTATGTCATCGTTGCCATTATCATTAGTAAGGTCGGCTCCGGCTGGGTAAACAAGGTATTGCCACCAATCGTCGTTGGGCCAATCATCATCGTCATTGGTTTATCACTTGCTACTACCGCTGCTAACGATGCCATGATGAATAATTCTAAGTACGATTTAACTTACTTCGGCGTAGCTATCTTTACTTTAGTTATGACCCTAGTCTTTCAAATGTGCTTCAAAGGCTTTACCAGCCTAGTTTCAATCATGCTAGGAATTGTCTGCGGCTATATTCTAGCTTGCTGTTTAGGAATTGTCGATTTCTCTGGCGTTGAAAAAGCAGCTTGGTTCTCACTACCAGCCCTTGATGTTCCTGGGATCAGCTACCACTTCAAGTGGTATCCAGCAGCTATTTTAGCAATGGCGCCAATTGCCTTTGTAACGATGACTGAACACATGGGACACATCATGGTACTTAATTCATTAACTAAACGTGACTTCTTCAAGAATCCTGGTTTACACAGAACCATGATGGGTGATGGTCTTTCCACAATTATCGCCGGTTTCATCGGTGGTCCTCCTACTACCTCATATGGTGAAAACATTGGTGTGCTTGCCATGACTAAGGTGTATTCAGTTTGGGTATTAGCCGGTGCTGCAGTTTCAGCAATTATCTTCAGTTTCGTCGGTAAGCTTGCCGCCTTGATTGAATCAATTCCAATGCCAGTTATCGGTGGGATTTCTTTCCTACTTTTCGGAACCATTGCTTCTAACGGGTTAAAGATTTTAGTTGATGATCAGATCGATTTTGGTGAAAAACGTAACATGTTGATTGCTTCTGTCATCTTGGTTATCGGGATCGGTGGAGCTTACTTACAACTGGGCAATTTCCAACTTACCTCAGTTGCCCTTTCTACGATTATCGGGATGCTTTTAAACTGGATCTTGCCTAAGAAGGCAGCCAGTGAAAAGGTCCAAGAAGAAAAAATTAAAAAAGAAAAACAAGAAGGTAAAATTTATCAATAAATAGTCATTAAGAAAGCCCGTTAGTTATCAAGTTGATAGCTAGCAGGCTTTTGCTTTCACTTTGCGCGCAATTTTTTGAAAGTTCGTTGAAAGTTCGCGGAACTTACAAAAAGGATCAACCCACATGGATTGATCCTTCTTAATTATTTGTCTTCAAACAAGGTTGGCTTTTCACCATCAAGCGTAACACGCGGAACTTCAGTATTATTTGACTCAACTTGATCCTTTTCGGCTAGTTCCGCCTTCATTAACTCACTTTTGGTATCACTAGTAGTATTGCCTAAAAGCAAGGTTTTATCTTGTGGCGTATTCACTACTACCTGTTTTTCCTTGATTTTTTTATAAACAATTGCCGCTGCTGCACCAATCGCACCAGTAACGCCAATAATTGTGCCAATTAATCCTATCTTTTTCATAAAGATCACCTCGTATTTTAAATCGCCTTCTTGCTTTTAATTATATCTAATAACGAGGCTGGACACATTTTTAATGCCTACTAGCGAAAATTTTCCGCAATTTCAGGATCCATTTCATCTTCTAAGATACTATGACCTTGATCCAATGTCTTAATCAAGGACATATCTTCATCAGCTAATTCAAAGTCAAAGGCGTCAAAATTCTCTGCCAATCTATTCTTGTGGGCAGACTTAGGAATTACGACATAGTTTCTTTGCAAAAACCACCGCAACATTATTTGAGCTGTAGTCTTACGATATTTTTGTGCAATTTCTTGTAAAACTAGATTAGTGAAAATTTGATTTGAACCTTCTGCAAATGGAGCCCATGCTTCAGGCTGCACGCCTTTTTTCCATATATTGTTGCGACTTCCATTCTTGGTTCCAGACATTCGTCTCAATCTGGTTCACCGCCGGCTTCACCTCAGTCAACTACCCTAGACTGAAGTCTAGGGCTTAGTGGCTCGTTAGCTTGCGCTAACCAAAACACCAACTTGCTTAGATACGGATTTGACTTACCAGCAATAATCTTTTAACTATTGCCGATAGAGGTCGTCTAATTACCAAAGCCTTTTAAGTCCGCGAGTTGCTAGCGGACTGCAGTCTCCAATAAGGCTGCTTTTTTTATTTTAGGATTTTGCCAATTGCTTAATCCTTTTTCTAAGATGTTCACTGCCGCATTCCAATCACGAATATGGTGCGTTCGACAGATTGGACAAGTCCATTCTCGATCCTTAAGGGTTAATTTCTTATAACCGTTTTGGCCCATAATACTGCCACATTGATGGCATCTTTGGGTGGTGTACTTAGGATCAATTGTTAGAAATTCTTTGCCATATAGATCTGCCTTATAAGCCAGCATGTTCAGGAAACTACGCCAGCCAACATCTGAAATTGATTGCGACAAGGCATGATTCTTTAACAGGTTTCTGCTTCTTAATTCCTCGGCAACTACTAAATCGTGGTTTTTGATTAGTGCAGTTGAGAGTACTTGCAAAAAGGCGTTACGCTGTCTTCTGATCTTGTCGTGCAGTTTAGCTACAACTAAACGCTGCTTTTGATAGTTTTTTGCTAGCCGCAAATTGCGTCCTTCTTTTTTAGCCCGGCGCTGCCTGCGAGACAAGACGCGTTGAGCATGGGCAAGCTTCTTTTGGGTTTTGCGATAAAATCGTGGATTGGCAACTATTGATCCATTTGACTCCGTTAAGAAATTATCAAGGTTAAGGTCAATGCCAATTTGACTCTGCGTCTTAGGCAAGTCTTTAACAAAGGCAATATCGCTGCCTAACTGCATAGACAGGTAGAATTGGTTATCAGCGGTTTTTTTAATCGTGACTGTGCCAATTCTAGTTGGGATATGGTCAAGCCAGCGCTCTTTAATCAGTTTTCTAAAGCCAGCAATGCGGACAATTCCCAGTTTAGGCAATTTAATATGTTTAGCATCAATAAATCTAGCTGTCCCGTTATCAAGAAAAGCCTCTGGCTGCTTAGGATATTGACAGTTGGTTTGGTATGACCAGTCGCTGCGTTTTTTATGGAAAGTTGGGATTCCATGCCCAATCTTGCGATAGTTTTTCCAAGCTTTCTGGTAGTTCTGAATAGCGTTTGCAATAGCGAGACTATCAATTTCTTTAACACGCAAAAAGCTGTAAGCATCGCGGATATTCTTAGGCTTAGCCAATAATTCATTATTGATGACTACTGTTTCTGCCAGTTGGGCTTCATAGCTATTAAGAGCAGAAAAAGCAAAGGGCATTGTTTGATATTGTCTAACAGCTAAGTAGTGCTTAGCATGATAATTGCTTCGATTGCGTCCTACATAAGAGTTGTAGACAAAGCGTTGAGCATCATAGTTTAGTTTAATGATCTTCTTTTGCTTAGAACTAGGATAAAAGCGTAGTTTGATGCCAAAATGATAGGCTAAGCTGCTCATTCTTTTCATGATTTCACCTCCTTCTGTAGATTAGATATTTATATTTCACAGGAAAAGCGAACATATGTCTCTATTTTTCAAAATAAAACAAGCTGACTGCTAGGTCAGCTTGGCCCTATCCATCCCCGCATTAAAATACAGGGATTTCTGGGCATTTTTCATTAAAAGTAATTAAATCAGCCAACCGCTCATTCCAAAAACTACTTATGCCAATTGCCCGAATACGTCCTTCTTTATACAAGCGCTCCAAAGCCCGCCAAGTGCCGTAGTAATCATTATATGGTTTATGAATCAGGTATAGATCAAGATAATCTAAATGCAGCTTTTTCAATGAATCATCAAAAGCTTGCAAAGTTTGATCATAGCCATAATTATCAACCCAAATCTTTGAAGTAGCAAAAATATCTTTTCGCGGAACATTGCTGTGCATAAGTGCATCCCCAACAGCCTGTTCATTGCCATAGATTTGTGCAGTATCCACAAGACGATAACCTATTTCTAAGCCGTTTTCCACAACTTGTTGTGCTTGTGCTAAATCATCAATTTGATAAACACCAAAACCCAAGCGTGGCATTTTGACACCATTATTTAAAATTACATAGTCCTTCATAATTTTTCTCGTTTTCTAGTTAGTTTTTGTATTTTAATTTTATTTTAACATATCAGGCTGAAAGTTTGCTTTATAGTGTGAAACAGTTGCTTGCTTTTCTTAAAATTGTGTACTCATATATCAAAAAAGCCTAGTCAGCATCCCCTATAATGGAACGCCAAATAGGCTTATTTCTATTTTTCAACTTTTGCTTGATAAAAGCCAAAACTCATCTGCCGCAATGTTCTGGTAAAGCTATCAATATCCAGCTTTTTCCCAGTAGTCAAAGCTTCAAATTCGCCATCTGGATCTTTTAACTTTTGATCCGTTCTATGGAAGCCATTCCGCTCATAGAACTTCAAGCGACTAACACGCTGCTTGTAATTCTTGGCTTTCTTGGTTACTGGCTCAATATCAATCACGATTTGCTTATCAGGGAAGCGATCTTCCAGCATCGTTAAAATCTTAGAACCATAACCTTGACCACGCAACTTTTCATTAATAGCCAAATAGGTTAGATAAACCGTATTGTCGTTTTCGGCATAATAAGTAATGCCGCAGAACTGGTCATTATTATAAATTGCGTGGAATTTAACATTTCGGTGAAGTGACATTGCTAATAAAGAAAACATGGAGAAACGCTCCCACGCTGGGAAAGCCTTCATGTATAATTGCTTAGCGTCACGATATGCTTTTGTGCCCCATCGGGCGGGTTTAGAATCTAAAATAGTATCCTTCTTTTCTAATTAAAATCACTATCAATTGAATAACTACATTATACAAGAAAAACTGCCGCCTGAGGCGACAGTTTCTTTCTTTTTATAAAATTATCTACATTAACTTATACTTCTTCATCAATTCTTCAATGTACGTGCCCTTAACCTTCTTGAGTATCCCTTTAATTACTAACTTTTCAGCCACTGGCAAGTCAAGATCAGCCAACTTCTTTTGATCGTTTAAGTAATACATGGCATTCATCAACATTCTCACATCAAAGGCTGAAGCAAAGACTTCTGGTACGCCACGATCAATATCAAGCAAAGTGTAGACGGCTTCCATCGCTGTCCGTACTGAATACTCAGTCGTAAAGACAGTGTCTCTTGGTGTTTCGGCGAAGTTACCGATAAAGGCTAAATTCTTCGAATGATCTGGAACAACCTTTGGCCGGTCGCCTAAAGCTCTTGGCATGAAGTAAGAAGTAATATATGGCATATGAACTGGAATTGTCGTTGCCGCAGCAGCCATCTCTGGAATTCTTTCTTCAGGCACACCCATGTGGTAGAGCCACTCTTCACACATTTCAAGCCCATTACAGTCAGGCATCGTCTTTTCCACATAATTACCCTTGGTATCAGAGAATAAACCATATAACCAAACAATTAATTCATTTGACTTTTGGGCTTTAAAGTGTGGCTGACGACTGATTGAATAACCTAAAAGCCAGTTAGAATCCTTAATTGTCGTTGGTCCACTAGTTACAATTGAGCCACTGTGTGGATCCTTCTTATTGACAGCCTCAATAAATGGCACCACATCATCGTTTTTGAAAGTAATAGTTGCTGACATTCGCCAGTTAGCCTTTGGAATATCCTTGCAGAAGACTTCAGGATGACCAAAATCTTCATCTTGGGCAGCCAAGTTCTTCCATAATTGCCAACTTGCACCTAATTCATGCTCTGCTGGAGCTGGATGCAATTGATCACCATAGGTGGTGCTTTCAGTAATTGAACCGTTAGTGACAAAGACCAAGTCATTTGGTGTTAAATCAATTGTCTTCTTTTCGCCATCTTCAGTTAAAATAATTTGTTTAGCAATCTTTTTACCGTCAGAACGGTTAACAAAAATATTGTCAACCACCGTATTGTAGTGGAAAATTACGCCATGATCTTGCAAATATTTTACCAATGGCAAAATCAATGATTCATATTGGTTATACTTAGTAAAACGCAATGATGAAAGATTCTTCAAGGTTGCCACGTGCTGTACAAAGCGCATCAAGTAGCGACGCATTTCCATTGCACTAGCCCATGGTTCAAAAGCAAACATAGTTGACCAATATAGCCAGAAGTTTGATTGGAAGAATTCTTTGGTGAAGACTTCATTAATTTTCTTATTTTGCAGATCCTTTTCTGGAGTTAAACAAAGATCGACAATTTCTTTCACTGCCTTTGGCGTTAATAAAAGTTGCCCATCAGTTGGCAAAGCTTGACCACGGTTTACAATTACTCTAGTTTTAGCATAACTTGGATCTTTTCTGTTTAGACGATAGAAGGAATCCAAAATAGATTCACCTTCATGATCAGGTGAAGGAATTGATCTGAATAAATCCCATAAACATTCAAAGTGCGGCTCCATTTCACGACCGCCGCGAATGATGTAGCTCTCTTTTTCTTTACTATAGATCCCATCCATTGAACCACCAGGTAAGCCTAGTTCTTCAAAAATGTGAATCTTCTCGCCCTTCATTTGACCATCACGAATTAAGAAGACAGCAGTAGCTAAAGCTGCCAAGCCACTACCAACAATATAAGCAGATTTTTGATCAACGTCTTTAGGTTTATCAGCCTTAACAAAGGCTTCATAATTGCCGTTACTATAATGCATAATTGACACTTCTTTCAATAATCGTTACACTTGTAACTATTTACAGCTATAATATAATGTAAGCGATATCAATTGTCAAATGATTCACACTTGGAGGAATGCTTTTATGAATATGAAAAGTTTGCACACGCAGCAGCAAATTGAAGATGCCTTGTTTGATTTATTACAAAAAAAGCCTTATCCAGAGATCTCCATTGCAGAGATCACCCGTAAAGCTAACGTTTCTCGGACTTCTTTTTATCGCAATTATGAGCAAAAAGATGAAGTTATCGCCCAATTTTTGGCTAAACAATACCGTAAGTTCATTGCCGATATTAACCAGCATAATTTGAAAACTTTTAAAGAACAGCTTACCACTTACCTTGAATTCTTTAAAAATAATCCTGAATTAATGAAATTATTGCTTGATGCCGGCTTTGAAGGATCTTTATTGAATTTTCAAACGCACTACTTAAAGAAATTACTATCGATTTATCACCCTGACTTACAATTGCCTGATTATGCAATCGCCTATCAATCTGGCGGAATCTATATGCTACTGGTCTGGTGGGTTAAACAAAATTATCAAACTAGCATAGCCGATTTGATCGCCTATGCTGAAAAACATATTATGCTGTAGCTAAAAAGAGAGCTCACAAATCGAGCTCTCCTTTTTTATTTATTGTAGTTTCTTGCGTTTTTTACCAAAGTTAAAGTAAAAATTCATTACCAAGGCGATAATTAACAAAATCAATGAAACCAACATAATTTCCTTAATACCGCAGTGGAAAATAGTCCTCATTGTTGGCACCAAGTTTTGTGGCAGACTCTTAGCACTTTGCGCATCACTTAACTTATTCATCATTGTCATGGTAATTCCCTTGTGGGTTTGAACTCCATGAGCCAAATTCAAGTTCATAATTACGCCATACACTGCGGCCATCACAGTTTGAGCCAAAATTCTGATCAAATATGAAGTAGAAGTTGCTGTCGCCATATTTTTCAACCCAGCATCAAGTTGTACCTTCAACTGCATAGCAACGAAAATAAAGCCAACACCAATTCCAGAAAAGGCTCCAATAATAGTAATAATCTGTACTGGCGTGTGCCAATCAACAATGAACAATCCTGCCGATGAAATAATCATTGCAATTATTCCGATCAAGACTAGCTTAAAAGTCGAGATATGGTCTTGAATTGTCGCAACACTCTGTGAAGAAATAATTTCGACAATTGAATTAGGAATTAAGGTCATCCCGCCGAGTAAGGCTGACAAACCAAGCAAGGCTTGCGCCCACATTGGCATATAAGTGTTTACCGCTAAAAATGCGCCCCAAGTAAAGGCAAAGAGTAAAAAGTCACCATCTAAATCTTTATTTTTAAATAAAGAAATTGGAATAATCGGATTAGCAGCATGCCCTTCGCGAATGAAGAAAAAGACAATAAAGACCAAACTTACGATAATCAAGCTAATGATGATCCAACTAGGAGCTAAGCCAACTAATTGAACGCCCATTAAAAATAAAAGCAAACCAATTACTAATAAAACAGCACCTGGAATATCGAAAACTGGCGTTTTTTCTGGTGTAACCGGCTTGTAGTAAATCAGACAGATCAATAATGAAATTAAGCCAATTGGAATATTAATATAAAAGACCCAGTGCCATGAAAAGGCATCAATTAGCCAGCCACCAATTAGCGGCCCTAAAATTGCTGCCCCATTCCAGCTGGCAGTTAAATAGCCCAAAACTTTAGTTCTCGTTCTAATATTTTTAAATACATAACCCGCGATAATATAAGGCAAAGATCCCATACCACCGGCACCGATACCCATGATAAAGCGTGAACACAAGAAGAAAATAATATTAGGAGCCATTCCTTGTAAAGTTGAACCCAACACAAACAATAATAATGAAATTTCAAAGGCCCGCTTATTGGTAATCTTTTCGCCAATTTTAGTCCAAATCGGAATAGAAATTGACATCCCCAATAAGAAAATTGCCACAATCCAGCCCATGAACTGAATTCCATGTAAAGCTGCCACAATTGCCGGAATCGCAGTGTTAATAATGGTTCCGTCTAAGCCTGACATGACGTTGCCTAGCATTAAGGCTGCTGTTACCATCGTAATTTGTTTTTTATTCATATAACATCTTCCCAAAAGCTCTGTATCATCAACAATAATACAAGTAAATTTACTCATATTAAAATAGTAATTTTCGTTGTAAATAGCAAAAAAGTTATTCTACAACCTATTTTTACTATTTATTTTCTTATATACGCTCATTATCAAAACGCTAAAGATAAGATATATTCCTGATTCAATCAAAATCAATTGCATATCGCTTAAATTATTTAATAAAGGTAAAACTGTAAGAGAAAAATATGAATTTAAGTTATTAGTAAAATGGACTAGCATAGTTAATCCCAGATTATTTGTTACAAAATAGATCACTGCAAACAAGATACCTAAACAAAATGCACCAATACATTGCTGTAACATAGCAATTGGACTAGTATAATCTGGAATAATTACATGTGAGATCATAAATAGAAATGAAGAAAATACTATTGCAAAAAGTAAGCCATACTTCTTTTTATAATTTATTTCAGTTAGTCTCTCAAAGATTATTCCTCTAAACCATAATTCTTCAAAAATCGCTGGCCCTAAGCAAAATAAAAAATTGTCTTCTTGATTAGATGTACTTAAATCTAAATCACCTAATGTTATTCCCCATAAATTATAAATAATTAAAGCTATTACTATTAGCCAGACCAGGCCATTAATCAAATCAAATTTAAAAGCAAAAGTAATTCGACTTTTAATAATCTGACGGTTAATCCATAATAAACCCAATATTGCAATAACATATCTCAATACAATAAACAACCAACTATATTTGGCTTGAATTATCTTTTCAGAAATTAAAAACTGATCTAAAAATATCAATCCTAATGATAAAACAATAAATAGAACAAAAATAATTAGATAATTTTTGATTACTCCCTTATTTGTTTCGGCTCTTTTGACAAACATCCTTTTCTCCCCCCCAAAAAAAATTATTATTCAAATAAAAAGCGCTAGATATAATCTAACGCTTTTGAGTAAAAAAATATGGAGGATACAGGGCTCGAACCTGTGACCTCCTGCTTGTAAGGCAGATGCTCTCCCAGCTGAGCTAATCCTCCATA
>NZ_CANBCQ010000004.1 GCF_947367125.1 uncultured Lactobacillus sp.
AAAAGAACCAAACAGCCTTTTAATGGTTGCTTGATTCTATTCATTTACTCATTATCAACAGGATTTGACAAAGAGCCATTAAAACGATGATTAACCTTCTAAAGCGTCGGCAATTTCTTCTGCACGACATACTAAAACGTCACATTTTGAAGTTCTAGTTACGTATTCAGTAACACTACCGATGAGTAAACGTTCAACGGCGTTCAAACCAGTGGCACCAACGACGATTAAATCAATGTTGTGCTTCTTAGGGAAGTCATGACCAATGATTGTCTTAGGTGAACCAAATTCGATTGAATAATGAACATCTTCAGCGCCGGCCTTAGTAGCACGAGCTTGATAATCTTTCATTCTCTTTTCAGCATCTTTGGAAACTTGTTCAACCATTGCTGAATCAAAACTTGAGACGTTTTGGAAAGAACGGGTATCAATTACGTGTAAGATCTCCAATGTAGCGTGATTACGCTTAGCGATAGCTACAGCCTTGCTAAAAGCCAAGTCAGCTTCTTTTGAACCATCGACTGCAACTTGAATATTTTTGTATTGTGAAAGCATTTTCTAAGCACCTCTTTCTGATATATATTTTACCAAAATTTGGTTAGTATTAGAAAAGTATTATTTAGTCTTTTGGGTAATTGATAAGCCAAAGGTCAGGATAGTTAATGAAGCTAAAAATAGAGTAATTAGATTCAAATATTTATTACCCATAAATAGCAAAACGATCCCTAAAATACTTTCAGCCAAAAGCGCGATTGAAGTCCACTTTAAAATTGTGCTTAAACGTGGATCGCCACCAATGTCATAAATTAAGAAATGTCCATTTCTTCTGTGCCACATGTACCATGAAGTCAATAGCAGCAACAGAATGAAAAAGATCATGACGATTTTTATTACCATAAAATTTTCTCCACCAATAAAAAAGACGGTCAATTGAGACCGTCTCAGTTAATATTCTAAAAAAATCCGAGTTGACTAAACATAGCATAATGACGCTTGTTGAACCCGCAGTGTTCAAAATTTGAGTTGACATCGCAGCGAATATGGATCCTGCGACGAGGCAGTATTCCGATTCGGTAGTTATTTGCCAACTCCCACGTCTTATAGTTTGATCGGTCAACTTTATACATTTAAGCTTGTTGATCAACTCAGATCACTTATTATGATACGCATTCTACAGGTAGTTGTCAACCATAATGAATGGTCTAAAAGTCCGCTTTTAATCTAAATTATCAGCTTGCATTTGTTTTAATTTTTGATAAATCGCTTTGTATCTAGCTTCAATTTTAGAGTTGCCTTTAGGAGCAAAATAGGAAGCGTGGCGTAAGTTATCCGGTAGGTATTGTTGGGCAATCCAATCATTGGCATAGTCATGGGGATAGAGATAGTTTACACCGTGGCCGAGCTTCTTAGCGCCAGCGTAGTGGGCATCCTTTAAATTAGCAGGAATTGGATCATTTTTTTTGCTGCGGACATCTGTTAAAGCAGCGTCAATTGCTGAGATGGCGCTATTGCTTTTAGCAGAAAGGGCTAGCTCAATAACTGCATTAGCCAATGGAATTCGTGCTTCAGGTAAGCCAACCATTTGCGCTGCTTGAATTGCCATGATGGCATGTTCTGCAGCTGGTGGATTAGCCAAACCAATATCCTCATAAGCGATAACAGCCAAGCGGCGGCAAATAGAAATCAAATCGCCAGATTCGATTAAACGGGCAAGATAGTGCAAAGCAGCATCTGTATCAGAACCGCGAATTGATTTTTGAAAGGCTGAGACTAGGTCATAGTGACTATCGCCAGATGCATCAAAATTTTGCGTTTTCATTTGGATCGAATCAGCCATTTCTTTTTGGGTGATGACAATTTTACTGTCATCTTGGCTTTTATCTTTTAATTCTTGTTTAGTTGAAAGCACAGCTAACTCTAAACTGTTTAAAGTTGACCGTAAATCGCCGTTGCCTTTTTCGATTAATAGGGCTCTAGCATCATCTGTTAATTCTACATTGTATTTGCCCAAGCCATTTTCTTCATCAGCTAGGGCACGGTCAATTGCTTGAGCTGCATCAGTAGCAGATAATGGTTTTAATTCAAAAATCTGGCAACGTGAACGAATCGCGGGGGAGATTGAAATATATGGATTTTCGGTTGTTGCCCCAATTAAAATGATTTGTCCCGATTCAAGCAAAGGCAATAAAAAATCCTGTTTGGTTTTATCTAAACGGTGAATTTCATCTAAAAGCAAAACCACCGTCCCGCTCATTTTGCCTTCTGCAGCTACTTGTTGCAGTTGCTTCTTACCGTCAGTAGCCGCATTTAGCTTTCTAAAGGCATATTTAGTAGAACCAGCGATGGCACTAGCAATACTAGTTTTACCAATACCAGGTGGACCATAGAGAATCATCGAAGAAAGCAGTCTAGCTTCGACCATTCTGCGAATAATTTTGCCGGGACCGATTAAATGCTGCTGACCAACTACTTCATTTAAATTCTTGGGACGCATACGATAAGCTAACGGCTTCATTGATTTCCTCCATGAAAGAGTTTGTGCCAAAAACTTTCTTTTTGTTTTGGTGCAACTAATTCTTCTTTAGGAAATTCAGGTGGGTAAACTTGCTTGAGACTAATCCGAGGACGGTTGATAGCAGTTTTCGCTACAACTAAAATCGCGGTATCATGCGGTCCAGTTTTAGCAGTCTCATTGTTGACCAAAGTAAAAGGAATGTTTAACTTGCTGCAGCCAGCTTCGACATCGCCTAAAAAGCCATCATCATTGATATTACCATTGATTAAAATGGTGTAATTTTTAAAGTCAGCGAGATGCTTAAGAAAAAGATTAGTTAATTCATGGTTTTGCACTTCGGTATTATCCATTCTGATTAAACAGCGTTCGCGCAAGGAGCCTAAAAAACGACGCCGCTCATCTGGCTTAGTCTGAGGAGTAATCCCTTGAGCGGCTTGTTCAACACGTTTGTTTAAATCTTCAGTCATCTAATCATCCTTTCTTTTTATCTATTATTGTAGCAAAGAAAAAAGCCTTTCTCGATTGAGAAAGACTTTCGACAAAATAAAATGTAAAAATTAAAGTAACTTGTTGTACCATTCAACAACTAAGGCTTCATCAATTTCTGGTTCCATTTCGTCACGTTCTGGTAAACGTACAAGAGTACCTTCCATCTTGTTTTCGTCAAATGAAACAAATGATGGACGAGCAGTAACTGCTTCTAAGGCATCCTTAACTTGTTGCAAGTTCTTTGACTTTTCCTTCAGGCCAATAGTTTGTCCAACCTTGACTTCGTATGAAGGAATGTCAACACGCTTACCATCAACAGTAATGTGACCGTGGTTTACTAATTGTCTAGCTTGTTCTCTAGTAGTAGCTAAACCAAGACGGTAAACAAGACTGTCCAAACGACGTTCAAGTAAAATCATGAAGTTAACACCGTGTTGACCTTCACGAATCTTACCAGCGCGGGTGAACAAAGTTCTAAATTGACGTTCGTTTAAGCCGTACATCCAACGTAACTTTTGCTTTTCGTGCAATTGTTGACCGTATTCTGACAAACGACCGCGGTTGTTAGGACCGTGTTGACCTGGAGCGTAGTTACGACGAGAAATTTCCTTACCAGTACCTGAAAGGGAAATACCCAATCTTCTTGAACGTTTCCAACTTGGACCTGTATATCTTGACATAAAAAATCCTCCATAAAATTTAAACAATAATTTTTGGAGTAAAATATTAAGCATAAGTTCAACATTCGTGCATCTTGGATTTACATTTTCGCCCAATGCAGCGCGGGTTACTCGTTCACTAAAGCGTTTCAAGATGTTGACGTTCTTGTCACTTATTGCTGCAAATATTTTACACGAATAGTATTATATAGAGTTCAGAATAATAAATCAAGAAAATAGAACAGCTTTTTGCACCTATTAGGGTCAGGTTTTGTTATAATTATGATAGTTTTGGAGGATAAACTATGTCATCAATTCAAGCTATTATAATTATTGCCGTGGTGATCCTAATCATTGTCGTAGTTGCAGCAATGCTAATGATCAATCGTAAACAACTAAAAGAAATTGAAGCGATTGATGCAGCAGTGACTGAAATTGAGAAGATGCATCTAGAAGATGATATTACGCGACTGGATAAAATGGATTTGGCCGGCGAAAGTTTAACTACATTAAATACTTGGCGCAAAAGCTACACTGAAGCAGCTAAGAAAAAATTACCGCGAGTGCATAAGCTAGTTGAAGAAGCTGCTAATGAAAATGCAACTTATCGCTTGTTTAAAGCAAGAAAGAATATTAAACAAGCACAGGAGATTATCAAGCCAACGCTCGAAGATGCTCGTAACACCAAGGCAGTTTTCACGGAACTACTTGAATCAAATAAGGAAAATCAAATTCAATATGATGCTTTGATTAAAGTTTATCGTGAATTAAGAAAAGATATCTTAGCCAATTCCTTTGAATATGGTGCTGCGATTGATCAGGTTGAAGATCAACTAGCATCAATGGAGAGTGACTTTGAAGAAGCAAAAAATCTTTCTTCACAAGGTGATCATGTTGAAGCTAAGCGAGTTTTGTCCAAGATTCGGATGTCTTTGGGCAACTTACAAAAACGCTTAAAACCGCTAAAAGAGGGCTATCATCAGCTTGAAGTAGTGTTCCAAGATCAGCTTAAGGAATTGTCTGATGCTTATAAAAAAATGATTTCAGAAAAATATTACCTTACTAGCGTAGATGTTTTGGGCAGAATCAAGGAAATTCATGATGAAATTGATGGTGCGCGCAAATTGCTAGCTGAGACTAAGGTGAATGAATTAGCCAAGGAAAATAAAAAGATCTCTGGCGAAATTGACGATCTATATGATGTTTTAGCTAAGGAATACAAGGCAAGACCATTTGTTGAAAAAAATCAAAGTAAAATGCTGACTTTGATCTCACATCAGCAAACCGCGTCAAAGAAGCTGGTAGAAAAGTTGCGGCATATTGATGAGAGCTATGAATTGACTCATGGCGAATTGGAAAAGAGTAAAGACTTAGAAAAAGAAGTCAATGAAATGTACCATCAGTACACTATTGATACACAGAATATCGCAGATGGTAAGGGTGTCTACTCTGCTATTCAAGATTCATGGCTCCAGATGCTAGATCGCCTACGTGAAATTGATGCAGAGCAGGCTAAGATGTCAACTGACGTTGATGGACTTTATGATTCTGAAAATGTAGCTAATGATTCAATCAAGCGCTTTAAGCAAGAAGTTTCATTAGTTTACCGTCGACTTGAAAGACGAAATTTGCCAGGTAATCCTGATAGCTTTGTTCAAATGTATACTTTGGTGGTCAACGAGATTGGTCATGTAAGCAACGAATTGAGTCAGGTCCGGATTAATATGGAAAAGATCTCAGCTGAATTAATTCAAATTTCTGATGATGTGGAGCGGCTTAAACGTGAAGCAGATGACATCATTAATTCCGCTAACCTAGTTGAATTGACGATGCAGTATTCAAATAAATATGCAGATAAGGATTCAATTGCGCAAGCACAAAAGACAGCAATGCAGCTATATAATGAATATAACTATAAGGAAGCCCTTGATACAATTGCTACAGCAATTGAAAAGGTAGAGCCAGGTAGTTATCAACGACTTGAAAATGCATATTATTCAGAAGAGAAGAGTAATTAATTGAAGCGATTCATTATTTAAGCTAAAATTGAAAAGTCATGAAACGGTCAAGCGATTGACCGTTTTTTAAATGAAGGGGTAATGATAGTGATTTATTTTGATAATAGTGCAACAACAAAGATAGATCCACAAGTATTGGATACTTACAATAAAGTAGCGACTAATATTTGGGGCAATCCTTCGAGTTTGCATAAGATGGGTGATCGTGCACACCAATTGCTTGAGGCGTCACGTAAACAAATTGCTGATTTGCTGGGGACTAAGCAGCATGAAATTTTCTTCACTTCTGGTGGAACAGAATCAAATAATGCTGCAATTAAGGGGATTGCAATTCAAAAGCGTGAATTTGGTAAGCATATTATCACTTCTAGCGTGGAACATGCATCTGTAGCCAATAGTTTTAACGCGTTAGAGAATTTGGGTTGGCGCGTTACCAGATTGCCAGTTGATAAGGAAGGCCGAGTTAACGTTAATGACTTAAGAAACGCGATTGATTCTGATACAACTTTGGTTTCAATCATGGGCGTTAATAACGAAATTGGCACCATTCAACCAATTGATGAGATTAGCGATTTGCTTGAAAATTATCCAACGATTCAGTTCCATGTTGATAACGTTCAGGCACTTGGCAAAAATATTTGGGATAAAGTATTTACACCCCGAGTTGATCTTTCTAGTTTGTCGGCGCATAAGTTCCATGCACCACGCGGAATTGGTATTTTATACAAAAAGGAAGGCAAGATGCTAACACCACTTCACGATGGCGGTGGCCAAGAAAAGGGCCTTCGTTCAGGAACGGAAAACTTACCAGCAATTGCGGGGATGGCTAAGGCAATTCGTTTGCTTTTGCAAGATGAAGCTGAAAAAGCAAGTCGTGAAGCTGCGATTAAGGCTAAGATTGTTGATTACTTGCAGGATAAGCCGGGAATTGATATCTTTTCGCCAGTAAGTGACGGTTTTGCACCACATATTCTTTGCTTTGCCTTAGAAGGAATTCGTGGTGAGACTTTAGTTCATACGCTAGAAGATCAAGATATTTATACTTCAACTACTTCTGCTTGTGCATCAAAAACAGCAGATGAAGCCAGCACCTTGGTTTCTATGCGAATTGATGATAAGATTGCTACTAGTGCAATTCGTTTAAGTTTTGATGAGACGAATACGCTTCAAGAAGCGGATGAATTTATTAAGGTCTTTGACAAGATCTATAATCATTTTGCTAAAATTAATCATTTGGGAGAAAATTAATGGAATACACAGAAGTTATGGTTCGCTATGGCGAGCTTTCAACTAAGGGGAAGAACAGAAAGGACTTCATCAATCGCTTAGCAAGTAACGTTGAAAAAGTTCTTAAGGATTTCCCACAAATTGAATTTCATCCTCGTCATGATCGGATGCACATTGTCCTGAATGGCGCATCATTCAAGGATGTTGACCAACGCCTGAAGAAGGTATTTGGAATTCAAACTTACTCACCAGCAATTAAGATTCCTAAGACTCTTGAAGAGATTGAAAAGACTTCTTTGGAATTGATGCAAGAGACTTTTAAGTCAGGGATGACTTTTAAGGTTAATACCAAGCGTAGTGATCACAAGTTTGAATATGATACTAACCAATTAAACAACTTAGTTGGGGACTACTTGTTTGATCACATGGATGGCTTGAAGGCCGAAATGAAGCATCCGGACATTGTCTTAAGAATTGAAGTTCGTCAAGATGCCGTTTATATTTCCAATCAATTGCTTCATGGTGTTGGCGGGATGCCCGTTGGTACTGCTGGTAAGGCTGTCATGATGCTTAGTGGTGGGATTGACTCACCAGTTGCTTCATGGTTGGCATTGAAGCGCGGAGTAGATATTGAAATGGTTCACTTCTTTAGTCCGCCTTACACTACTGAAAAGGCCTTGGCTAAGGCTAAGGAATTGACTGGTATTTTGGCGAACTACGCTGGTAAGATTAATTTTATTGCTGTGCCATTTGCGGAAATTCAGGAAACGATCAAGGAAAAGTTGCCAGAAGGCTACTTGATGACTGTGCAACGTCGTTTTATGTTGCAATTAGCTGACCGCATTCGTGCTCAACGTGGTGGCTTAGCCATCTTTAATGGTGAGTCAGTTGGTCAAGTTGCCTCTCAGACTTTGCAATCAATGGTGGCCATTAATGATGTAACAACGACTCCAGTTATTCGTCCAGTTGCGACAATGGATAAGACGGAGATCATTGCTAAGGCCGAAGAAATTGGTACCTTTGATTTGTCAATTCAACCCTTTGAAGATTGTTGTACTATTTTTGCTCCGCCACGTCCTAAGACTAAGCCAAAGCTTGATAAGGCACGTGAATATGAAGCACGCCTTGATGTTGAAGGCTTGATTGAAAGAGCCATGGCTGGCATCGAAATTACGCCAATTTATCCAAATGAAAAATTCTTGGATGATAAGGCACAAGAAGACGCAGATTTATTATAGAAAGATTGCGCTAGTGGAATTATTTCTGCTAGTGCTTTTAAAATTAAATATGACACGGGTTATTATTTAAAAAGATATGGTGTTAATATGGAAACTTCTAGTAGTATTATGTATTGATTTATAGTTAATATAATAATCGCGCGCAAGAGCGCGTAAAAACGGTCGAAAACAAAATCGACCGTTTTTGATTAGTGTCGCAATTCGAAATTGGTTTAACTTTCTTATATAATTAACATTAATCAACATATAAAAATGAAAGAAAGACATAAATGCGGATAGACAAATACTTAGCCAATATGAACGTTGGCTCGCGAAAAGAAGTTCATCTTTTAATTAAAAAAGGAATTGTTGCAGTTAACGGCGTGACTGTAAAAACGCCAAAGCAGCAAGTTAAAGAAAGTGACCAGGTTACTGTCAATGGCGACGCTGTAGCTTATCAGAAATATCATTATTTCTTGTTGAATAAGCCTAAAGGTGTTTTGTCGGCGACGGAAGATCGCAGTCAACCAACGGTGATTTCATTGCTTGCACCGCAAGACCGCTATCAAGGAATCGTACCAGTTGGCCGTTTGGATAAAGACACGACAGGCTTGCTACTTTTGACTAATGATGGTCAACTTAATCATGAATTATTGGCGCCAAATAAGCATGTTGATAAAATTTATCGCGCTAAGATTGCTGGCGTAGCTGATGATGAGACGGTCAAAACTTTTGCGGCAGGGATGACTTTGGGCGATGGAACCAAACTGCAACCAGCAGAATTGAAGATATTATCCCAAGATGAAGAGCACGGTAGGTCTACAATTGAAATTAAGATTCGCGAAGGCAAATACCACCAGATTAAGCGCATGTTTGGTGCGGTAGGGATGAAAGTGGTTGAACTAGAACGAATTTCGATGGGGCAATTGACTTTGCCGGAAGATCTGAAGCGCGGAGAATATCTAGAATTGCAATTAGATGACATAATGAAGTAATGACAAAGATCAGGCAAATATATCATTCGCAGGATTTTATCCAGTTAGTCAAGTATGTCTTAATTGGAGTATTAGGATTAGTAATAGATTTCGGCGCCTACACAATTTTGATTCATTTTAAAGTAAATGTCGAAGTAGCCAATATTATTTCTTCAACCTGCGGGATTATTAACAACTTCTTTTGGAATTCATATACTAACTTTAAGGTACATAATCGCTTATTGTTGCGATTTATCTCATACTTTTTAGTTGGACAGATCACAACTGTGTTTACTACCGTATCTTTGTTTATTTTTGTTACAAAATTAGGTTTTCCGCACTTGATTGTCAAGGCAGTGGCCACTTTTATAGCGACTTTAATTCAATTTGTGATTAATAAAGTGATCACGTTTAGAAAAAGTACGAAAGAAGTACATAAATAATGAAGAAATTATCGTTAGTTGTTCCTTGTTTTAATGAGCAAGAATCAATTCCACTTTTTTATCCTGCAGTTCAAAAGGTGCTGGTTACTATGCCGGAAGTTAAGCCAGAATATTGGTTTGTAGATGATGGTTCTAAGGATGGTACCTTATCTGAATTAAAAAAGCTGCATGAACAAGATCAAGCAGTTCATTATATTTCTTTTTCGAGAAATTTTGGTAAAGAAGCGGCAATTTATGCAGGTTTATCGGCTGCAACGGGTGACTATGTGGCATTAATGGATGTAGACTTGCAAGATCCACCAGATTTGTTGCCAAAAATGTATGAAATTTTGCAAACAGGTGAATATGATGCTGTGGGCTGCAGACGAGTTGATCGCAAGGGTGAAAGAAAAGTTAAATCCTTCTTGAGTAATCAATTTTATAAAGTGATCAATCGCGTGTCTAAGGTGGAAATCGTGCCAGGTGCGCGTGATTATCGGATGATGACGCGGCAGATGGTCAATGCTGTTTTAGCCATGAAAGAATATAGTCGTTTTTCTAAAGGAATTTTTGCTTGGGTTGGCTTTAAGACTAAATATCTTGAATATCACAATATTGAACGGGTAGCTGGTAAGACTAATTGGACTACTTTAAAATTGTTTAAATATGCAATGAATGGGATAGCCGATTTTTCTCAAGCACCACTTAATTTAGCTGTTTGGATCGGGACGACATCTTTTATTTTGTCAATTATTGGTTTGATTTTTGTGATTATTCGAAAGTTGATTGAACCTAGTTCAAGTATTTTGGGCTGGGCTAGTACGATCTCGATTATTCTTTTGATAGGTGGTTTACAGCTTCTGTGTATTGGGATTATTGGTCGTTATATTGGTAAAATATACTTGCAGGTTAAGGAACGTCCAATTTATCTTGTGAAAGAAAAGAAATAGAAATTAATGGTATTAATAGTTGCAACTGAGATAGAAATGTCTGGGAGTGATTATATCATGGACTACGAGGATAAAAGGTTAGAGCGAGAACAAGATGCACGTGAAGAAGGAATGAAGCAAGGCATGCTTGAAGACAAAAAAGATGGTGCCTAAATCTTGGCTTCAGCACTTAAAAAGGTCGGCAATACTAAGTAAGAAATTATGCAACAGCTTGAGCAAAACTATGGTAATGTTTTTTCAAAAAATAAAATCAACTAAATATCTTGTCAGCAACCTATTTAATATGGTATAAATATTAACAAGTAAATAGGGAGTAATCGGCATAAATTGTATTTACGGCGTCAGAACGAAATTAATTTTCCGCTGTAAGTTTAAATGATGAGACTATTGACTAAACACCGCTTTAGCCAGTAGTCTCTATTTTTTTGCTTAAATTGCTCTTATGTTTAGGGAGGGCTTTACATGGAATATTATCGTCAAACAAAAGACGAGATAGTCAAGGAATTAGGAACTAATATTGAGCAAGGCTTGACTAATCAAGCTGCTAAAGAAAAATTAGCTCAAGTTGGTCTTAATGCCTTAGTTGAAGGTAAAAAGAAAAGTACTTTTCAAGTCTTTTTAGAACAGTTTAAAGATTTGATGGTAATTATTTTAATTATTGCTGCCATCATCTCAGCTTTTACTGGTAGTTTAGAAAGTACTCTGGTAATTATTGTAGTATTGATTTTGAATGCCATTTTAGGAACAGTGCAACATGTTAAGGCAGAAAAATCATTGGAGTCGTTAAAATCATTGTCTGCTCCAACTGCCAAAGTTTTGCGTAATGGTCAAAAGCAAGAAATTGCTGCTAAGGATGTAGTACCAGGCGATATTCTTTTACTAGAAGCGGGGGACTTAGTTACTGCCGACGGGCGTATTTTAGAGAATTATTCTCTGCAAGTTAATGAAAGTTCTTTGACTGGTGAATCAACTAATGTTGATAAATTGGATACTGATTTTGAAAAAGAAGTGCCCTTGGCAGACCGAGTGAACATGGTTTACTCAAGTGCCTTGGTAACTTATGGCCGGGCTACTGTGGTAGTCACCGCAACGGGGATGAATACTGAAATTGGTAAGATCGCCGCTTTAATGAATGAAACTAAAGAACGGCGCACACCACTGCAAGTATCGCTAGACCAGTTTTCATCTAGATTGGCGACTGCTATTTTAATCTTGTGTGCGATCATCTTCGGTATCCAAATGTGGCGCGGTCAGCCATTGATGGACGCCTTGCTTTTTGCTGTTGCCTTAGCTGTTGCTGCAATTCCTGAAGCGTTAAGCTCAATCGTGACTATTGTGCAAGCTATGGGGACACAAAAGATGGCTAAAGAAAATGCCATTATTAAAAACTTAGCAGCAGTAGAGTCATTAGGTTCAGTTTCGGTTATCTGTTCAGATAAAACTGGTACTTTGACCCAAAACAAGATGACAGTTGAAGATATTTATATTGGTGGCAAAGTTTTAAAGCCAAATGAACTAGATTTGAGCAATCAACTTCACCGCTACTTGCTTTATGATGTAGTGCTTAACAACGATGCAAGTTTGGCAGAAGATAAGGCAATTGGTGATCCGACTGAATCAGCTTTATTGGAAATGTATCGTCAAGTGCCCGGGATTGACTTGGGCAATGGCGTTTTAGGCTTATCAGAACAAGAATTACGTGACCATTCTAAGCGACTTGAAGAAGTACCATTTGATTCTGATCGAAAATTGATGAGTACCAAGCACTTAATTCACACCGTACCAACGATTTTTGTTAAGGGCGCGATTGATGTCTTGCTTAAGCGTTGTGTAAATATTCGTTTTGGTGATGAAATTCGGCCAATGACTGAAGATGATCGCCAAGAAATTTTAGCGCAAAACAATCATTTTTCAGAAAATGGCTTGCGGGTATTGGCTTTTGCATATAAAGAAAGTGACGAAGAACTTTCAACTGAAGCAGAAGATGGTTTGACTTTCATTGGCTTGGTTTCAGAAATGGATCCGCCACGAGCAGAAAGTGTAGCAGCTGTAGCTAAAGCGAAGGAAGCCGGTATTAAAACAGTGATGATTACTGGTGACCATAAGATTACCGCTGTAGCAATCGCTAAAAAGATTGGTATCTTCAATGATGGCGATCTAGCTTTAACTGGGTTAGAACTTGATGCTTTGAGTGATGAAGAACTTGATCAAAAGATTGAAAAAGTTTCAGTTTATGCTCGTGTTTCACCAGAAAATAAAATTAGAATTGTTAACGCTTGGCAAAGAAAAGACCGCATTGTTTCAATGACCGGTGATGGTGTTAATGATGCCCCAGCTTTAAAGAAGGCAGATGTTGGTGTGGCAATGGGAATTACGGGTACCGAAGTTTCTAAGGATGCTGCCAGCATGATCTTGGCTGATGATAATTTCGCGACAATTATTAAAGCTGTTGCCAACGGTCGAACCGTTTATGAAAATATCAAGAATGCGATTGGCTATTTATTATCTGGTAACCTTTCAGCAATTATTACGGTATTGTTTGCCTCACTTGCTGGCTTGCCTGTGCCATTTGTAGCAGTTCAATTGCTTTTCATTAACTTAGTAACTGATTCACTTCCAGCTCTGGCAATTGGAATGGAACCAGGTGATCCTGATATTTTGAAGCGTAAGCCACGCGATCCTAAAGCAGGTATTTTAACTAAGAGTTTTGTCAGTCAAATTACGATTCAAGGTTTGCTAATTTCACTTAGTGTAATTGCCGCATTTTTAATTGGATTAAAAGATAGTCCAGCAGTAGCGACAACAATGGCCTTCTCAACTTTGACTTTTGCTAGATTATTGCACGGTTTCAATTGTCGTTCACAGCATAGCATTTTCAAGATTGGCTTTAAGAATAATTGGTACAGTTTGGCTGCCTTTGCCGTAGGTACTGTTTTGCTTGCCTTAATCTTGTTTGTTCCAGCCTTGCATAGCTTGTTTGCCGTTACCCCATTAACTGGTCAAGAAGTGATGTGGCTTGCTGGCTTGGCCTTGATTCCGACTATTTTGATTCAAGCTGTTAAGGTAATTAGAAAATAGGATAATTTAATCAAAAATTTTGAGACGCTTATTGTGGCGTCTTTTTTGTTATGATGCAATTGAACATATGTTTGAATAATAAAAATAAAAAGTAAGAATTATGCGAAAAATATTAGGTAATCTTGGTTCAGATGAACGTCATACGTTTCAGGCTGAATTTGGAAAATATGGTTATAAAAGATATTACGACAAAAGTCGTGGCGACTTGTATAGTCCAACTATGGTAGTAAGAAATGTGCGAATTGTTGATGATCCGAAGAATCCTAAGATGGTGACTGATCATCTTTGGCTGAATTTGACCAAAGGATTTGCAGATTTAGGTTTGCTTGAGACAGGTGACCTTATTCAGTTTAACGGACGAGTATCACAATACAATAAAGGCTTTATCAATAAAGACAAGGTTGATTATGAATTAACATATCCTAGCAAGGTTCAGTTGTTGACAGATAGAAAAGCGCAGCCATTACCTGATGATCATCGGGCTCAAATAGGAATGATTATGAATCTTAACTACAAGTTTTACTTGAATAATCAACGTCCACTTGTGGCATATTTCATGGATGGTTTTGCCCAGTGGCAAAAAGCTCAGGATACTCCACTACCAATTGAATGTCACAAGGGAACAGATTATGAAAACTTCAATAGTTATGATTCATTAGATTATAGTGCTGAAAAGGAGAGGCTTGAGAAAGATGAGGCTGAAAAGCAGAAGGATCTTGAGCAAAAAAGAGAAGCGGGACTGAAAATTTTGAAAGAAAAGCCGGATCTAGTTAAAGACCTTGTTGCGTTGGGCAAAGAATTAGAGCAAAAATCTCAAGATAGCAAGCAGCATGCATCTGAACAATATTGTTATATTTCTAATGGTAAGCTGAGAGCTGTGACTGCAAAATATAAATTAGGTAAGTCTGAAACAAGTGATATTAGGCATGCTTTAACTACTGATTGGTTTCATGAAAAATTTAATGGGAAGGAAGAAAAGCTGTCTCCATTAGAGCAGCTTGCGGGGAAGTTTAATAAAGGATTGTAAAATAGATGTAGATGAATTAGGTAAGCAAATACAGGCAAGGAAAAGTAAAGATAAAAAATTTTTTCAAAATTTGATTCAAGAAACTGAGAATGATATTGAATCGAATAAAAAATCAATGACTTTAAATTGGATTGCCTTGGTTTTTAGTTATGATTTTTGTGATACTAAATATTTTGCAAATTACTGTTCAGCATCAGAAAAGGCTGGATGCCTGTATTGCTGATAATACTTTTGTTAATAGTTGCTATCTGTGCGGCGATGGATATAGTTAAAAATAAGCGAGATAATGATAATTCTAGAAAAGCTATTGAGGAGTATAAAGAGCAGCTTGCTAAGTTGAAGTAAATCAATATATTTTGTATCCAAGCTTATTTCATGTGAAGTCAATGCTTTTTTTACAAATTGATTCATGCTATAATCTTAACCAAAGCAAGAATCAAGAGAGGTCGACTTTATTAACAGAGAAAAGCCAGACAGCTGAGAGGCCGAAGGTTGACTAGTAGCTTGATTAGCTGATTAATTGAAAATAAAAAGTAGGTTAATCCGGTACGCGCCGTTATCGCTATTAAGAGAAGCATAATTTTGCTTAACCATAGGTGGTACCGCGGTTTAACTGATCGTCCTAGACAATATGTCTAGGACTTTTTTATTGGAGGAATTTTAATGACAGATTTAGCACCTAAATACAACCCAAATGAGGTTGAAAAAGGCAGATATCAAACTTGGCTTGATGAAGATTTGTTCAAGCCTTCTGGTGACAAGAAAGCTCACCCTTATTCAATTGTTATTCCACCACCAAATGTAACTGGTAAGTTGCACTTGGGTCACGCTTGGGATACTGCAATTCAAGATACTTTAATTCGTTTTAAACGGATGCAAGGCTACGATACGCTTTACCTTCCTGGGATGGACCATGCTGGTATTGCTACCCAAGCCAAAGTTGAAGCTAAACTCCGCAAGCAAGGCAAAGACCGTCACCAAATGGGACGTGAAGCTTTTGTTAAGCAGGTTTGGGACTGGAAAGATGAATATGCTGCAATTATTAAGGGCCAATGGGCTAAGATGGGTCTTTCACTTGACTACTCAAGAGAAAGATTTACCTTGGACAAGGGTCTTTCAAAGGCTGTTAAGAAAGTCTTTGTTCAGCTTTATAAAGAAGGCTTAATTTACCGCGGTGAATACATTATTAACTGGGATCCGGCACTTCAAACTGCTTTGAGTGATATTGAAGTTATTCACAAGGATGATAAAGGTGCCTTTTACCACATTAAATATCCATTTGCTGATGGTTCAGGTTATGTAGAAATTGCTACTACTCGTCCTGAAACCATGTTTGGTGATACTGCTGTTGCCGTTGCACCAGGAGATGAAAGATACAAGGATATCGTAGGTAAGGAATTAATCTTGCCACTTGTTGGCCGCCACATTCCAATTATTGAAGACCAACACGTTGATCCAGAATTCGGTACCGGTTTAGTTAAGATTACCCCAGCTCATGACCCTAACGACTTCCAAGTAGGTAATCGTCATAATCTTGAAAGAATCAACGTAATGAACGATGATGGTACTATGAACGAAGAAGCTGGCAAGTATGCTGGTATGGATCGTTTTGACTGTCGTGAAGCTTTAGTTAAGGATCTTAAAGAAGAAGGCTACTTAATCAAGATTGAACCAATTGTTCACTCAGTAGGTCACTCAGAACGTTCAGGCGTTCAAGTTGAACCACGTCTTTCTAAGCAATGGTTCGTTAAGATGAAGCCACTTGCTGATAAAGTTTTGGAAAACCAAAAGACTGATGGCAAGGTAAACTTTGTCCCAGAACGATTTGAACAAACTCTTGATCACTGGATGAGTGATGTTCATGATTGGTGTATCTCACGTCAATTATGGTGGGGTCACCGTATTCCTGCTTGGTACAACAAGAAGACCGGTGAAACTTATGTTGGCGAAGAAGCTCCTAAGGATATTGAAAACTGGGAACAAGATCCAGACGTACTTGATACTTGGTTCTCAAGTGCTTTATGGCCATTCTCAACTTTAGGTTGGCCTGATACTAATTCAGAAGACTTTAAGCGTTACTTCCCAACTAATGCTTTAGTTACTGGATACGACATTATCTTCTTCTGGGTATCAAGAATGATGTTCCAAAGTTTGCACTTTACTGGCAAGCGTCCATTTAATGATGTTGTTTTGCATGGTTTGATGCGTGACGAACAAGGCCGCAAGATGAGTAAATCACTTGGTAACGGTGTTGATCCAATGGACGTAGTTGATAAATACGGTGCTGACGCTTTACGGTGGTTCCTTCTTAACGGTACTGCTCCTGGTCAAGATACTCGTTATGATCCTAAGAAGTTATCTGCAGCTTGGAACTTTATTAACAAGATTTGGAATGCAAGTCGTTTTGTAATTATGAACTTGCCTGCCGATGCAAAGCCAGCTCATATGCCAGATACTTCTAAGTTTGACTTATCAGATCGCTGGATCTTTGATCGTTTGAACCATACTGTTGATGAAGTAACTCGTTTATTTGATGAATATCAATTTGGTGAAGCAGGCCGTGAAGCTTACAACTTTATCTGGAATGACTTCTGTGATTGGTACATCGAAATTTCTAAGGTTGCTTTAAATGGTGACGACGAAGAATTAAAGGCTAGAAAGCAAGAAAACTTAATTTGGATTCTTGATCAAATTTTGCGTTTGATGCACCCAATTATGCCATTTGTAACTGAAAAACTTTGGCTCTCAATGCCTCATGAAGGTAAGTCAATTATGGTTGCTGACTATCCAACTACACATCAAGAATTTGAAAACAAGCAAGCAGATCAAGACATGGCCTTCTTAATTGAAACTATTAAAGCAGTACGTAACATCCGCATGGAAGTTAATGCACCAATGTCTAGTCAAATTGACATCATGATTCAATTAGATAATGAAGCTGATAAGCATGTCTTAGATGAAAATGCTGACTATGTTGAAAACTTCTTGCATCCCAAGGAATTGACTGTAGCTAGTGAAATTGAAGCACCAAAATTGGCTAAGACTGCTGTAATCCCAGGCGCACAAATCTTTGTTCCATTGACTGAACTTGTTAATGTTGATGATGAGCTAGAAAAGATGGAAAAAGAAGAAAAGCGTCTTGAAGACGAAGTTGCTCGCTGTGAAAAGAAGTTGGCTAACAAGGGCTTTGTTGATCACGCTCCAGAAGCTGTTGTCAACAAGGAAAAGGAAAAGAAAGCCGACTATGAAAGTCAATTAAGTGGCGTTCGTGAAAGAATTCAGGATTTGAAAGAGAGCAAATAATTGAAATTTACTAAAGCTCAGGAAGTAATCGATTACTTGTACAAATTGCCGCATTTACATCCCAAAAACAATTTATCTTTTATTAAACGATTGTTGACAGAATTAGGCAATCCACAAGATCAGGTTAAGACGATTCATATTACGGGCACTAATGGTAAAGGTTCAACTTCATACTATTTATCAAATCTATTAAAAAAGGCTGGTCAAAAGACTGGCCTTTTTGTCTCACCATATGTTTATGAATTTAATGAACGAATTCAATTAAACAATCAAAATATTAGCGATGCAGATTTGGTAAAAACGGCTAATTTGGTGCAAGCAGCGTATGAAAAACTGCAGGAAAATGATCCAGCTTTTTCATTAGTGACGTTTGAATATGAAGTTGCACTAGCTTTTGTCTTTTTTGCTCAAGTAAAATGCGATTATGCAGTGATTGAAGTAGGAATTGGCGGCGAACATGATAAAACCAACGTAATTACGCCAGAAGTAAGTATTATTACGACGATTGGCCTTGATCATGAAAAAATTATCGGTCCAACAATTCAGGATATAGCTCGTGAAAAAAGCGGCATTATTAAAGCTAAAAAAACAGTTGTTTTAGGCAATGTACCAGAGAACGTTAGATCAATTTTGGAAAATAAGGCCAAGAAAGAGCAAGCAACAGTTTATCAATTAGGAAAAGATTTTAAAGTTCTGCTTGATAAAAAAATCGTCTATCAAGACCAGCAAAGAAAATTTGTCTTTGCATTGCGGCCTAAAGTTGAAGCTTATGATATCGCTGTTGCATGTCAGGCCTTCTTGCTCTTGAATTTGACCTTGTCAGCAGCAGAAATTGAAACAGCCATTGATCAAACAGCCATTCCAGGGCGTTATCAGATTTTGCAAAATAAGCCGCTAATTATTTTAGATGGGGCGCACAATATTCAGGCAATGACTAATTTGTTAGCGGTAGTGCATCAATTGGCTCATCAAAATCATGGTAAAGTTTATGCTTTGGTAACAATGATGAAAGATAAGGACCTGGAGCAGGTATTTGGACTATTTGATATTGAAGACAAAGTTTTATTAACGACCTTGTCTTATCCGCGAGTGGCTAAAAGAAATGACTTTCCGCTTGATGTTCAAAAAAGATATAATTATGAAAAAGATTATCGAACTGCTTTTACTAAATTACTAAATCAGCTGACAGCAAATGATATCTTGCTGGTGAGTGGCTCATTTTATTTAGTGAGTGCAATTTTGAATTGGAAAGGAAATAATGATGCGAGTACAGGGCTTAAATGATGATATTCAAGGCATTATCTTTGACATGGATGGTTTGCTAGTCAATTCAGAAAAATTATATTGGAATGCCAATATTCAAGCAGCTGAAGAAGAAAATTTGGGTACGCCGCGGGATGCTTACCTTAAATTGACTGGTGCCACCGTTAAGGAAATGCAGGATTTTTATCATAAATATTTTAAAACTGATGAGGCGCGTGATCGTTTTATTAAGCGGACAGACGATTTGGTGTGGCAATGGACTGATGAAGGTAAATTAAAATTGCAGCCAGGTGTCCAGGAAGCATTAGATGAATTTGAAAAGCGCGGATTAAAGATGGCAATTGCCTCAAGTAATTATGAAAATGTAGTCCAGCATGCAATGTGGGCTACAGGAATTAGAAATTATTTTGACTTTCATCTTAGTTATCTTGATGTGCAAAAGGGGCATATTAAGGCCAAACCCGCACCTGATATTTATTTAGCTGCGGCTAAAAAAATGGGCTTGCCGAAAGAAAATATCTTAGTTTTTGAAGATTCGTCTACTGGCATTCAAGCAGCAGCTAGCGCAGGACTTAAGTGCGTGATGGTTCCGGATTTAAAAGCTCCATCTGCTAAGGATAAGCAAAATGCCACGATGATTTGTCAAAACTTTTTTGAATTTCTGAAAAAAATTTAGCTCTTTTTTGCGTAATAAGTAATGAGGGGGTAATTTTAATGTTTAAAAGAAAACCAAATCATTACTTTGTTAGGACGGATTTAGAGCTATTAGCGCAATTATTTGAACAATTAGAAAATAGGGAGATTCACACACTACGTGACTTAAGTTTTTTTCTTAAGAATAAAAAGCTAAATTCGTTTGATAATGTGGTGCAATTTATTACTAGTTCGGAGTGTCCTGCTGAAATTTCGGTTACAGCTGAAGCAGTACTAGACCGTTTACGTAGTGCCTCGCCAAAAAGAAAGCTGATTTTAACCTCTAGTATTGAAGTAGGTACGTATTTAGCTGATAAATTAATCGGCCATAAACAAGAAGAACTATGGGCCTTGTATATTGACAACAGTAATCACATTATTGCTGAGAAGAAGCTTTTTCAGGGGACTTTGAATAGATCAGTTGCACATCCACGAGAAATTTTTCGTTGGGCAGTAATTTATGGCTGTTCGGGTATTTTTATCGCTCATAATCATCCCAGTGGTAAATTGACACCATCGGCAAGCGATTTAGAATTAACGCAGAATTTATATCAAGCCGCAGAAATGATGAAAATCGATTTCTTGGATCATTTTATTGTCGGTCAAGGACAATATTTGAGTTTACGTGAGAAAAATTGTTTTAAAGTTCTTTAAAATTCGTGTGAAAAGCACCTTTAAAGCTAGAGTATGCTATAATGATTCAAGATTTAGAGACCGCAACAATTAAGGAGAGATTTTTGTGTTTGGATTAGGTACAAAGAATATTGGTATCGATTTAGGTACAGCCAATACACTTGTTTACATGGAAGGAAAAGGCATTGTCTTAAGAGAACCTTCTGTAGTAGCAAAGAATACACAAACAGGCGAAGTAATCGCTGTTGGTTCAGAAGCTAAAGAAATGATTGGTAGAACGCCAGGTAGTATCGTAGCTATCCGTCCAATGAAGGATGGTGTGATTGCTGATTATGATACTACAGCAGCAATGCTTAAGTACTTTATGGAAAAAACTGTTGGTAATTCTAAGCCATCAGTAATGGTATGTGTTCCTTCAGGTGTTACTGAAGTTGAAAAACGTGCTGTAATTGATGCAGCTAGAGTTGCAGGTGCGCGTGAAGCATTTGTAATTGAAGAACCGTTCGCAGCTGCAATTGGTGCTGGCTTGCCAGTTATGGATCCTACTGGTTCAATGGTAGTTGATATCGGTGGTGGTACTACCGATGTTGCAACTATTTCATTAGGTGGGATTGTTTCATCAACTTCAATTCGTCAAGCTGGTGATAAGTTTAATAATGCAATTGTTAACTACGTTCACTCCAACTTTAATTTATTAATTGGTGAAAGAACTGCTGAAGATATTAAGATTCAAGTTGGCTCAGCTTCAGTTGAAAAAGCTAAAGAAATTGAATCAATGAATATTCGTGGTCGTGATTTAGTAACCGGTTTGCCAAAATCTGTTGATATTGAAGCAGTTGATGTTGCTAAAGCTATTCAAGATGTAGTACAAGATATCATCGTCGCTATTAAAGAAACATTGGAACAAACTTCACCAGAAATTGCTGCCGATGTAATTGACCACGGTATTGTATTAACTGGTGGTGGCGCACTCTTGAAGAACTTGCCAGAAGTTATTTCTGAAGCAACCAAGGTTCCAGTATTTATTGCTCAAGATCCACTTGATTGTGTAGCAATTGGTACTGGCGAATCACTCAAGAATATTGAAGTAATGCGTAGAAGTCGTAAATAATAAAAAAGCCGGCTGTTGCCGGTTTTTCTATAGGATCAATTCTTAATGAAAAAATTTCTACAAAACAAAAAATTATTATCAGCATTTATCATAGTAGTTGTTGTTTTAGCCGTTTTAGGCGGTAGTGTCAGCTTGCGTAATAGGCGCAATACGCCTTTATTAATCCAGAGTTTGGGTAATGACATTGTAGCGTTAGGTACAAGAATTGTTGATGTGCCAGTTAGCCTTGTTTCAGGCGGCTTAAATAGTGCTCATGATATTTTAAATACTCAAGAAGAAAATAATCATTTAAAGCGTGAAATAACAGATTTAGGTCAAACTAAAGCACGAAATTCAGCTCTAGAAAAGGAAAATCGTCAATTAAAAGCAGCTTTAAAGTTAAAAGATACTTTAAGTGGCTATACGATGGTTAATGCTTCCGTAATCTCACGTTCACCTGATACTTGGTCAGATTTATTAATGATCAATAAGGGGAGCGCGGCTGGAATTAAGAAGAATATGGCTGTCATGTGTGATGGTGGTGTTATTGGTCGAATAGTTGAAGTGAGTGCTGCCTCTTCAAAAGTTGAATTACTTACTACCACTGATGAATCTGCTAACCGTTTTTCTGTTGAAGCAGATGCTGCTAATGGAAAGACAGTGCATGGGATTATTACAGTTACTTCAAATAATAATCTTGCCTTTACTCAGGTAGTTGATGGGCGAAAATTAAAAGCAGGTACAAGAGTTTATACTAGTGGTATGGGTGGTAATTCACCAAAAGGTCTTTTGATTGGTACTGTTACGGACACAACACGTGATTCATTTGGTTTATCTGATCAAATTCGAATCAAGCCTGCCGGTGATATCAGTGATCCATCTGTTGTAACTGTCATTGAAAGACAGGTGGCAAACTAATGACTACTCTTCGTAAATGGGCTTTAGCGATCGGACTATTTATTGCACTAGTGGTTGATGGTGTATGTGCGCTTTATTTACATCAATTTATGACTTATGGTAGTTTTGCTGCTTCAAGTGTCATTTTACCGATAAGCGTAATGTTAATCGGCCTTTTTGACGATACTAATGATAATGAAATTTGGTTAGCTTTAGGTACAGGAATTGTGGCCGATATTTATTTTTATGGTATTATCGGCGTTTATACAGTTTTCTTACCAGTAAGCTGTTGGGTATGTCAAAAGATAGCTCGCTTTTTACCCGAAGTTTTCTGTGCGCGGTTAATTATTATTTTACTTGGAACAGCAGTTTTCGTAGCTTATAGCTGGTTAATTTTCAATATGCTTGGAATTACTACCGCTTCAGTTCATGTATTATTAATGAGCATTTTGGTCAGCTTAGGCTGGTCGATTGTTTTCTTTATTCTTTTATACTGGATTTGGGGCAATTTGGCACAAGACTATCCATTTTTAGTTGATTTGAATGCTTATCGAGTTTAAAAAAGACGCGGAAGATTTTTTCTTCTGCGTCTTTTAAATTTGCTTAAAAACTTTGAAGCGAAACAGCAGCTTGAGCAATAACTGCTGCTAAAGTGATGATGGCCATGATCCAAGCCATTGCAATAGTTAACTTTTGAAAACCTGATTTC
This sequence comes from uncultured Lactobacillus sp., assembly GCF_947367125.1. Lineage (GTDB taxonomy): Bacteria > Bacillota > Bacilli > Lactobacillales > Lactobacillaceae > Lactobacillus. The sequence continues at coordinate 23,165 of NZ_CANBCQ010000004.1, forward strand.
TTTTTCTTTTTTCGTGCCATAAAAAGCCCTCCTACTTGAACAATATTTTATGCTTATTAATAGTTTTTTTCAAATCAATTCTAGTTTACAATGAAAAGAATGGAGGAACATTTATGCTTTATATTTTTCTAATCCCAATTATCGGCTTAGTAGTTGCTTTTTTGGTCAACAAAATTTTCCCTAAGGCACAGTTTAGAGGGTATGATGTTATGCCATTTTTCTTTCTTTCGGCGTGTGGATTAATTACTTTACACATGAATAAACCCTCATTTTTACCTTATGGTTTCTTATGCTATTTTGTCTTAGTGATTGTTGTATCGCTAAATGATGCAATTAAGAATAAAAATATTTCTTTAGGAAAAACACTTCGTAAATTATGGGATTATTTAGCTGCCTGTACCTGTTTTTGGTATGTTGGACTTTTATTGATGCTTGTGTTATAAAATCTAAATTTGTTGTATATACCAAAGCCGCAAAATTTTAATATTTTGCGACTTTTTTTAATTTTAAGAATTTAGGATAAAAAAGAAATTTAAAAATCGGTATTTTTTTCAGATGGATGTGGTAGAGAGTGGTGAATTGTGGTAAATTATTTAGTGGAAGGGGGCTAGACCATGTTCATGGGTGAATATCACCATAATCTTGATAGCAAGGGTCGCCTGATTATACCAGCGAAACTTCGCGATCAGATTGGCGACAAGATGGTATTCACGCGAGGAATGGAAGGCTGCATTTTTGGCTATTCGATGGAAGAATGGTCAAAGATTGAAGCCAAATTAGCAAAACTTCCGTTGACTAAGAGGAATACACGTAAATTTATGCGTTTATTCTACTCTGGTGCGATGGAATGTGAGTTTGATAAGCAGGGGCGCGTTAATCTGACAACAACGCTTAAGGCTCATGCTGAACTCATTAAAGAATGTGTCATTATAGGTGTTTCTGATCGAATTGAAATTTGGTCTAAGGAACGTTGGACTAGCTTTGAAGAAGAAGCTAACGAAGACTATGATGATATTGCTGAAAATTTGGACGACATTGAACTATAAAAAACTATGAAATTCAAACACACCAGTGTACTCTTACACGAAACTATCGACAATTTGAAACCAAGAAACGGTGGTCTTTATGTAGATGCAACTTTTGGCGGTGGTGGACATGCTAAATATTTGCTTAGCAAAATTGACACCGGTACGCTTGTAGGTTTTGACCAAGATGAATATGCGATAAAATCGGCAGAGTTGAACTTTGCGAATTTACTGCAGCCAGGTAGTGAACCAAAGTTAGAATTAGTACATGACAACTTTAGTAATTTGGAAAAGGACCTAGTAAAGCTAGGCTACTCAGATGGAATAGATGGCATATACTATGACTTAGGTGTATCTTCTCCTCAGTTTGATCAAGCAGATCGTGGTTTTTCATATCGTTATGATGCTCGATTAGATATGAGAATGGATCAAAGTCAAGACTTAGACGCTTATCAGTTAGTTAATACTTTAAGTCAAAAAGAGCTGGCAGATATTTTGTATCAATATGGCGATGAAAAGTTTTCACGTCAAATTGCTCGCATGATCGTAGAAAGGCGTAGGGAAAAGCCAATTGCAACAACTTTTGAATTAGTTGATGTAATTAAGGATGCTATTCCTGCGTATGCACGAAGAACTGGAGGGCACCCGGCAAAGAAGAGTTTTCAAGCTTTGCGGGTGGCTGTTAACCACGAACTTGATGTTTTACAAGCTTCGCTAGAGGAAGCAATTAAGATATTGCGTCCTGGTGGTCGAATCAGTGTAATTACGTTCCAGTCTCATGAAGACAAGATCGTTAAGAAAATTTTTAAGAAGTATTCAGAGGTTGAGGTGCCAAGAGGGATGCCATTTATCCCAGACGATATGAAACCAACGCTGCGTTTGGTAAATCGCAAACCGATTGTAGCTTCTGCTTCTGAATTAGAAAACAACAACCGCTCACACAGTGCAAAACTACGGGTTGCAGAGAAGTTATAAAGAGGAAAAAGTTATGGCTGACAGCTCAGCAAGAAGAATAGAATATGAACCAAATAGTAGAGATGGTTCGCAGAAACATCAACGAATTATCCTTGATCCGCGTAAAGTTCCTTATAGCGGCATAGAAAAAATTTTAATAATTATTGGAAGCATTATTACGTTGGGCATGATGATCTTCCTAGTTTCTTCTAGTATTTCTGCAACTTCGGCTCAACATGAGTTGACTAAAACTCAGCAGACGGTCGCTAAGGAACAGAACAAGATTACCGATTTACGTCAAGAGATTGGAGAGTTAACTTCTACATCACGTTTAAATAAAATTGCACGTGAAAAGGGATTAACTCTAATTAACAAAAATATTAGGACAATTCGTTAATGAAAAAAAACAGTAATTTAAAATTACAAAAATCCAAAGCCCACGGCTACCGCTTTACGGTGGGGAGATTTCTCCAAATGGCCGTGGCTTTGGTTTTTCTTGTATTTACGGCTAGATTTTTATATATCGGAATATCTAAAACAGTTAATGGACAAAACTTGTCACAACGTATCAAACAGCTTTATAAACGGAATCAGGTAATTAAAGCTACGCGAGGGACTATCTATGATCGAAATGGACTGACAATTGCGGAAGATTCGCATTTGTATACGGTTTATGCAATTTTAGATAAGACTTCGATTAATTATAAAAATAAACCTGAGTATGTGGTGAATAAGACTGAAACGGCTGAAAAGTTGGCTCAGGTTTTGCCGTTATCTGCTGAGAAAATTTACCAATATTTAACACCACAGAAAAAAGTCTTCCAGGTACAATTTGGAACGGGTGGTAGTGGTCTAACTTTAAGGCAAAAGAAAAAGATTGAAGCAATGAAATTGCCGGGGATTAAATTCTTAGAAACACCATCAAGGTTATATCCAAATGGGATCTTCGCTTCACATGTTGTTGGTCTAGCTCAGCCAATTTGGAACAAGAAGACTAATGCACAAAATTTGGTCGGAACCATGGGGATTGAGGCTTATTTCAATAAGACTTTAACTGGAACAGATGGTTATCGAATTTCTTCGGTAGATGCATCTGAATATCAAATGCCTAATGGTAACCAAGTTTATAAGCCAGCTAAAAATGGCAATAACTTGTATTTAACATTGGATTCACAATTGCAAAGTTTACTTGAGACGCGGTTGAGCGAGGTTCAAAAAACGTATCAGCCAACATCAATTACCGCTGCAATTGAGGACATGAAAACAGGCAAGATTTTAGCAGCTTCACAACGTCCAACTTTCAATCCGCAAACTATGAAAGGCTTGACCAAGTCATATCGTAATATCTTAGTGCAAGATACTTATGAACCGGGTTCGGTTTTTAAGATTTTGTCATTTGCGGCAGTCGTTAATAGTGGCAATTATAATCCCAATGAGTATTACCGCTCTGGTTCTGTTAATATTGCTGGGTCAACTATCCATGACTGGCTAACTTCAGGCTGGGGAACAATTCCGTTTTCACAAGCTTTTGAACGTTCAAGTAACACTGGGTTTGTTAAGTTAGAACAAAAGATGGGTGCTAAAACTTGGCGCAAGTACCTAAAGAAATTCCGGATTGGAGAAAAAACGGGAGTTACTCTTCCTGGTGAGCAACCAGGGATGATTTCGTTTAAGACACCGGTTGATCAGGCAATTACTGCTTTTGGTCAAGGCGTGACTGTGAATGTAATGCAGATGATGCAAGCTTACAGTTCTTTAGCAAATAACGGCCAGATGGTTAAACCGCAATTGATTAACAAGATTACTAATGCTGATGGTGATACTGTTCAAGGCTATCAGATCAAAAAAGTTGGGACACCAGTATATGACGCCAAGACTAGAAAAGTAATTGTTGCTAATATGAGAAAGGTGCTTAATAAGCAATCAGGAACTGGTGCTGCCTACAAGATGGGCAATGCTGATATTGCTGTTAAAACTGGGACCGCTCAAATTGCTAATCCTAAGGGTGGAGGATACCTCAAGGGTAATAGTAATTATATTTTCTCTGTTGTTGGTATTTATCCTGCTAGCAAGCCCCGTTATTGCATTTATTTGACAATTAAGCAGCCACATTTAATTGGGGGCGGAGCTGAAAAGATTTTAGCTTCAATTTTTAAGCCAATGATGCGTCGGATCATTTCAATCTCTAAGAATGATGATTCAACAACGACGGTAAAGGTACCTAGTTTTAAAGATAAAACTGTTGGACAAGCTGAAAGTCAAGCTAAGCAATTAGGGCTTGATTTAGTCAAAGTTGGTAGTGGTGATCGAGTTACTAATCAAGGTATTAAAACGGGTGAAAGATTGGAATCCGGATCAAAAATATTTGTTAATACCTCAGGTAAAATTATTTGCCCAGATATGACTGGGTGGTCATATAGTGATTTGCACCAATTTGCTAACTTAACTGATATTAAATTAAGTATAAAGGGAACCGGAACTGTTTCTAGTCAAAGTGTGACTAAGGGTACAGAATTGAAAGCCGGAAGAAAAATAAACATTAGGTTAAAGGAGTAACTTAGTATGAATATAATGTTGGCAAGTTGTATTGCCTTAGTTAGTTCACTGGTTTTGACAGTGATCTTTATTCCGTTGTTAATTAAATTTATGCGGTCACATCACGAAGGACAAGAAATTCGTGATGAAGGTCCTAAGTGGCATCAGAAGAAATCTGGCACACCTACAATGGGTGGAACTGTTTTTGTAATTGCAGCAGTTATTTCCGTTATTTGGGTAGCTGCTATGCAACACAATTTGAATAAAGTTGTTTGGATTTTGATAATCAGTCTTTTAGGTTATGGCATTATCGGTTTCCTTGATGATGGAATTAAGTTGTACTTTAAGCGAAATCTTGGTTTGCGTGCTTGGCAAAAATTGGCTTTGCAAATAATTATTGCAATTGTAATTGTCATCATTGCTACAAGTGATCATTTCCAATTTGGCTTATATATTCCATTTGCAGGTGTAGTTCATAGTTTAGTTTTATTTGTAGCATTCATTATCTTTTGGCTGGTCGGCTTTTCTAATGCGGTTAACTTGTCTGATGGATTGGATGGCTTGGCAACTGGATTATCAGTTGTAGCTTACGGTACTTATGCTTATATTGCATTCAAACAAAAGAATTTTGCTGTTTTGGCCTTTTGTATGAGTGTGATTGGTGGTTTGCTTGCTTTCTTTATTTTTAACCATAAACCAGCTAAAATCTTCATGGGTGATGCTGGCTCACTGGCCTTAGGTGGTGGTTTGGCTACGATTAGTATTATGCTTAATCGTCCATGGTCACTTTTATTAATCGGAATTGTCTTTGTTTGTGAAACTGCAAGTGTAATTTTGCAAGTAATTTCTTTCCAGACTACAGGTAAACGTATTTTTAAGATGACGCCTATTCACCATCATTTTGAAATGTTGGGCTGGTCAGAATGGAAAGTTGACTTTGTGTTCTGGTTAGTTGGTTTAATTGGTAGTATTTTGTATTTGGTAATTTGGGGATAATAATAAAAAATGAAAGATATTAAAACTTATAATAATAAAAATATTTTAGTTTTAGGTTTAGGAAAAAGTGGTTTTGCAGTTAGTGAACTTCTTTTAAAATTGGGTGCCAAATTAACCTTGAATGACAAAGCTGATCTTGATCATAATGACAAGGCACAAGAATTAAAGAATCGCGGTGTTCGTGTAATTGGTGGACACCACCCAGTTGACTTACTTGAAAAAGAACATTTTGATTATTTAGTTAAGAATCCAGGCATTCCTTACGAAAACCCAATGGTACAAAAAGCTGAAGAATTAAATATTCCAATTATTACTGAACCAGAAGTTGCATTGAGCTGCAGTGATGCGCCCTATGTGTGTGTGACTGGTTCAAATGGTAAGACTACTACAGTCATGCTAACTCAAAGAATTTTGGATCATCATTTGCAAAAATCTGGTCATCATGCATATGCGGTTGGTAATATTGGTGTGCCAATTTCCGAAGTTGTGCCTAAAGCAACTAAAGATGATATTTTAGTAGTTGAAATTTCTAGTTTTCAACTTTTAGGTGTTACAGATATTAATCCTAAGGTTGCTGCTATTGTTGATATTTACAATAATGTGCACTTGGATTATCACAAGACTTTTGAAAATTATGTTAATGCCAAGCTAAATGTAACCAGAACGCAAAATAGTAGTGATTACTTTATTGCTAACTACGATCAAAAGGATATTTTAGCTAAAGAAAAAGAAGTTTCTCCAGCTAAGATGCAAACTTTCTCAGAAGTTGATCATAATGCCGATTACTTTATTGGTGACGAATATCTAGAAAGCCAAAACGAAAAAATTATGAAGATTGCAGACATTAAATTGCCTGGTATTCATAATTTGCAAAACAGTTTGGTAGCAATCGCTATCTCTAAGCTTATGGGTGCTGACAATGATGATATTGCTGCAGTATTAAGCACCTTTACGGGAGCAAAGCATCGTTTACAATATGTAACAACACTTGACGGCTGCAAGGTTTATAATGATTCTAAGTCGACTAATATTGAAGCTGCAACAGTAGCTATTCCATCATTTAAAGAACCAGAAGTATTAATTGCAGGTGGACTAGATCGTGGTTTTACTTTTGATGATTTAGTTCCATTATTTAAAGAACACGTTAAGGCGATTGTTCTTTATGGTGAAACTAGATATCTTTTAGCCGATGCAGCTAGAAAAGCGGGAATTAAGGACATTGTAATTGTTAATACGCTACAAGAAGCTGTTCCTCGTGCATGGGAATTAGTAGAAGCAGGAGATGTTCTTTTGTTCTCACCAGCTTGTGCTTCTTGGGATCAATTTAGAACTTTTGAAGAACGCGGCGATTACTTTGTTAGATTTGTGAAGGAATTAAAGACTAAATAAAATGAGAGTTATCTTTACAGGTGGCGGTACGGGTGGCCACATTTATCCAATTATGGCAATTATTGAGCGTTTGAAAGAACGCGGTATTAGCACAAACGATGAAATCTTGTTTGTTGGTACGCAAAAAGGGTTAGAGTCAAAAATTGTCCCAGCAGCAGGTGTTAACTTTAAAACTATTAAAATTCAGGGCTTTAACCGCAAACATCCATTGAAAAACTTTGAAACTATCAAATTATTTTGGCAAGCTACTAAAAGTGCCCGTCAAATTTTGCAAGACTTTAAGCCGGATGTTGTTTTGGGTACAGGTGGTTATGTTAGTGGGGCCATGGTCTATGAAGCAGCTAAAATGCATATTCCAACTATGATTCATGAATCTAATTCAGTAGTTGGCTTGGCTAATAAGTTTTTAGGCCATTATGTTGATAAGATTTGTTATACCTTTGATGATGCTGCTAAAGAATTTTCCGAAAAAAAGAAATTAGTTAAGACGGGTAATCCTCGTTCACAACAAGTTTTGAGTTTGCATGAAGAAAAGATTGATCTTAAAAAGACCTGGAATTTGAATCCACAAATGCCGACGGTTTTAGTGTTTGGTGGCTCACGTGGTGCACTTGCAATCAATAGAATTATGCTTAAGTCTTTAATGACATTGAAGCAAAAGCCATATCAAATTATTTGGGCAACAGGTACTTATTATTTTGATAAAGTGCAAGAAAAGCTTAAGGGCATTGATATAGGAACTAGTATTAAGATCTTGCCATATATTAAGAATATGCCAGGACTTTTACCAGAAATGACTTGTGTTGTTTCACGGTCTGGAGCAACAAGTATTGCTGAGTTTACAGCGTTAGGCGTACCAGTTATCTTGATTCCTAGTCCTAACGTAACTCATAATCACCAAATGAAAAATGCACTCGATCTTGAAAAAGCAGGTGCAGCCTTAGTTATTCCAGAAGATGACTTGAATCCAAATAATTTTGTTTCTTCAATTGATCATATTTTACTTGATGAAAAGTATGCTACAGAAATGAGTAAGGCTTCTAAAGCACTGGGTGTTCCTGATGCATCTGATCAAGTAATTAAAGTAATGGAAGAGATTTCACGCTAAGAAAAGTAGGTGAGGCAGATGGCAAAAAAGCCAGTAACTAAGATTGATCCAAGAAAAGAGTTGTCTCCATACTTAAATCATGAGTTCAATCAACAAAGAAATAGTCATAAATCGCAGGCTAAAATATCTGCCTCACTTTCTAATTTGCAGGCAGAAAGACGCCGATCGCTAAGGCGAAGACTTGGACTGATAATGACAGTTTCAATTTTGGCAATTGCTGGTTTAGGATATTATATTTCACCGTTAGCAAATATTAGTACTGTTAAAGTGATTGGGGTAACGGATTTACCGGTTAAGGAAATTATTAAAATATCCAAAATAAAAGCTAGTGATAAAGTTTTTGATTATTTATTTCAACAAAAAGATTTGAGTCAAAAATTATCTAAAAAATATCCAGAAATTCAAAGTGCACAAGTTCATTTGGGTCACGTTAATCAGCTTATTTTGCAAATTAATGAACGCAAAGCAGTCGGTTATTTAAAAGATGGTGATTCGTATCGCAAGATTTTGGATAATGGAAAAATAGGTACAAGAGCATTATCTTGGTCGAAAGTGAATCAAGATAAGCCGATCTTTGTTGGCTATAATAAATCAGATGATTTAAAAAATGATTTAAAGTTATTTAACAATTTACCTAATTCATTCAAAAATCAGGTAAAATTATTAAGTGGAAATACCAGACGAAATTCGCAGATTATTTTTGTGATGAAAGATGGCAATGTTGTAATTGGCAATACTACTACTTTGAAGAGTAAACTAAAATATTATGATGCGATTAGAGTTAAAGCTGGCAAAAATAGCCTAATTGATTTAGAGATAGGCGCATTTAGTAGACCATTAACTTCAAGTGAGAAGAAAGCTTACGGCATATCGTAGCTGTTTTGCAAGTTTATTTATGTTAGAATTTTTTCAAGGCAAATATTAATGGGGGCTTAATTTTGGAGAATTCAAATCTTTTAGTGGGTCTAGATATAGGAACCACAAGTGTAAAGGCCGTTGTTGCGGACTCTGGTAAAGTAATAGGTGCAGTGACTACGCCTAATTCAGGAATGCGACATGGGCAAATAGTAGATATTGATCAGACTGCTTCTGCAATTAATCGTGCACTCAAAGGTGTAGCTGAAAAAACTAATGCCAAAATTTATAGTGTAGTTGCAGGAATTCCAGTAGGGATGTTACAACTTGAGACTGCTACTGGCTTTGCCAATGTTGGTGAACAAGGTCGAGAAGTAAATAATGATGATGTAAAGCGGACAATCAAATCTGCCATTCATTCCGCAGCTAAGGATGAACGTGAAGCAATCACATTTTTACCAAGTCGGTTTTTGATTGACGGTAAAACAGAAGTAGATGATCCTAGAAAAATGATTGCCCGTTCTTTAGGGGTCAGTGGAATTTTACTAACAGCTCCGACAGGGCCATTACACAATATTAAAAAGGCGATTGAAAGAGCAGGCTATCATAATAATTTCTTTGTACCGACTCCTTTGGCAATTTCAAGTGTTGCGCTGAATGAAAGTGAAAAAACATTTGGTTCAGTAATTATTGATCTTGGTGGTGGCGTAAGTACGGCAACTGTCATTAAAGCAGGTCAGATTAAATACGCTAATATTGATTTAGAAGGTGGCAGTGATATTACTAATGATATTTCTGCTGTTTTAAGCATTTCTAAGAAAGATGCAGAGCAGATCAAATTAGATTATGGCTTTGCAGACCCACAATTTGCCTCAAAAAATGATAAATTTGCTATTAATAGTGTTGGTGCAAATAGCCAACAAATGGTTGATGAAGTTTATCTTAGTGAAATCATTAATGCTCGGCTAGAACAAATTTTAACTCGTTTAGGCAAAGGCTTGGCTAAACACAAAGCTTTAAAGCAGCCAGGTGGTATTGTGATTACCGGTGGTACGAGTCTTTTACAAGGAATTGATAGCTTAACAGCTAATGGATTAAACGTTAAGGCCCGTATTTATGAACCGGATCAAATTGGAATGCGCAATCCGATTTATACGGCTGCTTATGGTATTGTCCACTATTCATATAAGATGTCTGAAGTAGATTATCTTGTTAATAGCGTAATTTATGGGTTTGGTGAGCCTGCTGTAGAAGATACTGCTTCTCAATCAAAAAATACCAAGATTTCTAAAAGTACAACTTCTAGTAGTGAAAGTGAAGCCGAAGAAGCTTATAATAGAAGCAAAGTGTCTGCCAGAGTAGAATCTGAGTCAGATAAAGAAAATACTAAGCAAGAAAAAACTAATAATAGCTTGAAGAGTTTCTTTAAGAAATTCTTTGATTAAAGGTGGTTAATTTAATGGATTTTACATTCGATTCAGACGACAATAAGAATGCTGTCATCAAAGTAATTGGTGTTGGTGGAGCCGGCGGCAATGCTGTTAACCGAATGATTGACGATGGCGTACAAGGTGTTTCATTTATTGCAGCAAACACTGATGTGCAAGCTTTAAATAGTAATAAGGCTGAGAATAAGATTCAGTTGGGGCCAAAGCTAACCCGTGGGTTAGGTGCTGGTTCACATCCAGAAGTAGGTCAAAAGGCTGCAGAAGAAAGTGAACAAACAATTGAAGATGCACTTAAAGGTGCAGATATGATCTTTATCACTGCTGGTATGGGTGGTGGTACTGGTACTGGTGCTGCGCCTGTAGTGGCTAAAATTGCACGTGAGACTGGTGCCTTGACTGTTGGTGTGGTTACACGCCCATTTAGTTTTGAAGGCCCTAAGCGTTCTAAAAATGCGGCAGAAGGTATTACCCAACTAAAGCAATATGTTGATACTTTAGTTATTATTGCTAATAACCGTTTGCTTGAGATGGTTGATAAGAAGACTCCAATGATGGATGCCTTCAAGGAAGCTGATAACGTTTTGAAGCAGGGTGTTCAAGGTATTTCAGATTTGATCACTTCAACTGACTACGTTAACTTGGACTTTGCCGATGTTAAGACTGTAATGGAAAATCAAGGTGCAGCCTTGATGGGAATTGGTCGTGCTAGTGGTGAAAACAGAACGGTTGAAGCTACTAAATTGGCTATTTCTTCACCATTACTTGAAGTTTCAATTGATGGTGCTAAGCAAGTATTGCTTAACATTACTGGTGGACCTGATCTTACTCTATTCGAAGCCCAAGATGCTTCAGAAATTGTATCTAAGGCAGCTGGCGATGATGTAAATATTATCTTTGGTACCTCAATCAATCCTAACTTAGGTGACGAAGTAGTAGTGACTGTTATTGCAACAGGAATTGATTCTAAGGCCGAAGAAGCTGCTTCTAAGCAATTACCTGGTCGTAGCCATCAAATTAAGGCCCAGCCAGCTAAAGAAAAGAAAGAAGAAGCTCCTAAGGTTGCTCAACCTGAACAACCTGTTGATCGTCCACAAACAGTTCAACCTGCAGCAGAAAAGCAAGAACCTGAACAACCTAAACAAACGATGGTTGATCCAACCAGTGTTTGGGGATTAAATGACAATCAAGATAACCAAAGAAGAAATACTCAATCTGCTGAACCAAAGAAGGATCATGAGAGTTTTGATACTTTTAGTAATGAAGATCAAGATAGTATTTCTCAAATTGAAACTAGCGCTCAAGATGATGATGACGATAACAGTGATATCCCATTCTTCAAGCACCGTAGCGAAAACTAGTTTTGGAGGTAGAGATAAATGGCTTTTGATAAATTAGGAAGATTTTTTGGAATTTCTAATGATGATGAATTAGATAATGACGAAGAATATACTTCACAAACTAAAGATGAAAATGAAGACTTGCCTCTGAACTCTGTTAGTCGTGATAATGTAGTTTCAATCAAGTCAGGTTTGAATTCAGCTAAAAGCAAAATAGTATTGTATGAGCCACGGGTATATTCTGATGCTAAGGATGTTGCTCAGAACATATTAAATAATAAGGCAGTAGTAATTAACTTTAGCAGAATGGAAGATAGTTCTGCGCGTCGGATTGTTGATTTTATTACAGGCACAGTTTATGCTTTGAACGGTGAGATTCAACGTATTGGTGATAAAATCTTTTTAGCAACCCCACCTAAGTTTGTTACTGATGGTAAAATTAGTGATTTAGTGGATAAGAAAGATAATTTAAGTTAATGGTTAATGCACTACATTTAATTTATTTGGCACTGACATGGATTTTATGGCTCTATAGTTTATTGATTGTAATCGATGCGATTATGAGTTGGTTGCCAATGTTAAGTAATTCTGCAGTTGGACGTTTTTTAGATAAAATTGTAAATCCATATTTAAATTTGTTTCGTAGAGGTCCATTTGCTAAATTAGCTTACTCAACTGGAATCGATGTTTCACCAATTATTGCTTTATTTATTTTATATCTTGTTCAGAATTATGTTTTAATTTGGATATTTAATATTTTATTGAGGATAATGGGTTAATGGAACGTAGACAAGCAAGTAAGTTTTACCCATATTTTAATCAAGAGGAAAGACCAGTAATTGACTATTTTACTGGTCTTTTTAATCAGTTAGTTTTTAAGCATGAGCCGATTTTAACTGATTTTTTGGATCCGGGTAAACGAACAATTTTAAAAACTATTGTAGGTAATGATGCTTTTATTCAAGAATATGGTGGTTATCCTAATGCTGAGAAAAAGCGGGTTATTTTGAGTGAAGAGTGGCTTAATTTACAACCAAGTGATTACCAAATCCAGCCGTATGAAATAATCTATCCGCAAAAATTTGCTAAGATTAATCATAGTGCAGTTTTAGGAACATTAGCCAATTCAGGCATTGATACAAATATTTTTGGTGACATTATTACCGATGATCAAGGAAAATGGCAGTTTTTTGCTAAAAAAGAAATGGCCGATTTTTTTGAAGAACAAATCGATCGTGTAGGCAGAACAAAAGTAAAATTGCAGGCAATCAGCTTCAAAGAAATATTAACTCCTGAAGATGATTCAATTGAAAAGACAGAGATAGTTGCTTCAATGCGAATTGATGCTGTGTTATCAGGAATCAGTAAACAAAGCCGTGGTCAAATCCAAAAAATGATTAGTAGTCAACTAGTCAAATTAAATTGGCATGAAATAGCAGATTCTAATATAATGGTTAAAGAAAACGATGTCTTAAGTTTAAGACATTTTGGTCGAGTTTTGATTGAAGATATTTCGACTACAAGAAAAGGTAAGTATAAGGTGGTGCTCAGACTTTGGCAGACAAAGAAACGCAATTAACCCCGATGGATATTCATAATAAAGAATTTAAACATCGTGGTCGCAATGGATATGATCGTCTTGAGGTAGATAGTTTTTTGGATAAGATTGTCGATGATTATGGCGATACACTTGATCAACTGGTTGATTTAAAGAATGAAAATGTTTCTTTAAATCAAAAGATATCTGACTTGCAAGAACAAGTTGGCAAGTATCAAGAGCAGGTTAATGAATATAACGAAAAGAAAAGTTCTTTAAATAAGTCACTTATTTCTGCTCAACAAGCTGCAGATGAATTAAAAGAAAGCACAGAAAAAGAAGCTAAAAAAATCATCGCTGATGCAAAGGCAGAAGCAGAGGCGATCGTTAAAAGGCAAAAACAACAGCAGGATACTATTTCAAAAGATTATATGCGTGTTAAAGAGCAAGTTAGTGAATTTCGGAGTAACATCCAAGACATGTTGCAAACTGAAATTGATAATTTGACCGATGAAAAATGGCAACACGCTTTGGATGATTATTTCAATTTGGAACGCTATTATCCTGATGATGACTCAGAACCAATTGATGCTGACGACGATGACATTGAAGATATCGAAGATGATGATGAAGATGTTGACAACGATGATGAAAATGACGTAAACTCTTCTCAAGGCCCTGATGATTTGGAATTGGATACACCAGCTGATCCTGACGAGAAAACTGATTCTGCACCCAAGCCAATGACAGGAGATAGTCAGAGTCACGAAACAATTAATATTAAACCTGAAATGAAATCTAATTCTTCAGGTCCAACAATTGTTTTTCCTGATGACTATAAGAGTTAATATATTAGATTGACAGTAAAACTTGATGGCAATTCAGCGAGCTAGTGATGGTGGAAGACTAGCATAAGAGCTTGATGGTTGATCAGCTGCCAAATTGATCTAAACGTTTTTTTGCACGTTACGCAAAATTAAGTGGAGTTCGCAAGAGCTCAATTTAGGTGGTACCACGGTTAACCTCGTCCTAATTTTAGGATGAGGTTTTCTTTTTTAGAAAGGAATTTTGTTAATGAGAATCAAAGATACCCTTAATTTAGGTAAAACTAAATTTAAGATGCGCGGTAACTTGCCAGTTCGTGAAGCTGAATGGCAAAAACAATGGCGTGAAAATAAGTTATATGAACAAAGATTAAAGTTAAACGAAGGTAAACCTCGCTTTGACTTGCATGATGGTCCTCCATTTGCCAATGGTAACATTCATATGGGACACGCATTGAACAAGATTTCAAAAGACATTATTGTTCGTTACAAGAATATGAATGGCTACTATGCACCTTATGTACCAGGTTGGGATACTCACGGTCTTCCAGTTGAACAACAACTTGCTAAGCAAGGTGTGGACCGTAAGACAATGGATCGTGCCAAGTATCGCGAACTTTGTCGTCAATATGCTGAAGAGCAAGTTCAAAAGCAAATGACCGACTTTAAACGTCTAGGTGTTATGGCAGATTGGGATAATCCATACATTACCTTACAGCATGACTTTGAAGCACAAGAAATTCGTGTCTTTGGAGAAATGTACAAGAAAGGCTATATCTATAAGGGCAAGAAGCCAGTTTACTGGTCATGGTCAAGTGAATCGACTTTAGCTGAAGCCGAAGTTGAATATAAGGACGTTGAAGCTAATTCTATTTTCGTAGCATTTCCAGTTACTGATGGTAAAGGAATTATTGATCCTAAGGATACGTACTTTGTAATTTGGACTACTACTCCTTGGACTATTCCAGCTAATGAAGCTATCTGTGTTAACCCAAAGTTTGATTACTCAGTTGTTCAAGTTGGGGATAAGAGATATGTTGTTGCCAGTGGCTTACTTGATAAGGTAGCTGAAGAAATTGGTTGGGACGATTATAAAGTTGTTCAAACTCTCAAAGGCAAGGACATGGAATACATGAAGGCTAAGCATCCAATTTATGATAAAGATAGCTTAGTAATTGAAGGATTCCACGTAACTTTAGATGATGGTACTGGTTTAGTTCATACTGCACCTGGCTTTGGTGAAGACGACTTTAATGTTGGTCAAAAGTATCATTTACCAATCTTTAGTCCTGTTGATGCTCATGGTTGTTATACTGATGAAGTGCCAGAACTTAAGGGAATGTTCTACCAAGATGTAGATAAGTTAATGATCCAAAAGTTAAGAGATGCAGGTGCATTGCTTAAGCTTAAGGTCTTTACTCACTCATACCCACATGACTGGCGGACTAAGAAGCCGGTAATCTTCAGAGCAACTACTCAATGGTTTGCTTCAATTGATAAGTTTAGAGATCAAATCCTTGATCAAATTGAACAAGCCAACTTCATCCCTTCATGGGGTAAGACTCGTCTTTACAACATGATTAAAGATCGTGGCGATTGGGTAATTTCTCGTCAACGTGCTTGGGGTGTACCACTACCAATTTTTTACGCTGAAGATGGCACACCAATTGTTACTTCAGAAACAATTGAACATGTAGCAGGGATTTTTGCTAAAGAAGGTTCAAATGCTTGGTACACTCATCCTGCTAAGGAATTGTTGCCAGAAGACTTTACTTCAGAACATTCACCAAACGGCGAATTTACTAAAGAAAAAGATATTCTTGATGTTTGGTTTGACTCTGGGTCATCCTGGTCAGGCGTAATGGAAAAACGTGATGGTTTACATTATCCTGCTGATCTTTACCTTGAAGGTAGTGACCAATATCGTGGTTGGTTCAATTCAAGTTTGATTACCTCTGTTGCAGTGACTGGCAAGGCACCTTATAAAGAAGTATTATCACAAGGCTTTGTACTTGATGATAAGGGTCACAAGATGTCTAAGTCACTTGGCAACGTAATTTCACCAAACGATGTAATCAAGAAGATGGGTGCTGAAATTATTCGTCTTTGGGTAGCTCAAGCTGATACTACTTCTGATGTTGCAGTTTCAATGGGAATTTTGCAACAATCTGCAGAAAGTTACCGCAAGATCAGAAATACTTTCCGTTACATGTTGGCCAACACTAGTGATTTTGATCCAAAAGAAAATCGCGTTGCTTATGCTGATCTTCGTTCAGTTGATCAATACATAGAAGTTAAATTGGATGACTTAGTTAAGGACTGTCTTGCTGCTTATGACAAGTTTGACTTTACTACCGTCTTTAAGAAAGTCTTCAACTTTATTTCTAATGATCTTTCAGCATTTTATCTTGATTTTGCTAAGGATGTACTCTACATTGATGGTGAAGACAGCCATTCACGTCGTTCAATGCAAACTGTGATTTATGATGCTGCTGTTAAATTGGCTAAGATTTTAACACCAATTTTGCCACACACTATGGAAGAAATCTGGGGCTTCTTGAAGGAACCTGAAGATTACATTCAACTTGCTAATATGCCAGAAGTTGAAGACTATGCTAACCATGATGATTTGCTTGAAAATTGGGGCAAATTCATGAAGTTGCGTGATGATGTCTTGAAGGCTCTTGAAGATGCAAGAAACAAGAAATTAATTGGTAAATCATTTGAAGCGGCAGTAACTATTTATCCAGACAAGGAAACTAAGACAATGCTTCAAGATTTAGATGCTGATTTTAGACAAATCTTGATTGTATCCAAGTTAACTATTGCTGATGGTGAAGCACCTACTAATGCAGAAAAATTGAATAATGCCAGTGTAGTAGTTGAACATGTTGAAGGCGAAGTTTGCCCTCGCTGTCGAATGATCAGAACTGATATCGGTGTAGATTCAAAATTGCCAATGCTTTGTGGTCGTTGTGCTAAAATTGTTGAAGCAGATTACCCAGAAGCTGCTGAAGAAGGATTGGAAAACTAATGCGTTTAGGTACTGTTAAGCAGTTTGATGAAGGCAGTAGCTATGGCTTTATTGAAGATGATAAAAATCATAAGTCATACTTTGTTTTCTATAAAGCAATTAAAGAAGAAGGCTATAAGACTTTGCAAGTAGGCCAAAGAGTGCAATATCAATTGGCTCAAGGAAAAAATGGTCTTCAATGTGTAAATGTATATTTAGCCTAAAAGGAGCTGAGATTTTGGATTTAAAAGAAACAGAAATCTCATCACAACAGATTTTTCAAGGTCGTATCCTAGATTTATCTGTCCGTACAGTTAAGCTTCCCAATGGTGAAACTTCAACTAGAGAAGTAATTAAGCATAAACCCGCTTCAGGTGTAATTGCGATTAACGATGAACAAAAGATGCTTTTGGTAAAGCAATGGCGTGAACCGATTAAGCAAATTACTCTAGAAATTCCAGCTGGTTTGGTTGATTCTACTGATGCTAGCCCACTCGATGCAATGAAACGCGAACTAAATGAAGAGGGCGGCTATCGAGCAGAATATTGGGAAAAAGTTAGTGAATTTTATTCTTCTCCTGGTTTTTGTGATGAAAAGATGTATCTTTTCTATTGTGATACTTTAACCAAATTAACTGATAAGCGGGCTCTTGATGAGGATGAATTTTTAACTTCTGCTTGGTACAGCTTGGATGAGTTAAAGAATTTATTGGCTGAAGGAAAAATTGTCGATGCTAAGACAATTTATGCGATTACTGTCTGGGAAAATATGCTATTGCAAAATGCTCAGACTGATAATAAGGATTAAACATGGTAGAAAAACGTTCTGATTATCGAAAAAGGCAAAAAAAGAGCTTGCTTAATAAGCTCAAATCTTCTTTTGCTGATAAAGATTCAGAGGAAGTAAATGTAAATCCGGATTTTCAAAGAGCTGATTCTGATAATGAACCACTTAGAAGACGTCCTTTGGAAGGAGACGGACAAGAGTTTTACCAGCATGATCAATTAAGTGATAAAGCAACGATTCGCCAAGAGAAGTCACTAAGACTGAAAAAAAGATTGAATCGTGCTATCCTGATAGTGATTGTTTTAATTATATTAGTGCTACTAGCACTGTTTCATTTATAGTGGAAATGAGGAAATAAATTGAAGATTGCGATTATCGTCCCAATGGCGGAAGAAGCTGAATTTTATCGTGATCATTTCCAAACAGAAACCAAAGAAATGTTCGGATCAACAGAATTCGAACATTTTTCTGTTAATGGCAATGATGTATATTTAGGACTAAGTGGTATCGGAAAGGTACAAGCTGCAATGAACTTAGCCAGTTTGTTGAGCTGTGTTGATATTGATGTCATTTTTATGACTGGTTCAGCAGGTGCTCTGGCACCAGATGTTCATCAAGAAGATCTAGTTCTGCCAAATGCATTTGCTTATTATGATGCACATAATACTGCAGCTGGAGATTACGTTGAAGGTCAAATCCCTCAACAACCAGCCCAATTTGTACTTGATTCACCACAAGGAACTGCCTTTGCAGAATATTTGAAAAAGACGGGTGTTTCTTTCCGTGAAGGATTGGTAATAACGGGTGATTCATTTGTCGCTTCATCTAAACAAAAAGATGAAATTCGTCAAAATTTTCCAACAGCTTTAGCCTGTGAAATGGAAGGTGCCGCTTTTGCACAAGTTGCTCATGCATTTAAGAAGCCTTTAGTTGCCATGCGTGCAATTTCTGATAATGGAGATGGTAGTGCAGAAGAGGATTTCGAAACCTTTGTTAAAAAAGTTGGCGCTAAAGCAGCGAAGTTAATTAGTGATTATGTAGAAAAGATGAATTAGACGTGCGTGAAATTTATTTAGATAATGCTGCCACCACTCCAATGTCACCTAAGGTAATAGATATTATTACTAATGAAATGAAAAATGATTTTGGTAATGCTTCTAGTACTTATGAATTAGGTCGTCAGGCAAGAAAAGCAATTGATCGAGCTCGACATCAAATTGCTCAAGATATTAATGCTCAAGGTGGAGAAATTATTTTTACTTCAGGTGGTTCAGAAAGTAATAATACTGCAATTTTTGGAACTGCTTATAGTCGTAAAAATATTGGTAAAAAAATTATTACTACACCAATTGAACATCCATCTGTGCTAAATCCTATGAAACGGTTAGAAGATGAGGGCTATGATGTTGTCTACTTAAAGGTAGATCAAACCGGTCATATTTCTTTAGATCAATTAAAAAAAGAATTAACTCCAGATACAATTTTAGTTTCAATTATGGCGGTTAATAATGAAGTTGGTACGATCATGCCGCTAAAAGAAATTGGAGCTTTAGTCAAAGAGTCAAACGCCTACTTCCATGTTGATAACGTACAAGGAATGGGTACGATTAAGATTGATGTCAAGGCAATGAATATTGATTTCTTGTCTGTTTCAGCACATAAAATTAATGGTCCTAAGTTTTTAGGCTTTTTGTATGAAAATGCAGATATTTATATCCCTAATTTAGTTTTAGGCGGTGAGCAAGAAACTAAACGACGTGCTGGTACAGAAAATGTACCGGGAATCGCTGGTTTCGGTGAAGCAGTACGTGAAGTGTCAGAAATTGGTCGTGATACTTTGCAAAAGAAATATGCTCATTATCAAGATATTATTCTAAAAGAATTAGATGATCATCAAATTGATTACGAGATTAATGGTGGTCATGGTCCAGGCTATTCACATCATGTGCTTAATTTACACTTTAAGGGGGTATCTACTACTTCTTTACAGACTAATCTTGATTTGAATGGTTTTGCTGTGTCAGGTGGTTCGGCATGTACTGCTGGATCTTTAGAACCATCACATGTATTAATTGCATGTTTTGGCGAAAATTCACCTAGAATAAATGAGTCAATCCGAATTTCATTTGGGCGTTATAATACAGATGATGAGATTAAACAGTTTGCTCAAGAATTAGTAAAAATAGTGCAGAGAATTCAATCTAAAAATAAATAGTTGCTTTCAAAAAGAAGGTGACTTATTATAAATAAGTGAGGTAAATTATGGCAAATACAGTTGTGATAAATGGTGATAAACGTAAATTTACTTTAAATCCTGATTTAAAGTTGTATGCATTGATTGATGCCGGTTTCGTGAAAACGACTAAGGGTAATTTCAATTATGAGCATCCCCTTTACAATGATTCACCTTATAACGCACCAACCAAGTTAAAGATGACTATTAATAAAGGTCTATCACATTTAACGATGGTGGTTACTGATCGCAACGGTTTGCAAAAAGTTAATATTTTTAAAAACAAGCAATTAGCCCCAACGGTTGAACTTTTAGATTATATTCTAAAGGATCTTGAGGAGCGCAAAATTTTGCTAGAAGTAAAGGATTGATTGAATAATGGTTGACAATAGTAAGACTAGAGTAGTTGTAGGAATGAGTGGTGGAGTTGATTCATCTGTTTCTGCTCTGCTACTCAAACAACAAGGCTATGATGTTGTTGGCGTTTTTATGAAAAATTGGGATGATACTGATGATTCAGGCGTCTGTACTGCTACTGAAGACTATGAAGATGTAAAAAAAGTTGCTGATAAGATTGATATTCCATATTATTCAATTAATTTTGAAAAAGAATATTGGCACCGTGTTTTCGAATATTTCTTAGATGAGTATAAGAAGGGCAGAACCCCTAATCCTGATATAATGTGTAATAGTCAAATTAAGTTCAAATCTTTCTTAGATTTTGCCATGGACTTAGATGCTGATTATATTGCCATGGGACATTACGCTAAGACTGTCAAGGATGCTAATGGTGTAACTCATATGATGCGTCCTAAGGATGGTAATAAGGATCAGACCTACTTTTTGAGTCAATTGAATCAGGATCAAATTAAGAAAGTTATCTTCCCACTAGCTAACTTGACTAAGCCACAGGTCAGAGAAATTGCTTTAGCTAATGGTTTAGCAACCGCCAAGAAGAAAGATTCTACTGGAATTTGTTTCATCGGTGAAAGAAATTTCAGAAAGTTCTTAAGTGAATTTTTACCAGCTAAGTCAGGCAAAATGGTTACTCCTGATGGTAAGGTGGTTGGTGAACATGCCGGTTTAATGTACTACACAATTGGTCAAAGACAAGGTCTTGGCTTAGGTTCAACTAAGGAATCAACTGATCCTTGGTTTGTTGTGGGCAAGGACTTAAAGAAAAATGAATTAATTGTTGAACAAGGCTATGATAGTCCACTTCTTTATGCTAGTCGCTTGAAGGCAAGTGATATGTCATTCTTTACTGGCAAGCCAGATCATGATTTTGAGATGCATTGCACCGCTAAGTTCCGTTATCGCCAATGTGATATTGGCGTAACAGTTAAATATCATGCAGCTGATAATACTGCCGATGTTTACTTTGATGAGCCAGCACGTGCTGTTACTCCGGGTCAAGCTCTTGTTTTATATGATGGAGAAGAATGCTTGGGCGGCGGTAATATCAATGCTGCTTACCAAGAAGATAAGCAATTACAGTTAGTATAAAATTATGCAAAAAAGGCGTTTGAGTTTTCGAACGTCTTTTTGTTTTGTGCTAAACTATTCTTATTGATTAGACAATTAGGGGGATTTAAGCAATGCAAATTTATTTCGTTCGTCATGGTAAAACCGAGTGGAACTTGGCCAGCCGTTTTCAAGGAGGACACGGTGATTCGCCACTTTTGCCACAGAGTTTAGAAGATATAAAAAAATTAGGTCATCATTTACAAGGAACAAAGTTTAGAGGTATTTTTGCTAGTCCGCTTGATCGAGCATTTAATACGGCTCAGGGAATCGATGATGCAATGAATGCTAACTTGCCTGTAGTAATCGATGAACGACTTAGAGAATTTAATTTGGGTGATATGGAAGGAATGAAGTTTGCAGATGCAGAAAAGAAGTTTCCTGAGCAGATGAATAATTTCTGGCATCATCCAGATCAGTACGATCCTACGGAGTTGCACGGTGAAGATTATGCCCATGTTATCGCTCGGGGAAAATCTTTTGCCCAAGAGATGGCCCGAAGATTTGCTGACGATGATGATAAAATTTTAGCAGTTAGCCATGGTGCTGCGTTATCAGCTATCATGGGAGGACTTTTAGGCTATCCTTTGAAGGATATTCGCAAAAATGGTGGACTTAGCAATACCTCTTTAACTATCTTAGAAACACTCGATGGGGGCAAAAACTTTAAACCAGTTGTGTGGAATGAGACTAGTTATTTAGGTCGTAAATTATCAAAGACGGACTCATTATAATGAATCAAAAAATAGCAAAAATCTATGATGATGGTAAGGTAGACCAAGCCATTCGTTTATTAATTAAAGAAATCGACCAGCATCCACAGCAAGTGGGGAATTATTTACAATTATCTACTTATTTAATTGAGCAAGGAAGTGTGGATCAGGCCCAGAAGTTATTGGAGCAAGCTCAACACTTGGTAAAATCGCCACAAGAGTTAAATTATAACTTGGCAGTATGTCATTACATGCAGGGAGATTTTGATCAAGCATTAGCTTTATTAGATCAAATACCTAATGATGATCTAACCCTTTATCAAAAGGCGCTTACTTATTTAAAATTGGGTCAAACCCAAAAAGCATTGGCTTATGCGTTAACAATTAAAAAAGTTGATGAGCGGGTCCAAGAATTATTGGGTGATATTTGGCTAAGTCTTGGTGAAACCCAAAAAGCTGAACAGATGTATTTAGCAATTCCGAACGCTAAGCGAACTGCTAAAATTTACTTTTTATTGGGAATAACTAGCTTAGAAAAAAGTCGTGAGCAAGCTCAACAATATTTTGCTAAGGCCAAGCAAATGGATGCTAAGTATTATCAGCAAGCAATGAATCAATATGCTTCAATTATGAAGATGATCAACGATAAGGAAAAGAAAAAGCATGATTGAATTTACCGGTAAGGTTAACGGAATTGTTTTTGAAAATAGTCAAGATCTATATAAAATTCTTGATGTTGAAATTATCGGCACTTTATCTGATTATTCACGTCCTGATATTAAAGTAACAGGAAACTTTGGCGATATTCAGATTAATAGTAGCTATCGCTTTGAAGGTAGGCTAGTTATGCACGAAAAGTTTGGCTTGCAATTCAGGGCGAATAGTTATAAGCAAGTTTTACCGCATGAAGAAGGCTCACTGACTAAGTATTTGAGTTCAAATAAGTTTCCTGGAATTGGTAAAAAAGCTGCAACGACAATTATTGATGAATTGGGATTAAATGCATTAGATGTACTAAAAGAAAAACCGGCTAAGATTGATCAGCTTTCTTTAACTAGTAAACAAAAAAATAGTCTTTTATCAGGGTTGAATGCAATGGATTCTTATTCAGAGATTGTCTTAAAATTAGCTCAGTATGGGATTAACAAGCGAATTGCCGGTCAAGTTTATCAGCTTTATCATGGTGAAGCATTAGAAAAACTAAAAAAGGATCCTTATGCTGCAGTTAATGATATTTCAGGTTTTGCTTTTAAAACTGCTGATATGATGGGAAAACAATTAGATATTGCTAGTGATGACCCACGGAGAATTAAAGGGGCAGTTTATCAAGTTTTGCTTGATGCTTTAAATGATGAGGGAAACACTTATGTTGGCTTAGCCGAACTTTTAACAGAGGCAAGCAAATTATTACAAATCACCCAATTTGATCCCATTGCTAGTTGTATTAATAAATTACAAGAGGCTGGTAAGGTAGTAGTCGATGGCGAAAATGCCGCGCTACAAAATATTTATCAAACTGAAGTTAACATTGCGCGTTTAATGAAGAACTTAGTACAAAGAAAAGAATCTGAAAAAACATCGCAATATAAGCCAGAAGAAATAGATCAAGCAATTGCGGATACGGAGAAAGAACTTAAAATTCATTATGATGATACACAAAAATTAGCTATTAAAAATGCAGTTAATCAGCCAATTTCCATCTTAACCGGTGGGCCAGGTACTGGTAAAACGACGATTATCAATGGGATTTTATTAGTATTACGAAAATTAGCAGAAATTCCTGCTTCTGCTCTTTACAGTGAAGATCCTCCATTTTTGTTAGCTGCGCCAACTGGACGAGCTGCTAAAAGAATGGGCGAAATTACGGGAATTAGTGCTAAAACCATCCATCGATTATTGGGATTAGGAATTGGTGACGCTAATAATCAAGATTTAAATGAGTTAAATGGTGAGATTCTAATTGTCGATGAAATGTCGATGGTTGATATGTTCTTATTTAAGCAACTGTTATCAAGCATTAATGATACACGGCATCTTGTTTTTGTAGGTGATAAAGATCAGTTACCTTCTGTTGGGGCAGGAAATGTTTTTAGTGATTTAATTAAATCACAGGCTTTTCCAACAACTATTTTGAAGCAAATTCACCGACAAGGGGATGACTCGACGATTATTACTTTGGCACATGATGTAAATGAAGGAAAAGACCAACAAGCCTTGTTTAAAAAGACCAAGAATTATTCTTTTATTAGTTGTCGTCCTGAATTAGTGGGGGATGCGGTTGGTCAAATTGTTAAGCTTGCCTTAAAGCGTGGTTTTGCCAAGGATGATATTCAAGCGTTAGGTGCGATGTATCATGGTAATGGTGGCGTGACTAATTTAAATAATATTATTCAAGCAATTTTAAATCCTTCTCAGCCTAAGAGTAAATCTCTAGAAGCTCATAACGAAGTATTTCGGATTGGTGATCGAATTCTACAACTGCAGAATAATCCGGAAAAAGACATTTATAATGGTCAAATTGGTAAAATTATTAGTATTGAAGAAGATGCTAAAGAATGCATGATTGCTGATTTTGATGGTCGAGAAGTGGCGTTTGAGAGAAAGGATTTAAACGACTTAACTCGCGCTTATGCAATTACTATTCATAAATCACAGGGATCAGAATTTCCGTTGGTGATTTTGAATTTGACTATGCAGAATTTTGTCATGTTGAAGCGGAATCTATTGTATACTGCAATTACTCGGGCGGAAAAAAATTTAGTTTTAGTTGGTGATCCACGAGCATTTGTAGCGGCGTTTAAAACTTCAGGAAATGATCGAAAAACTGGTTTAGCAGATAAAATATGCCAGCAGCTAGGTATTTCATTAAGTGAGAGCAAGCAAGCTGAACAAGCCAAGTCGCCACAAGTAGATAATGAGCAAGAAGATAAAAAAACACAAGAGATTAAAGATTTTATTCTAACTCCAGAAAAAATATACTCTGGTGAAATTGATCCTATGATTGGTATGGAAGATATTAAATTATAATAGTGAAAGTCCCTGTTATTTCGTATAATAAGGGGCTTTTTCATTATACAAAAGCATGATATAATTATTGTTGTATAAACATACGTTCCAAAAATATAAGAATAATAAGATGGATATTACAATAATTATATTAACAGTAGGTTTATTGACCTATTATTTTTTTCGAAAACAAAATCAAAAAAAGAAAATGAAAAAAATAGAATTATCTGCAATAGATAAAGAAGAAATAACCAAATTAGAAAAACTTGCAGGTAAAAGATTACCGTATCGCTATTCTAATCAAAGGCAATTGACTTTTCAGATAATCGAATTGGTGCGGCCAGGTTATATCAAACGACGTATTTTTGATAATAAAGGGCATTGTCATTATTTAATCAAATATTATTTAGATCGTTCTGTAGCAGAACTAGTGGAGTTTGGCATAACTGATGGGCATTATTGGCGTAAAACTAAATGGGATAAAGAACCTAAAGTAATTTATCATTATGGTAAAAAGGAGTTTAGCAATTTTGACAAAATTACCCAAAATTTTCGGTATTATAGTTCAATAGTCAAAGCTGGGCGAGATCGGATCCTTCCTTTAGAAAATGATCTAAATCAGTATGTAAATGAATTAGAAAATCATGCAAATTATCAAAAAGCATGGGTTACACGTAATCATATTAACGATTCACAGGCTATTCATGCTATTAGCACTGTTGAAAAAATTAATTTAGATAGTAAACGTGGAATCAAGCGAGGCTTGGCTTTACAAAATATCTTGCGCATTCGAGCAATTAATTCGGGATTTAAGGTTTATAACCAAAAAGTAAATTCCTTTCAGAATAGAATGACCGAACTACATTTAGATCAGATAAAAAGTTTACATCAAATGGACATTTTATCTTCACGTGATCTGCGTCACCTTAGCAATTTATTGGCAGGCGCTGCAGCTGAAAAATTAGTAAATTTACGTCTTCGTGAGGTACAAACTGGAAAAGGGATAATTCACAATCTGCTATTGCCATATCCGTATGAGCACCAAAATAGTCTAGGGACTAATCAAATTGACCATGTAGTAATTACATCAAATGGTATTTTTTGCTTGGAAACTAAAGCTCGTACTAGTCAAAATGAACAGTATAATGTTCTAACTGATTATAATGAAGTGGCCGATCAAGTAGCTAAACATAAAGAGAGTATTAAATATGTTTTGGAGAAGAGTAATAATCCTGTAATCATTAATTTACTTAAACGGCTATCTAATATCGATCGATTAGTTAAAAATGTAGTTGTATTTGTCAGCAGAACTGAGGATGAAGTTACACTGGTTAACACAGAACGCTATGAAAAGATGGGAATAACTGTTGTACAAGTAGCAGATATACAATCTTTGTTAATTAAAGCTGAAAATAAGATAGGACTGCAACCCGAAGAAATAGCGGCTATTAAAGAGGAGCTTGATAATAATAAACAATTGCAGGAAGAAAAAGCTTATCAAGAAAATGCAGTGCTATTTGAAGATCAGGGCTTAACATTAAATCAAAAGCAAGTTGAAGAACAGTTATATCATGCTAATCAGGTGATTAAACATCTTGATCAAATCGATGCTCTTTTGGCTGATTATTTGCAAGAAGCACGTGAGTGGCAAAAGCAATATCGAAAATATTGTTACTGGAAGAAATTTTACGAGCAAGTACATAATTTTATTGATCAAGGGCAGTATTATCGAATGCATAATTTGAAAAAGGATATTTTCGATAAAATATAAAAAAGAAGAATTTGAAATGCAGAAATCAAATTCTTCTTTTTTTACGTTACTTTAATAAATTAAAATGATCAATTTTGAAGGTTAGTTTAAAATTTTGTTTTTCAATATCTTCACCGTCAATCTGAGCATATTCAGCTTTATTGGTTTGAACTTGAATTTTCTTAGCTTCAACATAATGAAATTGTGGTGCATTAACATGTGAGCCATTTTTGATAAGTTTAGCAAATAGCCAAAGAAATTTACCTAGACTTGGTTTCTCAACAATTACGGTATCAAGATGATGACTGTAAACATCTGCTTTAGGCAAAATAGCAAATCCACCGCCAAAGTAGGGATGATTAGTAGTGGTGACAAAGTAAGCATCACCATAACGGATAGTTTCATTTTTGGTTTTAACTGTTACTGTAAACTTATCTTGTTTAGCTAAAGCTTGAACAACATTTAAACCGTAAATTAAATTGCCAGAATTAAGGCGATTCAGTTTTTTCTTTAATTGGGCATGATTACTCTGATGGACAACAAACGCATCAAAGCCAATTCCAAAATTATTAACGAAATAACCATTAGGTAATTGCTTGATATTTGACGTAAAATAACCGCAATCAACTCTTTCTGATTCAGGATCACGTAATAGATTGTTAATTAGTTGCCGCGGATCAGCAGTTAATCCAGCACCACGAGCAAAATCATTACCCGTTCCAGCAGGCAAATAGGTAATTGGTGTTTCTGGGTAGTCAGAACTTTTAATACCATTTAAAACTTCATTAAAAGAGCCATCACCGCCGACTACGATTAAAACATGATCAGAAGAAAAATGGTGGTTGGCATACGCCTTAGCTAAGCTAATTAATTCACCTGGATAATGGCTTTTTTGTTGCTTAAAAGGAATATTTAATTTTTTTAAAATAGATTGCAGTGAGGCGTTTGCCTTGATAGCATTTCCGTTTCCTGCAACTTCGTTAACTAATAAATGAACTTTAATTTTTTTCTGCATTTTACTTATTTTCTAAAATAAAAGACTCCCTGAGGAGTCTTTTTCTTTTATTTCTTTTCAATGATAATTGGTAAAATCATTGGTCGTCTTTCAGTCTTAGAATATAGGAAATCTGAAAGATTTTCGATGATGGCCTTTTTAATGTCGCTTTCTTTAGGTCGATTTGATTTAGCCATCTCATTTCTGAGTACATGGTAAACATGTTTTTGCGCTTGACTAATTAGTTCAGTCGATTCACGCATGTAAACAAAACCACGACTAAGAATGTCAGGTCCAGCTAAAACACGTTTGTGCTTATAATCAACTGTAGCTACTGCAACTACCAAGCCTTCTTCAGAAAGGATCTGTCGATCATGAACAACTACATTGCCAACATCTGCAGTACCAGAAGTATCGACGTAAACATCACCTGCAGGAATATGACCAGCAATCCTAGCACCGTTGGGGCCAAAGCAAACGACTTCACCATTAGATAAAACAAAAGTATTTTCGGCAGCCACACCAGCTTGTTGAGCAAGTTGGGTATGAATGACCTGCATTCTGTATTCACCGTGAACAGGAATCATATACTTAGGCTTAACTAAGCGAACCATCATCTTTAATTCTTCTTGACCACCGTGACCAGAAGTGTGGACATTATTTACTCTTCCGTGAATAACGTCAGCTCCACCTTCCATTAACTTGTTAATTAAATGGTTAACACTTAAGGTGTTACCTGGAATTGGGTTAGAAGAGAAAATAACTGTATCACCTGGTTGCAAACTAATTTGCCGGTGAGTACCATTAGCAATTCTTGATAGAGCAGCCAATGGTTCACCTTGAGAACCAGTACATAAAATCATTACTTTCTCAGGTGGTAATTTATTGATCTCATCTGCATCAACAATTAAACCTTTAGGTAAATTCAAGTAACCTAAATCAATCCCATTGTCAACGCCATTTTCCATACTACGACCAAAAATAGCTACCTTTCTGCCAGTATCAATTGCAGCTTGAATGGCAGTGGATACCCGGTAAAGATTAGATGCAAAGGTTGCAAAAATAATCCTACCATGAATTCCTGTGATGATATTATGCAGTGATTGGGCTACAAATCTTTCAGATTTTGTAAATTGTGAAACTTCTGCATTAGTTGAATCAGAAAGAAGTGCAAGCACACCTTCATTTCCCAATTGTGCCATTTTCTGAAAGTCTGGTGCAGGCTGTCCCATTACAGGTGTTAAATCAAACTTGAAATCACCTGTAAAGACTACAGCACCAAGTGGTGTATGAACAGCAATACCCAAAGTATCAGGAATGGAGTGGGTAGTTCTAAAGAAAGAAACAGAAAGCTTCTTAAATTTTAAAACTGTATCCTCATGCTCTTCATGTAGTTCAGTTGTTTTTAAAATTCCGTGTTCTTCCAACTTGCCTTTAATTAATGAAAGAGCAAATGGAGTCGCATAGACAGGAATTTCTGGAATTTTTTCCAATAAAAATGGAATACCACCAATGTGGTCTTCGTGTCCGTGACTAACTACAAGAGCTTTGATCTTTTTACGATTCTTAATTAGGTAAGAATAATCTGAAATGACGTAGTTAATACCTAATAGATCATCTTCGGGGAATTTAATACCACAGTCCATGATGATAATTTCATCTTGATATTGGACACAATACATATTTTTACCGATTTCATGCAAACCCCCGATTGCATAAACGGCTACTTCATTATTTTTAATTCGCACTCTTTATTACTTCTTATCGAACTTTGTTAACTTAAAGTCAGCATGTTCTTTTTCGTAAGTTAAAGAATTGCCTGTTAACTCTTGGATGAGTTCAATGTTATAGGGGGTATTGTCCTCAACCGTACTTCTTGCTTCAACCATGTTGTCTGCTTCCATGTAAAGAGTTTGTGTAGTTTCTCTACGAGGATTGACAATCTTGTCTTTTTGATACAAAACTTTGTAAATCATAAATGATTCTCCTTAATTAATGTATAAACGTTCAATGTAGAGTAAAAATTACTCAATAGCTATAAAAATTTTATCATATTTATAAAGGTAAGTATATAATTATGTTTCTTTTGATTTTTAATAATGAATTTCACAAATATTATTGACATAAAATAACGTCAGTTGTACTATAAACGTGTAGTGAATGATTAATAAACTCATTTGCTCGTTATAAGAAGTCTCTTCACTCTTCTTAATTCCCAATGTATGAGTCACTGGCCTAGTCAACCAGTGATTTTTTTATGCAAAAAAGCCCGCATGTGCAGGCTTTTGCTAATTGTTAAATAACAATTAAGAAATTACAACTGTATCTTCTTTAAGAGCAAATGGATCATTCTTATTAATTCGGTCGTAGAATAAGTGACCATTTAAGTGATCAATTTCGTGAGAAGAAACGATTGCTGGGTAATCTTTTAAGCGAATAGTCTTTTCTTCACCATCGATAGTGTAGTAATGAATAGTTAGTTTATCTGGACGAGGGACATAGCCATTGATTACTTTATCAACGCTTAAACAACCTTCTCCTTCGCTAAGACATGCTTGGCGAACAGATTCAGAAACAATTTCTGGATTAACATAAATTTCTTTAAAAATAATTTTGCCTTGATCATCAGGAACTAAAAGTGCAGCCATTTGAACGCCTTCACCAACTTGAGGCGCAGCTAAACCTACTCCAGCTCTTAATTGATGCTTTTCGGCAACTTTAGGGTCTTGAGAATCAATTAAGTATTGCATCATATCATCTGCTAGTTTTTTGTAATGGTCACTAAGTGGGAAAGTTAAAGGCTTAGCAACTTGACGTAAAACGGGATCTCCGTCACGTACAATATCTTTCATTAAGATCAAAATAATTACTCCTTTTTTTAAAATTTATTATCTATAATTATATTTTTAACATAGTTTAATAGTTTTTGCTTGTTTTTGCATTAAAAAATCCTTGATTAACTTAATTGTTAAGCGTTGACCCGCGTGCAGTTAGGTGGTAAAATTCACTAACGTAACTATACAGATTTAAGAAAAGCACTTCGATAAAGCGCTAATGCGTTACCGAAACTGTGACCGGGTCACAGTTTTTTTATTGAAGAGTGGGGAGGAATACTTTTGTCAGAAAAAAGAAGAGACGATCTAAGAAACATTGCGATCATTGCCCACGTTGACCATGGTAAAACTACTTTGGTCAACCAATTGTTGAAGCAATCTGATACTTTGCCAGAACATATGAATCTGGAAGATCGTGCTATGGACTCAAATGCCATTGAACGTGAACGTGGTATTACTATTTTATCTAAGAACACTGCTGTTAAGTACAAGGATACTACTATCAACATCTTGGATACACCAGGTCACGCCGACTTTGGTGGGGAAGTAGAACGTGTTATGCACATGGTTGACGGTGCATTGCTTTTGGTTGATGCCTATGAGGGTCCAATGCCACAGACTCGTTTCGTTTTGAAGAAGGCTTTGGAAGCTGGCGTAAAACCTATTGTTGTTTTAAACAAGATTGACCGTCCAGGTGCTCGTCCTAAGAAGGTTTTAGACGATGTTCTTGAACTCTTTATCGAATTAGGTGCCAATGATGAACAACTTGACTTCCCAGTTGTTTATGCATCAGCTTTGAATGGTACTTCATCATATGATCCAGATCCAAGTACCCAAAAAGAAACTATGGATCCAATTTTTGATACTATCATTAAGAATATTCCTGCTCCAGTAGATAATTCTGATGAGCCATTGCAATTCCAAATCACTATGTTGGATTGGGATGACTATGTTGGTCGTATCGGTGTTGGTAGAATTTACCGTGGTAAGGTTAAGGTTGGCGACAACATCACTGTTATGAAACGTGATGGCTCAACTCAAAACTTCCGCGTTACTAAATTATTTGGTTACTTTGGTTTGAAGCGTAATGAAATTAAAGAAGCTAAGGCCGGTGATATCATCGCTATTAGTGGTATTAATGACATTTACGTTGGTGAAACTATTGCTTCAGCTGAACATCCAGAAGCATTACCATTACTTAAGATTGATCCACCAACTTTGCAAATGGACTTTGTTGCCAATGACTCACCATTTGCTGGTCGTGAAGGTGATCAAGTAACTCCTAAGAAGCTTGAAGATCGTTTGATTCGTCAAACTCGTACTGATGTTTCTTTGAAGGTTGAACCAACTGATCAATTAAATGCTTGGACTGTTTCTGGTCGTGGTGAACTTCACCTTTCAATTTTGGTTGAAGAACTTCGACGTGAAGGCTTCGAATTGCAACTTTCACGTCCTAAGGTAATTTACCGTGAAATTGATGGTACTATGTGTGAACCATTTGAATCAGTACAAATTGATACGCCAGATGAATACGTGGGTTCAGTTATCGATTCTCTTTCACAAAGAAAAGGTGAAATGAAGAACATGGAATCAACTGGTAATGGTCAAACTCGTCTTGAATTCTTAGTACCATCACGTGGTTTAATTGGTTACAACAACGAATTTATGTCACAAACTGGTGGTTATGGTATCATGAACCACACCTTTGATTCATATAAGCCAGTAGTTAAGAACTGGAACCCAGGTCGTCGTAATGGTGCCTTGGTATCTATTAACCAAGGTCAATCTACTACTTACTCACTTCAATCAGTAGAACAACGTGGTGAGTTATTCATCGGTGCTGGTGTTGAAGTATACGAAGGTATGATTGTTGGTCAATCAAGTCGTGAACGTGACATTGCAGTTAACGTAACTAAGGGTAAGAACTTAACTAACACTCGTGCTGCTGGTAAGGACCACGCTGCTGCTATTAAGACCCCTAGAACTTTAACTCTTGAAGAAGCTATTGAATTCTTAAATGACGATGAATACTGTGAAGTAACTCCAGAATCTATTCGTTTACGTAAGAAGATCTTGAACACTTCAGAACGTCAAAAGGCTGACAAGAAGCGTAATCGTGCTAACTAATTTAGTTTAATCATTTTTAAAAGGTCATCACTTAATAGAAGTGGTGACCTTTTTGTTTTATAATAAAAAAGTATTATTTAATAAAGGGGCAACGCTTGTGCGTCGGAAATTACATTATCTTAATTACCGAATTTTTATTCCTTATCTAATCTTGGTGATTGTTGGAATAATTTTGGTATACTCAGCTAGTTCAGATATTTTATTAGTCAATGGCTTTAAACCAAATGTTTATGGGGTTCGACAGGCAATTTATGCTGCTGTGGCATTTTTTGGGTTTGGTATTCCATTTTTCGCATTAAAAATTAAAGTATTTAAAAGTCCAAAATTTGTAGCAGGTTTTCTATCAATATGTATACTTATGCTGCTGTGGCTAGTATTCTTACGCTTTGCGCATGGAAGCAGTGCGGCGGTTAACGGAGCCGTAGGTTGGATTAATTTAGGCTTTATTAATTTACAGCCATTAGAAGTTACTAAATTGGCTTTAGTCATTTATCTAGCATATGTACTAGATAGGAGAGATGGGAAGTTAGTTAAAGGCAAAATTAAACATAATTTATCTCACCCAGCAATTTTGGCTGCATTTTTAATGTGTTTGGTAATTGTTGAACCGGATTTTGGTGGGACAGCGATTCTGTTTATGATTACTCTGGTAATGTTTTCAGTATCAGGTGTACCAACTAAATTAGCTTTAATGTGGCTAGCTGGAATAGTGCTTTTGGTGGCATTAGTATTTTTGATAGTAGTTGCTTGGAACCCAGGATTTTTGCAAAAAAGTTATCAATTTCAGCGATTAATGTCATTTTTGCATCCCTTTGAATTAGAACGAAAAGGTGGGGCCCAGTTAGTTAACTCCTATTATGCAATTCATAATGGCGGTTTATTTGGTGTTGGTTTAGGTAATAGTATGCAAAAGCGAGGCTATTTGCCAGAACCATATACTGATTTTATTTTATCCATTACAGCAGAAGAAGTAGGTGTTATTTTTACTATCCTTTTAGTAGGATTGCTATTTTACTTGATGTGGCAAATTATGGAAGTAGGAGTTCATGCAGTTTCTCAATTTGATGCATTAATTTGTTTTGGGGTTACCACTATAATTTTTACAGAAGCATTTTTTAACATTGGCGCTGTGTTGGGATTATTGCCGATTACTGGGGTTACTTTGCCATTTATTTCATATGGTGGTTCATCAATGATTGTTTTGACTGCAGCGATTGGACTCGTTTTGAATGTTTCCGCAAATGAAAAAATGTTACAGGAAAAGGATGAAACGATTGCATGAGTATTAATAAGGAAATTGAAGGTACAAATTTAATCAAACGTGTAGCGTTGATTATTTATTTAAAATCAGTTAGCGATCAATATAAATTGCGCCATTACGGTGATATTGTTTATTTTTCTAAAAAGATGAAGTATTGTGTTCTTTATGTTGATCGTAAAGAATGCAATGAGATTAAAGGGCAGATTGCTCATTTAGATTTTGTTAAACATGTCGAAATTTCAGCTGAAGAAGAGGTTGATTTAGATAGTAAACATATTGAAAATCAATTGACCGAAATGGCTAAAAAAGCTGAAGAAAAATTGCAACTTGAACAAGAAAAAAGTGAGAATCAATTAAAATGAGAATCATTTCAGGAAAATATGCTAAGAGAAATTTGTTTACTTTAAAAAGTAATCGAACTAGACCGACCAGTGATAAAGTTAAGGAATCGCTTTTTAATTCTTTAGGGCAGTTCTTTCAAGGCGGCAATGTCTTGGATTTATATGCCGGCAGTGGTGCTTTAGGGATCGAAGCTGTTTCAAGAGGCTGTGATCGTGCTAGTTTAGTCGATATTAATCGTGCTGCTTGCACAATTATTAAAAAGAACGTTGCTTTAACTAAGGAAGAACAACGTTTTAATATTTATAATATGCGCAGTTCAGCAGCTTTGAAATTATTTGCTGAAGCGAATAAAAAATTTGATTTAATTTTCTTAGATCCGCCTTATGCCAAAGAAAAAATTGCTAAAGACATGCTACAAATGGATAAGCTAGGGTTGCTTAATGAGCATGCAACTGTTGTTGCAGAAACTGATGATCAGACTGAATTAGGTGAAATTGCGGGATTTTCATTGATCAAAGAACATCATTTAGGAAAAACAATTGTGCGGATTTATCGAAGGGACTAATAATGACGATCGCTTTATTTCCGGGGAGTTTTGACCCAATTACTAATGGTCATGTGGAAACGGCTAAAAAGGCAGCTGAAATTTTTGATAAAGTTTATGTGGTAGCGATGACCAATACAGCTAAGCAATACTTGTTTACACCTGAAGAACGGGCAGATTTAATTAGGGATGCCTTAAAGGGAGTGCCTAATATTGAAGTGTTAGAAAGGCCTGAAGAAGTTACTGTGAAATTGGCACATGAACTTCATGCTACAGTGATGGTTCGTGGCGTCCGTAATAGCGATGATTTTCGTTATGAGCAGGAAATTGCTGGAATAAATAAGAAACTAGCACCAGATGTAAATACGGTTTTACTGTTTACTAGTCCAGAAAATTCATTTGTGGCGTCGAGTATGGTTAAAGAATTAGCTCGTTTTGATGAAGATGTTAGTTTATTTTTGCCTAAAAAAGCTGCAATAGCATTGAGAGAGAAGCTACGACATGAGTAATAAAAATAATAAGCAATCAAAAAAGCACCTGCATAATTGGCTGTTTGCCTTAATTGCGCTTGTTTTATTTATTGTAATTGCTGTTTGGCCAACCGATTATTATATTGAATCGCCAGGTGAAGCAGTACCAGTTGGGCAATTTATCAAATCCGCCGGTAAAAAACCGTATAATTTTTATTTAGTGACAGTTAGTGTAACTAGTCAGCCAGCTTCAGTTTTTCAATATTTATGGAGCTTTACTCGGCCATATGATGAACGAGTGCCAAGTAAAGAACTTCTAGGAGGACAAACTAGCAGTCAGTATAATGAATTGCAAAATTGGTATATGGAAACTAGCCAACAAAATGCTATTTATTATGCAGCCAAGAAAGCTGGTAAGAAACACAGTTTGAAGTATCTTGGCGTCTATGTGATGGAAGTACAAAAGGGTTCTAGCTTTAAGCACAAACTGCAGATCGGTGATACGGTTTTAGGTGCAAACGGACATCAATTTCATTCAACTGAAGAAATGATGTCTTACCTGCGTAAACAAAAAATTGGCACGCGAGTAACAATTTCCGTTTTACGTGGCAAAGAAAAGAAACACTTTACTGGTAAGATTGTTAAAGTAAAAGGCACTAATAAACCAGGTATTGGTATTCAGTTAGTTGAACATGTAGAAGTAAAAACTAAGCCCAAGTTAACAATTAATGCTGGCGAGATTGGTGGCCCATCAGCTGGGTTAATGTTTACTCTTGAAAGCTATGAAGTCTTTACTAAACAGAACTTAAGTAAAGGACACAAGATTGCTGGAACGGGTACAATTTCGCCTACAGGAAAAGTGGGTATTATCGGTGGTGTTGATAAAAAAGTAGTTGCAGCCAGTCGAGAAGGGGCGGAAATCTTCTTTGCGCCAACTGATTCAACTAGTGTAAAAAAGAATGAAACTAATTATGCAGTGGCCAAAAGAACTGCGAAAAGAATCCATACCAAGATGAAAATTGTGCCTGTAGATACTTTTGATGACGCTTTAAACTATCTGAAGACACATTATTAAAACTTTTTTGAAAAAATTTGAAGTCCAGAAAAAATTCTGGGCTTTTTTTGCGTAATAAATAGTAGAGGTGATTTTTATGAATTTTGAAAAAATAAAAGAATTTCTACTTGAGAAAAAAATATATCTCATCGTTGGCGTAATTCTTGTAGTTGGATTTTTGGGATTAAAGAAAGGTAACCGTCAGGAAAGTAGTCCAGCAGTAGAAAATCAGATGATGCAATCCAGTTCAAGTAGTTCGACTGCAGCATCTAATGTTAATGCGACAACTAGTAGTTCATCTTCAGCTTCCAAAACTGTAACTTGTGATATTTCAGGAGCAGTAAAGCAGCAGGGGGTATATACTTTGAAGAATGGTGCACGTTTGCAGGAATTGATTGAAGCAGCAGGTGGTACTACAGCTAGAGCACAATTGAAGGCGATTAATCGGGCTATTTTGCTTAAAGATCAGGATAAGATTCATATTCCTTATAAGGGTGAAAAAGTTGAGCCAGCTGCAACTGCCGGTTCGGCTGCTAATAATCAGAGTAGTGGACCTGCTAATAATTCAACTGACCAAGGCAGTGGCGGTGACAAGGTTAATTTAAATACAGCTAATGTGACGGAATTGCAAAAATTGACTGGAATTGGTCAAAAAAAGGCGGAGCAAATTATCGCTTATCGTGAACAAAATGGTTCTTTTAAAAAGATAGAAGATCTAATGCAGGTATCAGGAATAGGAGAAAAGACATTTGCTAGTCTCAAAGATCAATTGGCTATTTAAAAATGAAGTTGGCTTTTATTTATTAACAGCTTTGCTATTGGTTGTAATATCTTTTTTAGCATTTAGTTGTACGACGACTAGTCAAAAAATTATTGCCTTGCTTTTTGGTGGTTATTTTCTTTTATTGCTAATCAAAAAATATCGGGTTAGCTTAACAATAGTTAGTTTGGCAGTTGCTGCATTATTAACAATAATTTTTTTCAATAAGCAAGAGAAAAATCTCGTCTTAACAGAGCAGAGTCAATTAAAAATTTATCCTGATCAAGTCAAAATTAAAGATGACTATTTAACGGGAATCGGTAATTTTGCGCAAGGCAAAGTATTAATTAGTGGCAAAGTGACAGACGCACAAAAAATATTGCTTAAGCGGGGAAATCCCATTTTAATGAAGGATATCAGTGGCGATTGCAATTTGATTGAACCTGCTACTAATATTGGAGAATTTAATTTTCAGAATTATTATCAGGCTAAGCAGATTTATCAAAAAGTGAAATATAAAAATTGTCAAATGGAATTGTTACAGATTGATAATTTCTTTGATCAATTGCATCAATTACGATTTCAATTGCAAGAGTATTTTGCCAGTATGCCGCAGTTACTAGGTTTTTTTGCTAGTGAACTAGTTTTGGGTGAAAATAATGCCCAAGAAAATCAAGCAATATTGAATAATTACCGGGATTTAGGCGTGATTCACCTATTGAGCATTTCGGGCTTGCATGTGGGAATTTATGTCTTATTAATTAGTGTATTTTGCTTTAATTTAAAAATGACAGATGAAGAAACTTTTGTTTGCTGCAGCTTAGTACTATTATTGGGAATCTTTTTAAGTAATGGTCAGGCAGGTTTTGTCAGAGCAAGTCTAACGTATTTTTTAGGGAAAATTTGCAAGTTTAAAAGATATCATGTGGCCCCAATAGATTTATTAGGCTTGACCTGTATTTTGCACCTGTTAGTTGTCCCACGACTATTTATGGCTGCCGGAGCAGTGTTAAGTTATATTTTGGCTTTTGGGTTACAGTTAACTGATAAATTTGGCAGTATTAAGCAGGCAATTTTGTTAAATCTTTTATTAACCCCGTTCTTATTGCTATATTTTTATCAAGTTAATTGTTTAACCGTTATTTTCAATATGCTAGTAGTGCCTTATTTTAACTGGGTAGTTTTGCCAATAGCCTTTTTTAATGCTATAACTTTTGCCCTAACTAAAGATTTAGCTCCGATATTGGAACAAATATTGGGATTAGGTGAAAAAATTATTGGGCAAGTATCAACTACTAAGTTAGGTTTGCTATCTTTTGGGCAAATTAATTGGTGGCAATGCTTATTATTGCTAATAGTGACAATCGTATTTATTATTTCGTTAGGGGAAAAAGCTGCTTGCCGATTTAATAGCAAAAAGATCATGGCCTGCATTTTAAGTTTGTATGCGATTTTTTTCAGTATGATTCATTTTACTTTGCGAGGCCAGGTAACTTTTATTGATGTAGGGCAAGGAGATAGCATTTTAGTAACTACGCCATTTCCGCGGAAGGTGTATTTGATTGATACTGGTGGGAAATTGAATTTTAGTGGTAAAAAGCAAACGCCCCAACTTAATCGAATTACTATTCCTTTTTTGAAAAGTCAGGGAATTAATACGATTGATGGAGTTTTTGTTTCCCATCAAGATGCTGACCATGTTGGTGATTTAGGACCGTTATTAGAACAAATTAATGTTAAACGGCTATTTATGGCAAAAGGATTAATTAAAAATCCGTCCTTTCAGAAGCGATTAGATGGTCGAATTAAAGATACTAAATTAATTGAATTGATGGCAGGGATGCAAGTAAAAGAGCCGCAAATTGTATTTAATGTCGTTTATCCAGATCATGCCGGTGAAGGAAAGAATGAAGATTCTTTAAGTTTATTTTTTAGATTAGCCAATAAAAATTGGTTATTCACTGGAGATTTAGGACAAGATGGTGAAAAAGAAATCATGCAAAAATGTAATTTACAAGTAGATTATTTCAAATTGGGACATCATGGAAGTAAAACTTCATCTAATCCAGATTTTTTGCGTGCAATTCATCCTAAGCAAGTTTTTATTTCTGCTGGACGAAATAATCGTTTTGGACATCCCCATCAAGAAACGCTACAAACTTTACATCAGCAACAAATACCATGGGTTTCAACCCAAGACTGTGGTATGATTAGCTGGTATTATGGTAAAATGGAAAATTCTGAATTTAGTTACTTTTTAAAGCGGGGTAAAAAATGACCTTACTTTCTTTATTTAAAAATACCAATAACAATAATCCGCATACTTTAGTTTGGAGTGGAGATGATTTTCTCAATGATTATTTAGTGAGATCATATGCAAAAGAAGATCGCTTTAAAGATTTGGAACATGTGAATGTTGATTGTGAAAGCGATGGCTTAGATGAGTTGATTGCCAGCTTAACAGAATCAAGTTTATTTAGTGAACAAAAATTTATTGTAGTTAAGAATCCATTCTTTTTAACGGCTAAAGTACCAAAAAAGTTTCAAAAGCAAATAGATGATTTGCAAAAAATCTTTGAAAATTTAACTGATTTAGAAGATGTAGTAGTAATAGTTGCTTCTTATGAAAAGCTTGATCGGCGTAAGAAACTGACTAAAACAGTTTTAAAACAATTTAATGTGGTTGAACCACAAATTCGTCCATATGAAGTTGCTGCGATAACTAAAGCTTTGATTAAAGAAGAAGGATATACAATCACCCAGTCTGCTTTGCAATTATTAATTGAGCGCAGTGACCAAGTAATTGATACGATTTTAAGTAATTATCAAAAACTAAAAATGGCTGCAGCTGATAACAAGATTACTGAAAAAGCAGTAATGCAAAATGTCGACTTATCATTGGCTCAAAATATTTTTGCTATATTAGAAGCGGCTTTAAACAAAAATTATCGTGAGGCTATTGAACGATTAAACAATCAATTGCGTGAGGGAACCAATCCGATTCAATTACTAGCTGTCTTTGAAAATCAGCTAGAATTAATTTTAGTGGTCAAAATTTTAGCGCAAAGAGGGCGTAGTGAAGCACAAATTGTAAAAGAATTAGGGGTGCATCCCTATAGAGTTAAGCTAGCAATGCGTAATCGGTTAAAAGTAGATAAATTAGAGAATCTGTTGCGGGATGCAATTGAGTTAGAATTCAAGTATAAAAATGGAACTTATCATGAAGATAACTTCTTAAAGTTATTCATTTTAAATGTTTAAAGATACAAAAAGAGGAGGTCGATGACCTCCTCTTTTTGTATGAATTAGTAATAAGTAAGATTACTTGTTTGCTAACTTGTTTAAACGACTCTTGTCACGAGCAGCCTTGTTCTTGTGGATTAAGCCCTTTGAAGCAGCCTTGTCCAAAGCACGTTCAGCTTCTAAATGCAACTTGGAGACGTCTTCCTTACTATCACTTTCAACAGCGTTCTTAAACTTCTTAACAGCAGTTCTTAACTTGCTTAATTCAGAAGCACGACGTTCGTTAGTAGCGTTTTGAGTCTTAACACGTTTGATAGCTGATTTGATTTGTGGCATGAAATTCACCTCCAATGATTTAGAAATTTACTTCATTCATTATACTTAAGAACTATTGAGGATGCAAGGTAATTTCTGCTTGCTTTTTTAAAAAATAATGTGTATGATTATGACTGTTGTGAACCGTTAACGCTGTTTGTTTGTTCACGCCGACGATAGACGTTGTTAACGGCAATTATTTAATGAAAGGTGAATTACTATGGCAATTTCAAAAGCTGAAAAAGAAAAGATTATGAAGGAATACGCAACTCACGAAGGTGATACTGGTTCTGTTGAAGTTCAAGTTGCTCTTTTAACTGCTGATATCAACAACTTGACTGACCATATGAAAAGCCACAAGCACGACCACCACTCATACGTTGGTTTGCTTAATAAGATTGGTCACCGTCGTAACTTGCTTCGTTACCTTGAAAACAACGATATTAATCGTTACCGTGAATTAATTAAGAAGTTAGGTCTTCGTCGTTAATTCTTATAAATTTTGCACTAAAGGGTCAACTCGGAAGAGTTGGCTTTTTTGTCTCTGTTATAATTTCTTTCTTTATGCTAAAATTGAAACAGATTATTTTTACGTTGAGATCAATAGATCCATAAGAATTTTAAAAATTAGATAGAAAAGGAAATATAATGGCTAATCAAATCAAGATTATGATCTTGAGCGGTGTACGCGAACAAGGTAAAGATATGTTTGCCGTTCAAGTTAATGATGAAATTTTCGTTCTTGATGCCGGATTAAAGTACCCTGATAGTTCTTTATTTGGTATCGATGTAGTAATTCCTGACCTCGATTTCTTTGAACAATATGGTGATCGAGTTGCAGGGATCTTTTTGACGCACGGACATGCTGATTCAATTGGTGCTTTACCATATATTTTACGTAAGTATGATATTCCGGTGTTTGGGTCACAATTAAGTAT
The DNA here is from genome assembly GCF_947367125.1 of uncultured Lactobacillus sp. GTDB lineage: Bacteria > Bacillota > Bacilli > Lactobacillales > Lactobacillaceae > Lactobacillus. The sequence goes on from NZ_CANBCQ010000004.1 coordinate 65,081, forward strand.
TGAACTTGCAAAAATTGAAGTTCAACGTGAGAATAAAAAGCGTAAAAACAGTTTGTTCCATGTAATTGATGCAGATACTGAGATTGATTTTAAGAATGCTAGCATTTCATTCTTTCATACAACGCATTCAATTCCTGATTCACTTGGAATTGATGTGCATACGCCAGTAGGTGAAATTGTTTATACTGGTGATTTTAAGTTTGATCCAACAGCTGCACCAAATTATCGGACTGATATGGACCGTCTGGCTGAGATTGAACAAAAGGGCGTTTTAGCACTTTTGAGCGATTCATCTAATGCTGAAGCCTCTTTCCCTAATGCTTCAGAACAAGATATTGGGAAATTTGTAACTAACGTTTTTAGAAATGCTAAAGGCAGAATTATTGTAGCTGCTAAGGCTTCTAATTTAAATCGTGTTCAAGAAGTCTTGAATGCTGCTGCTGCAACAGGCAAGAGAGTGTTGTTAACTGGTCGCGATTTAGCTAAAATTGTTAGAACTTCAATGAAATTGGGCTATTTAGATGTGCCTGATGGTTTATTGATGCGAGTTAAGGACCTAAAAACTGTACCAGATGAACAGACTGTAATTTTAGAAACTGGTCGTATGGGTGAACCACTTAACTCATTGCAAAAAATGGCCAAAAAACGCCACAGTATGATAACAATTCATAAGGGTGATTTGGTCTTTATTGCTACTACGCCATCGCATGCGGTTGAAACTATGGTGGCTGAAACCAGTGATTTAGTTTATAAGGCTGGCGGTACGGTTATCCAATTAGGTAGAAATATGCATACTAGTGGTCATGCAACTGGACGTGACTTACAGCTTTTAATCACTACCTTGAAGCCGCAGTTTTTAATTCCTGTAATTGGTGAATATCGTTTGCTTGAAGTTGTACGTGATCTAGCTATTAAGGCTGGTATGGGTCCTAAGGATATTTATATTACCCAAAATGGCGATTGTCTTGAATATGACTTTAAGCAAAAGCGTTTCTTCTTGACTGATCCTGTTCCAGGTGAAGATACAATGATCGATGGCTCAGGCGTAGGTGATGTTGGCAATATTGTTTTGCGTGATCGTGAAGTGTTGTCAGATGATGGTATCTTTATCGCTGTTGTAACAATTGACCGTAAAAAGAAAAAGATTATTGCAGAGCCCAAAGTTACAAGCCGTGGATTTGTTTATATTAAAGCAAATCGCCAATTGATGAGCGATTCAATTGATGTGATTAAAAAGGCAATTCAGGCTAATTTCGAACATAAAAAGTTTGATTGGACCGAATTAAAGCAAGATATTCGCAGCAATCTGGAGAAGTTTCTATATAAGAAAACTAATCGTCGACCTGTAATCTTACCTGTAGTTATGGAAGTAAATCAAAATCGTCATCGTGCTATGCAAAAACGCAATGAAAAAGCACAAAATGATAACAAAAATCATCCTAAAGATGAAAATAAGCAAACCAAAGTAACTAAGAAAAAAGAAAGTAATAAAAAAGACTAAAAATGACATCAGTAAGTCAACAAAATCTATTAAAACTTGCTGAAGAAGATGAGCGTAAGGGCGATCTTGTAGCGGCTATTCAAAACTTAGAAGAAGCGCTGCGAGGAGAACACTCTTTGGATGTAATTTTAAAGCTGTGTGAGCTCTATTGTGCTAATAAACAAGAAGATCAGGCGTATGCTTTAATTAAAGAGGAGCCTGATCTTTTTTCTGATCAGCGAGTGTTTAAGAGCTATTGCAAAATTTTAGCTGAAAACAATTTTTATATTGAGGCTTTGCAATTAAAAAATATTGTCGGAGTAAATGTGGTAGAAAAGGTAAAGCCAGTTTCTGAAGAGAAGCAACAGCAAATTATGCAGAGATTTAAAGAAAAAAAGCAAGTTAGTCAGGCGGATTATGAAGACCTTTATAAATTAAATTTGCTTAACTTTAAAACTTTTGCTCAAAGCATTTTGTTAGATCCAACACCAAATTTTGCAGTAAGGCTGTCACTGTGTGAGGATTTAGTTCGGTTAGGTCTTAAAGAGCAATTCAAAATTTGGGTAATTGGTAAATTGGAAAGCTTTACGCCTCAAAATACTTTGCTTTTAGAAAAAGAATCAAAATATCGAGAAATTGTTTCTAGTATCGGAAGCAAATTTCATAATAATCCTAGTCAATTACCGTTAATGCTAGGAGAAGTAAATTTAGTGCTAGGCAGTCTTTATCCTAAGATTAACGAATATGTTGATGAACCAGATAGTTTTGCTAGTGATCTAGTGTCATTTTTATTAAAAAAAGATGGGCACAGTCATCAAAAATTGCTAAAAACGATCTATCATAATCTACCTCAATAAAAAATAAGCAAAAAAGGTTTACTTTTCGATACTATTTAGTATAATTAGCAAAGGATATTTTCGTTAGGCAATATCGCTTAAGCTTTTTTACTAGGCATTTGCCGAAGAAAGTAGTACAATATTCAACAGAGAATTATCCGTTAACTTATCTCAACGGACTTCTTGCAAATTTACAGGAGGGTCATTTTAATGGCAGAAAAAGAACATTACGTTAGAACTAAGCCACACGTAAACATTGGTACTATCGGTCACGTTGACCACGGTAAGACCACTTTAACTGCGGCTATTACTACTGTTTTGGCTGACAAGGGTTTGGCTAAGGCTGAAGATTACTCACAAATCGATGCTGCACCAGAAGAAAAGGAACGTGGTATTACTATTAATACCGCCCACGTAGAATACGAAACTGAAAATCGTCACTACGCTCACATGGACGCTCCAGGCCACGCCGACTACATCAAGAACATGATCACCGGTGCTGCACAAATGGATGGTGCTATCTTAGTTGTTGCTGCAACTGATGGTCCTATGCCACAAACTCGTGAACACATTTTGCTTGCTCGTCAAGTTGGTGTTAACTACATCGTTGTTTTCTTAAACAAGTGTGATTTAGTTGACGATCCAGAATTGATCGACTTAGTTGAAATGGAAGTTCGTGACTTGTTAACTGAATACGATTACCCTGGTGACGATATTCCAGTTGTTCGTGGTTCAGCTTTGAAGGCTTTACAAGGCGACAAGGAAGCTCAAGAACAAATTCTTAAGTTGATGGACATCGTTGATGAATACATCCCAACTCCAGAACGTCAAACTGACAAACCATTCTTAATGCCAGTTGAAGACGTATTCACTATCACTGGTCGTGGTACTGTTGCTTCAGGTCGTATCGACCGTGGTACTGTTAAGGTCGGTGACGAAGTTGAAATCGTTGGTTTGGTAGACAAGGTTCTTAAGTCAGTTGTTACTGGTTTGGAAATGTTCCACAAGACTCTTGACTTAGGTGAAGCCGGCGATAACGTTGGTGTATTGCTTCGTGGTATTGACCGTGACCAAGTTGTTCGTGGTCAAGTATTGGCTGCTCCAGGCTCAATCCAAACTCACAAGGAATTCAAGGGTCAAGTTTATATCTTGAAGAAGGAAGAAGGCGGCCGTCACACCCCATTCTTCTCAGACTACCGTCCACAATTCTACTTCCACACCACTGATATTACTGGTGAAATTGAATTGCCAGAAGGTACTGAAATGGTTATGCCTGGTGATAACACTGAATTTACTGTTAAGTTGATTAAGCCAGCTGCCATCGAAAAGGGTACTAAGTTCACCATCCGTGAAGGTGGTCGTACCGTTGGTGCCGGTCAGGTTACTGAAATCCTTGACTAATTTCTAACGATATAGTAAAAAAGATGCACTTCTTCACAGGAGCGCATCTTTTTTCTTTTAAATTTGTTTTTTGCGCCCTTTTAAGGTAAGATAACTTAGTATGCAAGAAGCAAACTCAAATTTGACATTGGAGGTATTTAATTAATGTCTGTTAAATGGGAAAAGACCGGCAAGACAACCGGTGATCTTACTTTTGATATTTCAAAAGATGAAATTAAATTAGGCTTGGACCAAGCTTTTAGAAGAGTAAAGAAAAACTTGCGTGTTCCTGGTTTTAGAAAGGGTCACGTATCTCGTGTGATTTTTGATCAATACTATGGCGAAGAAGCTTTATATGAAGATGCTTTAAACATTGTATTGCCAAATGCATATTCTGCTGCAGTTAAAGAAGCAGGTATTAAAGCAGTTGGTCAACCACAAATTGTTCCTGTATCAATGGATAAGGACAAGGACTGGACTATGAAGGCTACTGTTGCTGTAGAACCAGAAGTTAAATTAGGCGACTACAAGGGGATTGAAGTTCCTAAGCAAAATACTCGTGTATACCAAAAAGATATTGATGCTGAACTTGACAAGCGTCGTGAACAAAATGCTGAACTTGTTCTTAAGAAGGGCAAGGCTGAAAAGGGCGACACTGTTACTATCGACTACAAGGGTACTATTGACGGTAAGGCCTTTGAAGGTGGCTCAGCTGAAAACTACTCACTTGAATTAGGTTCAGGTGCATTCATTCCTGGCTTTGAAGATCAACTTGAAGGCCATGAAGCTGGCGATGACGTTGATGTTGTTGTAACTTTCCCTAAGGATTACGGTGCAAAGGATTTAGCTGGTAAAGAAGCTCACTTTGCAACTAAGATTCACGAAGTTAAGTCAAAGCAACTTCCTAAGTTAGATGACGAATTTGCTAAGGATGTTGATGATTCTGTAGATACTCTTGATGACTTGAAGGACAAGATCAAGAAAGACTTGAAGGAACAAAAGGAACAACAAGCAAACGACGCTATTCAAGAAGCTGCAATTGAAGGTGCTGTAGACAATGCTACTATTGACGAAATTCCTGATGCTATGATTCAAGAAGATGTTGATACTCAATTAAACCAATACTTGGGTAACATGCAACGTCAAGGTATTGATCCACAAACTTACTACAAGTTAACTAATACTAATGAACAACAATTGCGTGCACAATTTGCTAAGAATGCTGCTGAAAGAGTTAAGACTAACTTAGTTCTTGAAGCTATTGTAGCTGCAGAAGACCTCAAGGCAACTAAGGAAGAAATTGACAAAGAAATCAAGGATCTTGCTTCAGAATACAACATGGATGAAAAGATGGTACGTAATACCTTATCAGATGACATGTTAGGTCACGACATTACTGTACGTAAGGCTATGGATCTTGTTACTGATAATGCTAAGCAAGTTGCTAAGTCAAAGCTTGAAGCTAAAGAAGACGATGACAAGAAAGAAAGCAAGTAATGGATATTGCTGATTTCTCACTAAAAGCGGCTATAGGCCGCTTTTTTTGTTGTTCGAGCTTAATATTTATCAATATTAGTTAATTTATGATAATCTAATTTTTGGTAGATATAGGAGGAAAAATAATGGCAAATCAGTTTACAGATCAAGAAGAGATTAAATGCGCTTTTTGTGGTAAAACTCAAGACCAAGTCAAAAAAATGATTGCTGGAAACGGCGTTTATATTTGTAATGAATGTGTGGACTTGGCTAAAAAAATTATTGACGATGAATTGCGAGCAGATTCATTAAAAACAGCTCGTGAATTACCTAAGCCTGTTGAAATAAAAAAAGAACTTGATCAATATGTCATTGGTCAAGATCGTGCTAAGAAAGTATTATCAGTTGCCGTATATAATCACTATAAGAGAATCAGTCAAATGGACGTTGATTCTTCAACTGAATTGCAAAAATCAAATATTGCAATGATTGGACCTACTGGATCAGGTAAGACTTATCTTGCGCAAACTTTGGCTCGTATTTTGAATGTACCGTTTGCGATTGCTGATGCAACTACATTAACTGAAGCTGGTTATGTAGGCGAAGACGTTGAAAATATCTTGCTTAAGCTATTGCAAAACGCTGATTACGATTTGGAACGTGCTCAACGTGGAATTATCTACATTGATGAAATTGATAAAATTTCTAAAAAATCTGAAAATGTCTCAATTACCCGCGATGTTTCTGGTGAAGGTGTACAACAATCATTACTGAAGATCTTAGAAGGTACTATTGCCTCAGTTCCACCTCAAGGTGGTCGTAAGCATCCACAACAAGAAATGATCAAGATGGATACCACTAATATTCTATTTATTGTTGGTGGTGCCTTTGATGGGATTGAGCAAATTGTCAAGAATCGTTTGGGCAAGAAGACCATTGGCTTTGGTGCTGAAAATGAAGCAGATAAAGTTAATGCCGATGACTGGACTCGTCATTTAACTACAGCTGATTTGGTTAAGTTTGGCATGATTCCTGAATTTATTGGTAGAATCCCAATTATTACTACACTTGATAAATTAAATAGTAAAGATTTGGTTAGAGTATTAACTGAACCTAAGAACGCTTTAGTTAAACAATACAAGAAGTTGCTTTCACTTGATGACGTTAAACTTAAGTTTACTGATGGCGCACTTAAGGCAATTGCTGACTTGGCAATTCAAAGAAACATGGGGGCACGTGGGCTTAGAACCATTATTGAAAATTCAATTATGGACATTATGTATGAAACCCCAAGTGAAGAAGATATTGAAACTGTTGAAGTAACCAAGGATGTAATCACGCGTCATACTGAACCTAAAGTTACTCGTAAAAAGGATAAAAAAGAAAGCAGCAAAGCACAGGTAGGCGCTAATGATAATTAAAAGTAGTAGTTATGCTGTCAGTGCAGTTAGAGAGGATCAATATCCTAAGGATGATTTGCCTGAGATTGCATTATCAGGCCGTTCAAACGTTGGAAAGTCGAGTCTGATTAATACACTACTTAATCGAAAAAACTTGGCTAGAACCTCTTCACAGCCTGGTAAAACGCAAACCTTAAATTTCTATCTAGTCAATGATGAGTTTTATCTTGTAGACGTACCAGGATATGGTTATGCTAGAGTTTCACAAAAGAAACGTCAAGAATTCGGTGAAATGATCCAAGATTACTTGGAAACTAGACCTAACTTAAAGGGATTAGTAATTTTAATTGATTCTCGTCATGAACCAACTAAAGATGATATTGCAATGTATAATTATGCTCAATATCTGAATTTGCCTATTTTAGTTGTATGTACGAAGATTGATAAAATAAAAAAGAGCCAAGTAAATAAAGTAATGTCACGCCTGAAAAAGAACATAGATCTTAACTATGATCATGTGACGGTTTTGACATTCAGTTCTGTAACAAAATTACATGTAGCAGAATTGGGCAACTGGATTGAAGAAAAAATTAATAAATAAAGAATGAGAAGGCTGTTAACTGAGGTTAGCAGCTTTTTCTTATGAGAGGATTATTAGAATAAATCTACTTAAAAGAAAGGGTGCTAAAATTAAAAGTATAGTAAAGAAAGTAGCAGCTTTATCTTGGATGACAATAAAACACAGAAAAAGACATTAACCATTTTAAGCCTAGTTTTGATGCTCATAACTACAGTTTACGGTTCCGGTAATGTCTCGGTTTCATACCGGCAAATGACTTATGTCGGTATTATTTGGCTTATTTTAGCCGGAATTTGTTTTTTCTTTCCAGCTGGGTTAATAATGGCAGAATACGGTTCAGCCTTTCACGATGCACAAGGTGGGATTTATTTCTGGCTTGCTGGCTCTCTTGGCGAAAAATGGGCTTTTATCGAAACTTTTGTCTGGCTGGCTAGACTTGGGTGCTTTGGCTAGTATCTAGTGCCTCAAGACTCTGGATTTTGATTTCAGCGCTAATTTTTGGTAAAGATACAACTCAGAGTTGGAATTTATTTGGCTTGCATGGAACGCAACTAATAGGTGTATTGGCGATTTTGTTCATGATCGTATTTACATACTTGTCATCAAGAGGAATGACCGGAATTAAAATCATGTCTTCAATTGGTGGTGTAATTGACAGTATGAAGCATTCCGAAAAAGACTTTCCCAAAGGTTTAATTATTAGTAGTCTATTTACGATTGTTTCTTATGTCTTGACTGATTTTTCAGTCAATTATCAAAGAGATATCGTTCAAACTGGTGCCAACACGGGTAATATTACTTATGTAGTTTATGGACGGTAGTGTATAGTATTTGTAGAAATAATTGTCTGCACGGGTATTATATTTACGGTTTTGCAGCCGCTTTTGGAACATAGATATGCTACAGCTTTCTGAACTGGATTTGGACCAATCTTCTTTGGGTTAATATTTTTTTATCGTGTTTCAAAGAAAAAACATGGTTTAACTGATTTAAATTAAAAAAAGAGACTTGCTTATACAAGGCAAGTCTTTTTGATTATGCTAAAGTTGTGATGTCATTGAATTCAGGTAAATTGTCGACGAATTTTTCATAAGCATTTTGTTCATTGGTTTTAGTAATTTGGGCATTAGCCAGATTATTGTTTCTTAAATCCTCTTCAGCAATAGAAATTTGATGAGTAAAGGTAGCATTTCCAATAAGTTCAATCCAGTAGTGATTGTTTTCATAATGAACAATGGTTTTTACCATGCCACCAGGATTATAAACGTTGATTGGAGTATCAAATTCTGCCATTTCCGGTTTAGTTAAACAAAATGCCAATGAGGTAGCAGACATTCCAGTTCCACAAGCGTTAGTAAAACCTACACCACGTTCATAAGTCCTCACAAATAAACGATTCTTATCTAAGATCTGAGCAAAATTAACGTTAACACCATCAGTGAAGTACGGATTTTCACTATTGAGTCGTTTACCAATTATTCCTAAGATAGGACCAGTTATTTGTTTTTGATTAACAAAACTAATTAAATGAGGATTAGGTACGGCGATAGAAGAAAAGCGTAAACCGGGATAAAGTTCAGGAACAAATTCATCTATCAAACGATCACGTCTTAAATTGTCAAATGGCAAGGCTTCTTTATTGAAGTGGACAGGTGAAATTTCAACTGCAAAAGCAGGAACATTTGGAGCGAAGTCGTCGTCCTTTCTAACGCGGAGGCTAGCATTCATGGTATCAACCAAAAAATTGCTTTTTTGATACTTTTCACTTAAATAACGAGCAACAGTTCTAAGGCCATTGCCGCACATTGATGCTTCGCTACCATCGGCGTTAATAACACGCATTTGAGCTAAAGCATTTTCTCTGACGGGCTTGTTGATCACTAATACACCGTCCGCACCACCAAGAAGACCGTTTTGTGGATTGGTAAGCTTAATAGTTAATTCTTTTAATTCATTGTCAGATAAATTTTGTTTCAGTTCAGTTTGATCAAGAATAAAAAAATGATTTTGTGATCCGTGTACTTTTAATAATTTAACCATGATTTTAGCCTTTCTTGAAAAATTGTTGATAAATAATTCTTACTGCTTCGTCTGCTTTTTCTTTTTTTGTTCCGATCATCATTGAGATTTGGGATGCACCTTGGTTGATCATGCGTGGTGAGATATCATGATCACCTAAGGAATCTAAAATTTGGCGACTAACAACATGATACTTTTTCATTCCTTCGCCAACGACCATGATGATGGCATAATCGTCAATCCATTCGAGCTGATCTGGATTAATTATTGCTTGAATTTCATTACAAATTTGGTCAATTAACTGATCATTTAGAAAATCATTGTTGAAAATAATTGTAATGTCATCGATACCAGAAGGCATATGTTCGTATGGAACATTGTGCTTGTACAAAATTTGAAGGATTCGCAAAGTAAAGCCAGCTTCTTTGTTTAACAAATATTTATGCAAATAAAGAGCTGAAAAGTGTTTTTGACTGGTTACGCCAGTAATAATATTATCTGGCACAAAGTCTTTATCTGGGACGATGATAGTACCAGGTTGATCAGGCTCATGGGTATTTTTGACATTAATAGGAATTTGACCTTGAATGGCTGGAATCAAAGCTTCATCGTGGAAAACGGAGAAGCCAGCATAAGATAATTCTCGCATCTCGCGATAAGTCATTTTCTTAATGGATTGCGGATTATTTACGATATGTGGATTGGCTGCAAAAATTCCGTTGACGTCAGTAAAGTTTTCATACATATCAGCATGAAAACCACGTGCTAAAATTGCTCCAGTAATATCAGATCCACCTCGTGAAAATGTAGCAATATTACCTGATGGCGTGATACCGAAAAATCCAGGAAAAATAATGTGTTCATCTGGTGTGATTTTTACTTGATCAAGATTGAGGTAGCTTTCAGGGTTAACTAAAGCATCGTTAGGCTCACCTGTAACTATGAGACCTGCTTCTGTTGGATCGAGAAAGCGACCTTTAATACCTTGATGTTGCAATATCATAGCAATTAAGCGCGCGTTAAGACGCTCGCCATGAGCTTTAAAAGCAGCCATTAAGTAGCTGGAATTAGGATAGTTTCGACTAGGTAAAGCTAAAAGAATCTCCTTGATGATTTTAAGTTCATCGTTAGATACACCAAAGAAATGTCCAATTTCTTGATAACGCATAAAAATTGTTTGAACGATTTCAGCAGTATTTTCGTTTTTGAGCGTCAGATTAGCATACTTAATTAAAAGATCTGTAATTTTGATGTCATCATCATTTCTTTTACCTGGCGCAGAAACTACTACTATGCGTCTTTCAGGATCACTTAAAATAATATTTAATGCTTGTTCTACATTTTGTCCGTTAGCTAAAGAGCTACCACCAAATTTAACTACTTTCATAACATAATCCCCTTGAAGTGAAATTTCATAATTCGTTAACCAGAAAATGGATTTGAACTAAATTAATTTGAATTTTAGCATTATTTTTTAATCTTGCAACAAAAAGTTGAGAATACTGGTCCTGGATAGAAAAGTATATATGGTATAAATTAAAAAATGATAAAAAGTATTGACTAAAATTTAATAAGAATGTAGACTACATGTAAATCGAAGAGGCGCAATTGACAAGAGTAACAATTATGAGTTCAGCAAAACGAAGACTAATTGTGAAAGGGGAGGTTGCCGAAGCTTAAACCGAGCTGAAGGGATAAGCTGGGTCGTGATTGAATAAATTACGGACTGTCGCGGACAAAATTCGCGGAGCGCTATCGACCATAAGATTAAGTGAAAACTAATCCATTGTTTGTTTAGCGCAGACAATGGATTTTTTTATTGGGTGCTTCGCATGCATAAAGACTAGGGGCAATATATGAATTCACAAATTTTAGAAAACCAAATCAATCAAGCAGGACATTTAACTATTGGTGGTGTTGATACAGTTGAATTAGCTAAAAAGTATGGCACACCTCTTGTTGTATACGATGTAGAGCAAATTCGTAATCAAATTAGAGCTTTTAAAAAGGTCTTTGAAGAAGAAAACGTAAAATATGCAGTTAGTTATGCTAGCAAAGCTTTTGCTTGTGTAGCGATGTATCAAATAGCTGCGGCGGAAGGTGCTTATACAGATGTGGTTTCAGCTGGAGAGTTATATACAGCTTTGAAAGCTCATTTTCCAGTAGAGAAGATTAGTTTTCACGGTAACAATAAATCTAAGTCAGAGCTTGAAATGGCCGTTAAAAATCATATTGGTAAGATTATTATTGATAATTTTCATGAAATTAAGTTATTAGATCAAGTTTTACGTGAGCAAGATACCAAAATTGATGTCATGTTAAGAATCACACCAGGTATTTCAGCACATACACATGAATATGATCAGACCGGTCAGGTTGATAGTAAATTCGGCTTTGATTTAGAATCTGGTCAAGCTGATTTAGCCTTAGAACAAGTTTTAGCTAATTCAAGAATGAATATGATCGGGCTACATGCTCATATTGGATCACAAATTTTTGAATTAAACGGTTTTGAGATGGCTGCCAAAAAATTAATGGAAGTTGCCGAAAACTGGCGTAGTCAATATGGTTATACTGCACAAGTAATTAATGTGGGCGGTGGTTTTGGAATTAAATATACTGCGGAAGATAATCCATTAAAACCAGAAGAATTTGTTAGAGCAATTGTTAAAACTATCAAAAAAGAAGCTAAGAATGCTGCCTTTCCTCTTCCAAAAATTGATATTGAACCTGGACGCTCTATCGTGGGTCCAGCTGGTTATAACTTATATACAACAGGTAGTCGTAAGATTGTTCCGGGCCACTGTCCTTATGTGACTGTTGATGGCGGAATGGGTGATAATATTCGTCCAGCTCTATATGATGCAAAATATGAAACAGTTTTAGCTACTGATCCACGAGCTGATTTGACAGAGCATGTAAGAATCGCTGGCAAATATTGTGAAAGTGGCGATATCTTAGCTGAAGATCAAGCACTTCCAGCAACTAAATCAGGCTCACTTTTAGTAATGCTTGATACTGGAGCATACGGATATTCAATGGCTTCAAATTATAACCGTAATGCTCGTCCAGCTGTTGTTTTTGCAGAAAACGGCAAAGCTCAGCTAGTCATTAAACGAGAAAGTCTAGAAGATTTAGTTCATTTAGATCAACCATATAATAATGAAGATTAATTTTTAAAGGGGAAACATTATGACAAAACTAGATGCAAAAAGTATTATCAATTATATTGGCAATGCTCCTAAGAAGACACCAGTTAAGGTCTTTATTAAGGGACAACTTGACCAAATTGATTTCCCGGAAAAGATCGAAAATTTCACTGAAGCACATTCCGGAGTGATTTTTGGTGATTGGAAAGATGTTGAGCCTTTTTTGAAAGAAAATCAGGATAAGATTCAAGATTACCGCATTGAAAATAATGCCAGAAATTCGGCTATACCTATGATCGATATGAAGAAATTTGATGCGCGAATTGAACCGGGTGCTATTATTCGAGATCAAGTAGCTATTGGTAAAAATGCCGTTATCATGATGGGTGCAATTATTAATATCGGTGCTGAAATTGGCGATGATACCATGATTGACATGGGGGTTGTTTTAGGTGGACGTGCTATTGTCGGTAAACACTGCCATATTGGAGCAGGGAGTGTGTTAGCCGGCGTAATTGAACCAGCTTCTGCTACTCCAGTTAAGATTGATGACAACGTAGTGATGGGTGCTAATGCGGTAGTGATCGAAGGCGTTCACGTTGGTGAAGGTGCTGTGATTGCTGCAGGTGCTGTAGTAACTCATGATGTAGCACCACATACGATGGTAGCAGGTGTCCCAGCCAAGGTGATTAAAAAGGTCGACGATCAAACCGAAAGCAAGACAGGATTAGAAGATAATTTGAGAAAGATTTAGCTATGGCAGTTTTAACTGAAAGCGAGTTAATTCAGATTAGAAGGCATTTGCATGAAATCCCTGAATTAGCTTTACAAGAAAAAGAGACGCATGATTATTTATTAGAAATAATCAAAGGATTTAATTCAGATTTTTTAACCATAAAAGTACCAGAAGAATTGCCTACCGCAATTTTGGTATTAATTAAAGGAAGCGATCCGCAGAGAACGATCGGTTATCGCACTGATATCGATGCGTTACCAGTTAAGGAGAAGACAGATTTAACTTTTTCATCAAAGCATCCAGGAATCATGCATGCTTGCGGTCATGATATTCACATGAGTGTTGCATTAGGATTACTTAGCTATTTCAGCGAAAATCAGCCTAAAGATAATTTGCTATTCTTTTTCCAGCCAGCTGAGGAAAGTGAAAGTGGCGGTAAGAAAGCATATGAAAGAGGAATTTTTCAGGAACAGTTTAAACCTGATGAATTCTATGGCTTGCATGATAATCCTGAGTTGCCTGCTGGAACAATTGGTTGTCGTGAAGGTACGTTATTTGCTGGAACTACTGAAGTCAACATTGATTTGATTGGCAAAGGCGGTCATGCAGCTTTTCCGCAAAATGCTAATGATACGGTAGTAGCTGCGGCTAGTCTGATTATGCAAATTCAAACGGTAATTTCAAGAAGCATTGATCCCATTCAAAGTGGAGTTATTACTTTAGGCAAAGTTAGAGCTGGAACTATTAGAAACGTAATTGTAGGACAGACTCGAATTGAAGGAACGATTCGGGGATTGACGCAAAAAATGATTTTGCAAATAGATCAACGGTTGCGAGATTTATGTGAGGGTATAGCGCGTAGCTATAATATGAAAGTAAATCTCGAATTAAATCAGGGTGGTTATTGGCCGGTAGAAAATAATCCAGAGTTAACGAAAAAATTCATTAATTATATGAGGAATAATCCTGAGGTTGATTTTATTGAGACAAAACCAAAGATGACTGGTGAAGATTTCGGTTTTTTGCTTGCAAAGTTTCCAGGAACTATGTTCTGGTTAGGTGTTGGTGATCCGGATTCACAGTTGCATTCAGCAACTTTGAATCCAGACGAAAAGAGTATTATGCGCGGAATTAACGCAATTAAGGGATTTTTAATCGATAGAATGGGGAACTAATATGGCTACATTAATTGATGCAGATTTATTGACGGCAATTTTGACGCCATTTGATGAGAATAAAAAGATTGATTTTGATAGTCTAAAGAAATTAACAAATTATTTGATTGATCAAGGTTGTAATGGTTTTGTGATAGGTGGTACGACCGGCGAAACACCAACTTTAACCCATGATGAAAAGATCGAATTGTATAAGCAGTTTGGTCAAATCGTTAATGGACGTGCGGTTGTGATTGCCGGCACTGGTAGCAACAACACTGCCGAAACAATTAAATTTACCAATGAAGTAGCAGAAATTGATGGTATTGATTACGCCTTAGTTGTTGTACCACCATATAATAAGCCAAATCAACGTAGCATGGTTGCTCACTTTACTGCGGTAAATGACAACGTTAAGATGCCATTCTTAATCTATAATATTCCGGGCAGAACTGGCGTAAAGATGGAGAAAGAAACGATTGTCCAATTATCTCAATTAGATAATATTAAGGGAATTAAACAATGTGCATCCCTTGAAGAAATGGAGTATATCATTGATCATAAAGCAGCAGATTTTCAAGTCTTTACAGGAGAAGATACCCAAGCTTTGACTGCAAGATTGCTTGGAGCAAATGGGGTTGTTTCTGTAGCTTCTCATATCTATACTAAAGAAATGCGCCGGATGTATGATGCTTTATACGAAGGTAAATATCCTGAAGCAGCCAAAATTCAACGCTGGTTAACGCCTAGAATGCAAGCACTATTTATGTACCCATCGCCATCACCAGTAAAGGCAGTTTTAAATGCGCAAGGATTTGAAACAGGATACTGTCGCTTACCTTTGGTCGCCTTGAAAGATGAAGAAAAAGTAACTTTGGCTCAACATTTAGGCTTAGAAGATAAAGCTTTATTGCAAAAATTGCCATTAGATTTAGGAAAGGATCTTGAAAATGACTAAAAAAGTATTAATTGCCGGCTTTACAGGTGCAATGGGGCAAAAAGCCGTGAACTTAGTTAACAATATGTCAGGCTTTGAAGTGGTTGCAGGGCTTTCTCCAATTGCAGAAGATAATCGAGCTCAATATCATTTACCTGCTGATGCTCAAATTTTTAAGAGTTTAACGGAAATTCCTGATAATTTGGCAGATTTTTGGATAGACTTTACTACACCTAAAGCAGTATACGAAAATGTAAAATTTGCATTGCAACATCACATTAGACCAATAGTTGGTACTACTGGTATGAGTGATGAGCAAGAAGCAGAATTAATCGAACTTTCTAAAAAAGAAAAAATAGGTGGTTTGATTGCTCCTAATTTTGGAATGTCTGCAGTTTTATTAATGAAATTTGCCAAAGAAGCTGCCAAGTACTTCCCAGATGTTGAAATTATTGAAATGCACCATGCAGACAAGAAAGATGCTCCATCAGGTACGGCACTTGCTACAGCTAAGATGATTACAGAAAATCGTCCTGAACATCAAACCGCACCAGATGAAGTAGAAATCTTGAGAAATGTTCGCGGTGGTGATTATCAAGGAATCAAGATTCACTCAGTTCGTCTGCCGGGCTATATTGCACATGAGCAAGTATTATTTGGGGGACCGGGTGAAGCGCTGACTATTCGTCAAGATTCATTTGATCGTGGCTCATTTATGAGCGGAGTTAAGGTAGCTTTAGAAAAAGTTGATCAGTTAAATGAATTAGTAATCGGGTTAGAAAATATCCTTTAAACATAAGGAGGGAAGCTTATGCCGGAATTAGCTAAAGATTTAGGTTTTAGCCAAAAAGTACAAAATGTCAAAGCTTCTGGAATTAGAATCTTTGATAATAAGGTTTCAAACATTCCAGGAATTATCAAATTAACTTTAGGCGAACCTGATCTGAATACGCCTGAACATGTTAAAAGTGCCGCAATTAAAAGTATTCAAAATAATGATTCTCATTATGCTCCTCAAAAAGGAAAATTAGAATTACGCCAAGCGATTAGTAACTATTTAAATAAAACTATCGGCGTAAAATACGATCCAGAAACAGAAATTGTAGTAACAGTTGGTGCTACGGAAGCAATTAATGCTGCACTTTTTGCTATCGCTAATCCTGGTGATAAGGTAGCTATTCCAACGCCAGTCTTTTCATTATATTGGCCAGTTGCTACCTTAGCCGACGCCAGTTATGTATTAATAAATACTACTGAAGATGATTTTAAGTTAACACCGCAAAAATTGACAGAAACTATTAAAGAAAATTCGACAATTAAAGCAGTGATTTTGAATTACCCAACTAACCCAACTGGCGTGGAATATACGGAAGATGAAATTAAAGCTTTAGCTAAAGTGGTTGAGGAAAATCATTTGTACGTTATTACTGATGAAATCTATAGCACTTTGACTTATGGTGTTGAGCATCATTCTATTGCAAGTTTGATTCCAGAGCGAGCAATTTATATTTCTGGTCTTTCCAAGTCTCATGCGATGACAGGGTATCGTTTGGGCTATATTGCAGGACCTGCTAAAATCATGGATCAAATCGGTAAGGTGCACGGCTTAATGGTGACGACGACCACTGATTCATCGCAAGCTGCAGCTATTGAAGCTTTAGAAAATGGATTAAATGATCCAGTTGAATACCGTAAGATTTACCAAAAGCGCAGAGATTTTGTTTTAGAAAAATTAAATGAGATGGGGATGCAAGCAGTAAAGCCTGAGGGAGCCTTCTATATTTTTACGAAGATTCCATCTCAGTATGGTAAAGATGATATGCAATTTGCATTAGATTTAGCCTTTAAAGCTAAAGTTGGCGTGACTCCCGGCAGTGCCTTTGGTCCTGGTGGGAAAGGCTATGTAAGATTGTCATATGCATCTAGTGATGACAATTTGCGAGAAGCAATGAAGAGAATGAATGATTTTTTACAAGGGGTTGAATAAAATGGTTAAAGAATATAATGTTGCAATTTTAGGAGCTACAGGTGCTGTTGGTAGAAGAATGATTGATCAATTGGCTAAGTCAACTATTCCAGTAAAAAGCGTCAAGTTATTGGCTTCATCACGTTCAGCTGGCACTGTATTAAAGTTTAAAGATCAAGACTTGGTAGTTGAAGAAACTACGCCGGAATCCTTTGATGGCGTTGATTTAGTTCTTTCATCAGCTGGTGGCGCAGTATCAAAGAAATTTTTACCAGAAGCTGTTAAGCGCGGGGCAGTTTGTGTAGACAATACTAGTGCTTTCAGAATGGAACCTGATGTTCCACTAGTTGTGCCAGAAGTAAATTCAGAAGCATTGAAAAAGCACCATGGTATTATTGCTAATCCTAATTGCTCAACGATTCAAATGGTAATGGCCCTTGAGCCAATTAGAAGAAAGTTTGGCTTAAAGCAAATTATTGTTTCAACTTATCAAGCTGCTTCTGGTGCTGGTCAAGCAGCAATTGAAGAACTCAAAAAAGAAAGCCAAGATTTTCTTGATGGTAAAGATATGCAAACCAATGCGAATATTTTACCGACAAAAGGTGATAAAAAGCATTATCCACTGGCATTTAATCTTCTGCCACAAATTGATGTCTTAGAAGATAGCGGCTATTCTCATGAAGAATGGAAGATGATTCATGAAACCAAGAAGATCATGTTGGATGATATGAATGCTAAGGACATTAAAGTAACGGCAACTTGTGTCAGAGTCCCTGTGACAATTTCTCATGGTGAAAGTGTCTACTTTACTGTTGAAGATGAAAGTGCCACAGCACAAGATATTATGGATGCAGTAGCTGCCTTTCCTGGGGTTGTGCTTGAAGACGATATTAAGAATCAAGTTTACCCACAGCCAATTAACGCAACTGGCAAGCGGGAAACCTTTGTTGGAAGAATTCGTCCAGACTATGAAAATCCAGGTGCCTTTAATATGTGGATCGTAGCCGACAATTTATTAAAGGGAGCTGCTTGGAACACAGTTGAAAATGCGGAATACTTGGTTAAGATGAATTTAATTTAAAAAAATAAAAATGAAAGCGCAATCTATGATTAAAAATGTTTTTGCGCTTTTTTTCTTGTGGTAGAATAATCCAGGATTAAAAGGAGATCGAAATATTGAAAACACTAAAAAAGTTTGGGATAGCTTTCATTTTATTTTGTTCATCGTGTTTAGTGATGTCTAGCCATGCTGTTCAGGCAAAGTCTTATTCGAATCACCAACTGCGTCAATATACGCTAAAATTGATGAAAAAGAATCATTTACGAGGAAGCATTGAAATTGTCAAAAATGGCCAAGCTCAACGGGTTAGCTTAGGCTATGGCTATTACAGCAAAAAAACAAAAAATGGTAATTCCAAATTGCTTTATCCAGTTGGCTCCTTGCAAAAGATGATTACTGCTGCAATGATTACGCAATTGATTTATCAGAAAAAATTTAGTCAAAATACTAAAATTTCTCGTTGGTATCCTAAGCTTAGATATGCCAAACAAATCACCGTGGGTCAGTTGATGACTCATACTTCAGGAATTAATGTTGGTGGAACTGAAACCAATCACGGAATTAATTTTTCTGAAAATGGTGCAATAAATTGGATGATTACGCGTGCTAATTCGCAGGCTAATACTGGCCGTGGTCGTTTTAACTATAATAATGCTAATTATGTGTTGTTAGCAGGAATTATTCGCAAAGTAACCGGCGAATCCTATGCTGCCAACGTGAAAAAGAGGATTATTCGTCCATTAAAGTTAAAGCAAACTTATATTTACCAGCAAATTCCGCGGTCTAAAACTGATGCAATTTCGTATTTGTATCAGGGTGGCAAAAATTATCGTAATAGTATTTATGCTAATCGAAATGTGGTTTCTCAACTGCCTGGTGCAGGAAATTTGTTTTCAGCAGCTAGTGATTATTTTAAAATCCAACGCGGAATGATTAATGGCAAAATTTTAACTAAAAAGCAATTTAATTATTTATCTCATCTAAATGCTAAGGTTAATACTTATTCGGGTGGTTTTTATTTGAAGAAAAACCATACTTTAAAGTTGGCTTATGGTAACTTTGGTGATACGCATTTTTGTAATTGGATGCAATTGACGACTGATAATCAAAATGGGATTGTCATGTTTATTAATCAAACTTATGGTGGCAAAAATCGTCTTAAGTCCGTGGGTTATGATATTTTAAAGCATATTAAGGCTGATACTTTTATTAAAAGATAAGCAAAAAGCTTGCTAACGAGTTGAAGTTAGCAAGCTTTTTTAACGATGATTTTTAGGCATTTTCGTTCGTTGACTAAATAGTTCTCCGATTAATTTGAAGAAGCCATAAGCGATTAACAGAATTCCAATAATAATAATCGATCTCCGATCAAATGCACTAGGATTTACGACTACGATAATTCCTAAGGCAAAGGCAATCAATGCTTCGATAGCAACAACCGTAATACGAAAAACACCTGGCAATTTACGAAAAACCAATTGTCTTATTCTAATATAAGAGTAGATGATTAGAAATAGTCCTAAGAAATAGTGGGCCAAAAAGATCAACAAACGATTGTTAGAGATTAAAGCCGTTGATAAAGCGAAAACTATTAAGTAGGAAATAATAAAGAAATTTTTCTGCCGCTCTTTTAAACTAGACTTGGCAGTAATTAGAATTTGATGAACACTAAAACCAATTCCAGTAAAGGCTACAAGAGTACCAAAGGCTCGTACAGCGTATTGTGGCAAGGTTAAACTAATGATACCTAGAATGACCATTACCCAGCCAACAATTGTGTCTGTTGAGAAAAGTGCTTTCGTTAATTCTTGACTCTTAATTGTTTGCCAAATGCTAGAAAATAAAGAGCCGAAGACAAAGCGAGTTCGCCGAGAAGAATCGGCAAGAGAGAAAAGAATAGCGCCGAAACCGCCAAAACCATTTTTATCGAGCTCATTGATCTTAGTAGCGCCTCCAGCACCCAGAGCGGCAAAAAGATCATTAGTTAATGATTCCCGTTCCTCTAAAGTAGCATTCCCGATCCACTGATTAATTAATTGGTTATAAACCTTAGATTGAGCGTTGCGATGACGTCTAGTATCGAATCTAGAACCGATTATCTGCCAAGAAAAAGCATCATGTTGGCTTAAACCTTTGCGATTGCTGCCCACGATTGTGGCGGGGATGTTTTTGGGTTCAAATAAGCGACCAATGACGCTAAAGTCAGGTACAAATCTTCGTAAAGTATTTTGTAAATATTTATTTGGAAGCTGAGCTCCGACTTCTTCTGCAATTCCAGGTGAATCAAAAGTGTAAATTCGCTTGATTCTTTTTCTTAGTTTAGGCTCGATATTTATTGCAGCGTATTCGGCTAAATTGCCGCCTTTAGAGTGGCCGCCTAAATAATAATCTTGATCGTCTGCTTTTAAAATGGTTTCAAGCAATTTTACAGCTTGCTTTTGGGCAACTGTAATTTTAAAACTAATTTCAAAGTCTTCTTTCCAGCCAATCAATGAGTCATCAGTGCCACGAAAGGCAACGAAGTTTGTTCCATCAGTCAGCTCGATTTTAATAGCGCTAAATTGAGTATGTTCAGTTAATGTACTGGTGAAGTAAGATAACTTAGCATCTTTAAAACGATCAACATGTGCCATTAATTTAAATAGTTCTTGATATTGTAAATTATCATGACGAGGATGATCATCTGCAAAGTAAAGCTTGGCTGCCTTTTCTAAGCTGATAGCTGTACCGTTGCTTTTGACAATTCCTGGTAATTCCAGATAAGAAAAAATAGATAAAACAAGTGCATCAATATTATTGAAAGGTGATGTGGAGAAATCAACGTCACCACGCCATTTTAAATATGTGAGAATATTATTATCTGGATACATGCTTTACCTTCTTTAAACACAAATTTAATAATTCCATTTCAATTTTAACGTAACTAAGAAAAGATAGTATAAGAAAAAAGCTCTTTTGAAGAAATTTTCAAAAGAACTTAAGAAACTGTATAACACCAGTTATTTATTATGCTATAATAAAACAGGTAGAAGGGGATTCTTACTACCTGTAAAGTGGGTCATTATAAGGACTTATAAAACATTCAAGACCCATCTAGTAGTATATCAATAATTGTTAGATAATGATATACCAAATGACATATATTTATATCTTTTATTAAGAAGCTTGTATATAATTATTGTATAAGCTTTTTTTATTTTTTAGGGAGTAAATAAATGTTAAAAGAAGGAACATATAAGGCAGAAGCTCGCGGAATGGCAGGATTTGTTGGTGTTGAATTATCTATTAAAAGTAACAAAATTTCTGAAGTAAATTTAGATCTTACAACAGAGACACCACAATATGGTCAAAAAGCTGAAGCACAATTAAAGCAAGAAATTTTAACTAAACAATCAGCTGATATTGATGCAGTAACGGGTGCTACTTTTACTTCGAATGGGGTTAAAGCCGCAGTTGAAGCAGCACTAAAGCAAGCAGAGTAGAAAGAAGGATTTTGTGCAAGTCACAACCTATTTCATTATTGCAGCTGCTGTTTTAGTGATTTTTCTCTTATTTAGATCTGAACATAAATTTGTATTTTTAAAAGCGGCAATTTTATTTCTTATTCAGATTATTTTTTCAATGATCAATTTCTTAATCTTTATGATTATTGCTTATTTGATTATGCGACAATGGGATCATGTTAGTTTAGGTAATTTATTTGTTTTGTTAGCTGTCTTTGTAGTACTTTCAGGTGTTTTTCTCTATTGGGGGATGCGCTTAGCTGCTAAAATATTTAAATTTTCGACTACGACATTAACTTTAGTTGAATATTATATTCAGTGGTCATTGATTTATGTTACCGTTTATCAGGCAATCTTTAGCAATATCAAGCATATTGCGTCGATCACTCACTTTATTCGTGTGGGTAATTTCTTAGATCCTAACTTATTTGTTGTAGCCATGTTGCCATCATTTATTTCAGCGTGGATTGCAGTAATTCTTTACAAAAAATTTACCAAGGCAATATAAAAGGGCATCAATATCGCGATGCCCTTTTATTATGATTATTTTCTTTCTAAAATTTCGTCCATTTTTCGGAAGAAGAGTTCTTTGTTTGCTTTAGTAACTAACTCAACTTCACGACCTTGAGGATCGCGCACAAAACTACCAGCACTTAAGCCATCAGTAATAACTTTAGCATGAGTTTTTTCAGTTTCTACAACTTCAGGATAAAGTGCACTAACTGTAGTTAAAACATCCCAAAGATAGAGTTCGGCTGAAGGAATAGAAATGATTAAACTATAGCCCTGACCAACTAAATCCATTGCTGGATATTTGCGTAAACTAGCCCAATGTTGGCGCAATTCATCATTTAAAGGCAATTCTTCGGTACTCTCTAATCCGACCATTTGAATCGGAATCTTAGAATCAAAAACGCGCTTAACGGCGTATGGATCCCAGAAAGAATTCCATTCTTGACTGCCGTCAGCATTAATCGTAGCCACATTGCCATGTCCATCAAGGGAACCACCCATCCAGTAAAGTTTCTTAATTTTGGGTTCAATAGTTGGATCGGCGTCAAGTGCACGAGCTAAATCAGTTAAAGGACCGGTCATAATTAAAGTGATTGGTTCCGTCGCTTCTTTGAGTTTTTCGACCATGTCCAAGTGAGCCGGAAGCTTGGCTTGTGGTGTATCGATATGTCCTTTTTCATTTAAAATTGGCAAATAGTTAAAGGAGTAAGTTGCCATCCGCCATTCATGGGGAAATTGATTGACTGCTCTAGAATTTGAACGGGCAACAGCTAATTTATTACCGCGTAAATTAAAAAGATCAGTCATTTTTCGACATGCTTCAACAGAAGGATCAATGTAGCCATCAGCATCAATTGCACCAACGCCAAGCAATTTGATGTCGGGAGCTTGCAATAATAAAAGATATGATACTAAATCATCAATATTGCCGTCATGATTAAAATAAATTTGTTTCATTGTCATAGCCTTTCTTAATTTGATCACTTTTATTTTAGCAAGTTTTTAATTAAGATGATCGAGCAAATTAATATTTTTACGATAAGCGTTAGGCATAACATGATATTGCTGCTGGAATTTTGCATAAAAAGAATTTAAATTATGAATACCAACTAGTTCGCATATTTTAGTAATGGGATAATCGCTGGATGAAAGTAAATACTTTGCCTGTTCCAATCGTTTTTGAGTGCACACTTTGACAAAATTTTTACCAGTTAACTCTTTGATTAGGCTGCTTAAGTAGGGTGAAGTATAGCCATAGCGTTGAGCTAAGTCAGCTAAAGAGATAGTTTGATATTTTTGAGAAATTTCGTTTAATAAATCAACTAGAAGTTTCTGCTTTTGATCATGATTTTCTTCTTCGGTCATGGGATAATTTTAGCTAGCAAAATATTAAAATAATTGTCAATAATTAAGCTATGGTAGGTGTGATTAGAAAAATATTCTTCGATAATATTATCCATGGTTGTATTAATATCAGTATTTTGCGGAAAGAGGACAAATTTTTGCTTGTTTTGATTTTGAAAAGACAGAAAAGTTCTATGACTTTGAAGATATTAACCAAGCTAATGCTGATTCAGTATCAGGTAAGACAATTAAGCCAGTCTTAATTATTGATAAGGATTACAAGCCTGAAAACAAGTAGCAATGAATAAAAACTTATTTAAAAGAGGTATCTGAGATTCAGGTACCTCTTTCTGTATGCTAAAATAAAAATTATGAATATTGAAACTTTAAGAGCGGAATTTAATGCTCAAGCAAATGAAGAAAAAGCCAGTCATCTTGCTGGTTATATGAGAAATCAATTTCCATTTTATGGCTTGCAAACGCCACAAAGAAGAGCAATTTATCATGAATTTTTGAAGGATGAGAAAAAGAAACAGCAACTTGATTGGGATTTGCTCAATCAGGCTTGGAATGAGAAGCAACGTGAGATGCAATATTTTGTTTGCGATTATTTAATTGCTCTGAAAAAATACATTAAGTTTGATGATTTAGCTAAGATTGAACATTTTGTTAGGACTAAACAATGGTGGGATACAATTGATTCATTAATCAAAGTTTATGGTTATTTAGGCTGTCAATAATTTAGGAAAATGTCCCAAAATTATTTAATTATTAGCGGAGAATTTGCTCTCCGCTATTTTTATACGTA
>NZ_CANBCQ010000005.1 GCF_947367125.1 uncultured Lactobacillus sp.
CAGCTTTTGGCTATTCTAATTTTACTAATCTCTTAACCAGAATTCGTTTGGAAGAAAATCTGTACAAAGAAAAAGAAACAAACAGCCTTTTAATGGTTGCTTGATTCTATTCATTTACTCATTATCAACAGGATTTGACAAAGAGCCCATTTTTTGTTAGGTCTTTATTTCAAAATAATTTCATGTTGTTTAGGTCTGGAATTAATCTTTCTTATCCATCCCAATTTTTCTAATTTGTCTAGAGCCATTTTGGTCCGCCTAATCGAAATACTATTTTCTTTAGAATTTAGTTGAATAATATCCCTATCTAAGATTGCCAATTCTTTATTACTTGCAAAAAGCTTAGACTCTCCTAAATAAAGTAGAATCGCATAAAATGCTACTTTATCATAACTACCATCAATATCTTTAATTTGCTGGCTAATATTAGCCTTAATTTCCTCTAATTGCTGCTTATCATCGGTTAAAGCGGTAACTATTTCTTCTTGTTGTGCGACGAGTATTTTTAACATTTCAAGAATAAATAATGTTAATTCGGCATAATTTTCAGTTTTATCTGCTTCTTTAAAAATTCTATAGTATGTTTGAACCCTAGAATGAATCGCAGTCGCAATAGAAAAGCCAGTAAAATGATCGTACTTATGCGAAATATATGTAGATAACAAATATCTCCCCATTCTCCCATTACCATCTAAAAATAGATGCGTATTTTCAAAAAAGAAGTGGGTAATCAAACTCTTATAAATTGACGGCAACTCATCATCGTTCATAAATTCAATTAAACTAGATAAAGCTTCATTAATATCTTTTTCTGTTTGTGGTGGAATATGAACTGTATGTAAGGCATCTCCAATCCGCAATCTTTCTCCTTCTGGTAATTCATCTCTAAATAATTTTCCATTAGGCAACTTATCAGAATCAATTTCGCCTTCTAATAAAGTATTATAAATATCTCTAAAATCTTTCAATTGTTCAATTTTAATGAGATGATCACTTTGGGTTTCTTGATACATTCGAATTGTTGATTGCAACCGCTTATGGAAAGGTCGTTGTGAATTTTCTTCATTCTCCCGAATAATTGTGCTAATTTCTCCACGATCCGTTTCAACTCCCTCTATTCGATTAGTATATGCAATCTCAGATACTAATAAAGAATTCAAGAATTGTTGTTTGGCAATACCAGGAAGATTCTTAGATAATTCCTTTATTTTATTAGAATTGTCTCTTAGATCACTTTCTAATTTCACAATTTCCGGCAAATAGACAAAAAAGATAGGATAGTGGTTTGTTTGGGTACCATTTTTATCAGTCAAAAGTGGATACAAATTAGTCTTAAAAGAACTAACACCGTTTAAACGTTCTTGATAAATTTGATTAATTTCTTCCTGAGTAACCATCTGGGGCTTATGCATATATTTTTCTTTATCTAGTAAATGATATCCTTTGACCATAATTGTCCTCGCTTTTACTAAGTTTGTTTAACAAAAACTACTTTTTGTTAATTATCTTGTATTTTATTATGAATAATTATTAACAAAAGCCGCATTTTGTCAATAATTATAGTAAAGATTCACTTTAATAATTAACAAATACGCACTTTTGTTAATTATTAAGCTTTCTTAATTCTAAACAATAAGATTTCTACCCAAGATAATTGTAAATTATAACTATCTATTTATACTGAAGATAATGGCTATTTAATACTTATGGAGGAACCAATGAAAAAATATTCTACACTACAAAAATTCAAAGCCTTAGTCCAAATCCAAACAATTATTATCTCGGCTCTGCCATATATTATCGGCTCGGTGATGGCTAGCTACTATTATCACAACTTTAATCTAGTCTATTCATTATGGCTATTTTTAGCTGTGATTTGCTTTCATTTAGCAGTTAATGGTCATAATCAATACACAGATTACACACGTTATAAGCAAAACCATATAACTAGCTACAACAATATCCTGGAGAAATTTAATATTACGAAAAGCTGGGCTCGAAAAATAATCATTATTTTGACGTTAATTTCTGCAATTATCGGAATTACTCTTAGCATTAAAGTCGGTTGGATTATTTTATTAATCGGGATTTTAAGCTATCTAATCGGCTATTGCTACTCAGGTGGCCCTTACCCCATTTTGAAAACTCCTTTTGGTGAACCAGCTTCAGGAATTACAATGGGCTACAACATTACATTTTTAGGCCTATATATCAACATATATAACGTGCATCCCTTCGATAATTTTTTCTGGGCTAAAGCCATTATCGTTGCTGGACCGGCAATTTTTGTCATTGCCAATGTCATGTTAGCCAACAACATCTGCGATGTGGCTGAAGATGTCAAAATCGGACGTAAAACCTTGCCCTACTATACAGGTCGAAAAACTGCCCTGACTATTTTATGTGGTTACTATGTATTAGCCTACATCTTTTTAATATTGGGAATAGTATTAAAATATTTGCCAGTTATTACTTTAGGGAGTTTACTTACTATTCCGCTTGTTTACCACACAACTAAGACTTTCGTAAAAAATCCACATAAAGAATCAACCTTTACAGGCATCTTAGTAAATGTTCTATTAGTACTAATTAGTGAAATTATTTTCTCGCTTGTTGGGTTGGCAATATAAAAATAAATAAAGCCCGCAAATTTAATTGCAGGCTTTTTTGCATTAATGACCGCGATGTTTTTCTCGGCGTTTAGCTTGTTTTTGTAAGAAACGTTTTTCTTGCTCCTCACGTTTCCTATTCCTATTTGCCTTTTTCTTGGCTACCTTTGACTGTTCAAACTGCTTTTTTAAAGCTTGTTTTGCTTTAGTACCAATTGCTTTGTTCTGCGTTGCCTTATGAGCCAACCTTTGGGCTCTCTTAGGGTTAACATGGTGAAACTTTTCCTCTTCTACAGTTGATTGATAAAAATGCAACTGCGAATAGTGATCATTCACCAATCTAAGTATCTCTGGCATATGTGGCAGGGATACACCTAAATTCACTTGTGCCACTTCATAATTAGTACCATCTACCCGTTCAAAAATTGCTTTATAAAACGGATCATCAAAAACGATAGTCAATTTACCTTTAATCATAATGCGTTCCTCCTAATAAAAATTATCAGGAAAGACGGACATCCTAGGAGGAAGGTTACTGATATAAAGTTAATGATTATATATTTGGACTACCAACCAAATCGTGTTTTTACTTTCCTTAGAAAAGATTATACCCTCACATTGTTACTTACAAATTAATTTTCATAATCTTATCCAGATATCTATTACGCCTATCATTAGAAGAATTGCTAATACCGCCAAAATTATACCAATGACAGTCTTGCATTCCTAATTGTTTTAAAGTTTTATTAATAAAGATTCTTTTAATTCCATTACCTAAAAATAGTTTTAAATAAATAGTCGGAGAAGTAGAAGTAGTAAAAACATAAGTATGTTTAATATTAGTCAACTCGCCATGAATACCTGTTTTTGTTACTGTATGCGATAATCCCTTTCCTTCTTTCATTACTTTATCAATACATCCTTTAAGCATTCCAGGAACTCCATTCCACCAAAATGGAGTAATAAAAATTACTTCTGGTGTCTTTCTTAACCAATTAAGATATTTTTTAACTAAAGGATCATGAGTTTTTCCGACATGGAATAATCGCATCTCTTCTAGATCATAAACTGGATTAAAATCATCTTTATACAAATCTATCACTTGGTAATTTTTATTATTTTGATCCAAATTGTTCTCTACGCACTCTAATACTGCATGATTAAAACTTTTATTATACGGATGGCAATAAATAATTAAACATTCCATAAGATACCTCGCTTTTACTTCAAGAACTCGTTTAGTGTTTTTTCAACTAAAGTTTCATCATATTTAACTATTTTATTTTTGATTAAAGCAGCATATCCCTGAATAAATGACCAAATTTGAATAAAAAATTCATGATCTGATACATTACTTTTTCGATTTAATTTATGAATTAAGCTACTTATTTTATTTAAAAAATCATATTTTGACTCTTTAGTAGAAAAAACCTTTAAAGTAACTGGATTAAAAAATAAAAAATCAGCCAAATTAGAGTGTTGTTCGACATATTTACAGAAATAATTTGCAATTATTAATAATTGCTGTTTAGCAGAGGCTCCTTTATGTAAAGGTATACTATTAACAAAATTTTTAGATAATTCGATTGCTACCTTTTCATATAAATCATTTTTATTTTTAAAATGTTTATAAAAAGCCCCTGTAGTCAACCCCAATGTACCTGTCAGCCTTCTTAGACTTAAATCTTCGTATCCATATTTATCTATTACAATGATTGTTCTACTAATTAAACTATCTTGTGTGTTCATTTTTATTCCTTTGGATAACATCGTTATCTAATAGTTTCTATGATAACACTGTTATCCTAAAAATCAAATTTAATAAAAAAGATAATTTGACTTAATACCTATGATCTTCAAAGCAGAAAAAATTTCCTTGTAAACTAAAAACCCGCAAATTGATTGCGAGCTTCGTTTATCAATAATCATTATCTCTGGTAACTATCTTAATTATTTTCCCAGTCAGAAACCACAACTTTTCCAGTCATGTGACCACTTTCCACTAATTTATGAGCCTTGCGTAAATTTGTTGCATTCAAAGGTATTAATGACTTAGTCATAGTGCATCTAAGGTTGCCGTTATCTAACATTTGCGCAATTTTGTCTAAAATATCATGCTGAGTAATCATATCATCTGTTTGATAATAGGATTTAGTATACATCCATTCCCATGAAAAGTGTGCTTTCTTTTTAGTTAATAATCTTAAATTAATTGGACGATGATTTTCAGTAATTGAAACAATGTGTCCTTCAGGCTTAATTAATTCACACATTTCTTTCCAATGACCATCTAAATCCTTTAGTTCCAAAATATAATCAACATACTTGAAACCTAATTTTCTCACTTGTTTTACTAGATCTTCATGGTGATTAACAACATAATCAGCACCATGACCTTGTGTCCACTTAATACTATCTGGGCGGGATGCAGTAGCAATAACTGTTAACCCTGCTAAATGTGCTAGTTGAGTGGCAACAGACCCTACTCCTCCAGCACCATTAATAATTAAAATTGTTTTATGTTGATTATTCTCTTGATTCCATGTTAAATCCATTTGTTCAAATAAGGCTTCGTAAGCGGTAAGAGAGGTTAAAGGCATTGCGGCTGCTTCATTATCTTTTAAGGTCTCGGGAGCATGACCAACTATTCTTTCATCAACCAGTTGATACTCACTATCACTACCTGAGCGAATAAATGAACCCGCATAAAATACCCGATCACCAGGTTTAAAAAGACTAACCTTAGATCCTACTTCTTCAACTACACCGCATGCATCCCAACCAATTACTTTTGGAGTCTTTAAAACTGAATGTCCTCCTTTTCTTACTCCAACATCTACCGGATTGACTGATACTGCATTTACTTTTACCAGCAAATCATGTCCCTTAGCGATAGGCTTTTTCATTTCAAAGTCAATCAGGCTTTCAGGATCATCAATTTTCAAATGTTTTTTAAATCCAATTGCTTTCATTTTTATCTCCTTTTCTATTTACTAATTAATTGTAAGTGGAGCATAAATAAAAACAAGAAGTGAATTTTTTCTTACTAAGTAACAAATTCTTCCCTAGCTCGATCCAATATAAAGATTTAAAATGAATTATTATATCGAGGTGAGAGAATGCCGCATCATATTTATAATTGCGCCGAAGGCTGTCCTGTTGAAAGCACACTTCAGGTTATCTCAGGTAAATGGAAAAGCGTAATTATCTATCATTTAATCAAAGAAAAGAATTGTCGCTTCAATGAATTGCAAAAATTGATGCCTAACTGTTCAAGACGAATGTTATCCCTGCAATTAAAAGAATTAGAACACGACCAAATCATTGATAAGACTATCTTTCCAACTGTACCGCCTAAAACCAGTTATCAATTAACTGCACTAGGTAAAACCCTTACTCCATTAATTTTGGAAATGGAAAAGTGGGGAAATAAATATAATCAATTGTATGAATAAAAGCCCTTAGTTTTTATACTAAAGGCTTCTTATTTTGGCATACTTTGGCAAACATGATACTTCTTCGAATCAAATATCATCTTATCCAATTACTGCTATTACTAAGGTTTTACCATGTATCCCTATTTATTTTTTGGCATACATTTTGGCATACAACCTTATCTTTTTTTATTCTTTTTGAGCTGGTTTCATTCCTTAAAATGCTTTTAAATCAAGGTTTACCATTCAAATTACATTGTCAGCTTATTCCCATTCAATCGTTGAAGGTGGCTTACTCGTCACATCGTAAACTACGCGATTAACGTTATCTACTTCATTGACGATTCTATCTGAAATGTGACCAAGTACATCCCATGGAATTTGGGCAAAATCTGCAGTCATCCCATCAATTGAGGTTACGGCACGAATACCAATCGTATAGTCATAAGTACGTCCATCGCCCATTACTCCAACGGAGCGAATACCTGGAAGAACAGTGAAGTATTGCCAGATCTTTTCTTGCAAACCTGCCTTTTTGATTTCTTCTCGTAAAATCGCATCAGAATCACGCACAATCTTAAGCTTGTCTTCAGTCACTTCACCAAGAACACGGATACCAAGACCAGGGCCTGGGAATGGCTGACGCCATACTAAGTCATGTGGAATGCCCAGCTTTTCACCAAGTTCACGTACTTCATCCTTGAACAACTTACGCAGTGGTTCAATCAGCTTGAAATGCATGTCCTTAGGAAGACCACCAACGTTGTGGTGGGACTTAATCGTTTGGGCAGTATTGGTACCTGACTCGATAACGTCAGTATAAAGCGTACCTTGGGCTAAGAAATCAACATCCTTGAGCTTCTTAGCTTCTTCATTGAAGACCTCGATAAATTCTTTACCGATGATCTTTCGCTTTTGTTCAGGATCAGTTACACCCTTAAGCTTATCTAAGAAACGTTTTTGCGCATTAACGCGGATAATGTTCACCCCAAGGTCCTTATTCAAAGCTTGCATTACTTGGTCGCCTTCGTCTTTGCGAAGCATCCCGTGATCAACAAAAATTGCCGTCAATTGGTCGCCAATTGCTTTATGAAGTAGTGTTGCTGTAACGCTGGAATCAACCCCACCAGAAAGACCTAAAATAACCTTCTTGTCGCCGACTTCCTTACGAATATCGTCAACCTTCATCTCGATAAAGTCTTCCATCGTCCAGTTAGCTACAGCACCACAAACATCAAAGGCAAAACGCTTCAAAATGTCCAAACCATATTCAGAATTGCGAACCTCAGCATGGAACTGAATGCCATAAAACTTTTTATCTTGATTGGCAATCGCTGCAATCGGACAGTTTTTGCTTGAAGCCGTTACTTCAAAGCCCTTAGGAGCTTGGGTAACCAAATCTCCGTGGCTCATCCAAACATATTGCTTGCTTGGCAAACCCTTAAAAAGTGCGCTATCAGGATCTTCAACAGTAATATTAGCCCGGCCATATTCTTTATTAACAGCTGGTTCGACCTTGCCGCCTAAGTCATAGCTCATTAGCTGCATCCCGTAACAAATTCCCAAAATCGGAATTCCTAATTTGAAAATCTCAGGATCGACCTTTAGCGCATCTTTATCATAAACGCTGTTAGGGCCACCTGAAAATACGATACCTTTAGGCTTCATTGCCTTGATCTTCTCAATTGAAAGATCATGTGGTAATAATTCTGAATAGATACCAAAATCACGGATTCGCCGAGTAATCAATTGATTGTATTGACTACCAAAATCAAGCACAATAATCTTGTCAAAATCGTCTAGATTCTTAGCCACAAAAATTCTCCCTCTTTTCACTAAACATTTTTAACTAACTCTACTAGGAAAAATTAAAAAGGTCAATTAAAAAATCAGAAAACAAGGCGTGATTGTTCGTCTTTAGCGGCCGCAACTACCGGTTGCAACTACTAGTTGCGCTAAATGCAATTAAAAAGTGGTTGTCTGCAACCGCAAATTTTCGTTAAATTAAATTATTCCAAAACGAAAGGACGATCAATCATGAGATTAGGTCAAAAAATTGCGGCATTACGCAAGAAAAATCATCTTTCTCAAGAAGCACTAGCTGAAAAGATGAATGTCAGTCGGCAAGCTGTATCCAAATGGGAAAGTGAACAATCAATTCCCGATATTGAAAAAATTGTAGCTTTATCAGAATTATTTGGAGTGACCACCGATTATTTACTCAAAAGCGGCACACCTTCCTTTGAATTAAACCACAAAGATAATAATTTAACTGAAGAATTGCCAATTTTATCTGATCAGCAAGAGCAAGGCTACTTAACAGCTGCTCAAAAAAGTGCCAGCCTTCGCGCTTTAGCCATTAGTTTAATTATTTGCAGTCCAGCTATCCTTTGCTTTTCTACTGCCCTAGCTATTATGCTTGACCTCGGCAATTTAACAATCCAATTAACCGGCTTAGGGCTAGTCATTGCTGCTCTAGCTGTCGCCTTTGGTTTATTAGTTTACGGCTGGCTCAATATGCGCGAATTCAAATTTCTCAAAAAACAAAACTTTAATTTAGCCAAAGAGAAAGCTAAATTAACACCTAGAATGCAAAACTTTCGCCATACTAATACCAAATACATTGTACTAGCCAGCGTTTTAGCCGTTTTAAGCATCATGCCACCAATGATTGCTAGTGAAAATAATTCAGATGGCCTAGGGGAAGCTATTGCGTGGGGAATAACTTGGCTACTTTTAAGTGTTGCTTGCTATTACTTCAGCTCATATTTGTTCCAGCAAAACAGCTTTACTATTTTGACTAAGCATAAAAGGCGCTTGCCAGCTCAACTGCGGCGTTTATATGTTTATGGCAGCTGGTTATATGCTTTAGCAGTTATTGGCATTTATTACATCATTTCTAGATTTGAACCCTGTCGTAGTAGTGGACCTAACTTTATTTATCTAAGCACGTTCATTTATATTCTATTCACTTATTTTTTCATCAAGGAAAAAGCAGAATAACGATTGCAAAAAAATAGTCTAACTCACCGATTTTTAATAAAATATAGTTAAGATATACTTTATTGTTTTCATATATATGAGAGGTGACTAACTATGATTAATTCAAAAATTTTGGCTAAAGATGCCATTAATCAATTTTTAGCAGCTCGCAAAACTGCGGCTACCCAGATTGCTATCGGCGTTCTACTCTGCATTATTTCCGCCGCACCGCTGCTATTGCTAATCAGCTTTACTAAATTAGACTTATTCCAATTGCCACTAGAGATGATGACCGTTCTCGGCGTCATTATTTTACTCATTATTGTTGCGATCGGCGTGGCTTTCTTCATTGCTGCTGACCGACAAACTAAGATTTACGAAGAACTTGAATATGAAGAATGTCAGCTTAATGAGGCGAAGCTAACAGAAATTAAACAAAAGAAGGCACAATACACTAAATCCTACACTGCAATGACAATTACAGCTACGGTTTTATGCATCATTTCTGCTATCCCGCTTCTATGCGGCGTGTTCTTTACTCAGCTACTAAATGGCAGCCAACTAGATCAATTAATGACTGGCTTAGTCGCTGGCACTTTAATCCTTATTGCCATCGGTGTGTTCTTCTTTGTCAAAAGCAATATCATTATGGACAGCTACAACATTTTATTACAAACAGATGATTATACCCCTAAGAAAAAACTTGGTCGCAAGATTATGAACAAATACGCCACACTCTATTGGTTAATAGCAGTCTTACTTTATCTAGGATATAGCTTCATTACCAATGATTGGGAACGCAGCTGGATCATCTGGCCAATCGCGGGGATCTTATATGGCATTATCGAAAAGATTATCAGTCTGTGCCATAACGATATCGCAGCTGAATAATTTTTACCATAATCGAACATTAATCCTTAATTTTCCACTTGTGTTCGGCAATATATTCTGTTAAGATTAAGCCAACACAAATATCTATATATCGTCGAAATAAGGTCGACAGTCTCTACCCGGTACCGTAAATACCGGACTATAGGTGAATGAAAGTTAAGAATAATCTTAAGGACTTCTTTTACCTGCTCTAGGTAGAGGAAGTCCTTATTTCTTTCTTGAGGAGGATAATGTTGAAGGAATTAGTAGATCGAATTAAACAAGATGGTGAAGTTTTACCTGGAAATGTGCTTAAAATTAATTCATTTTTGAATCACCAAGTTGATCCGCAACTAATGATGCATGTTGGTGAAGAATTTGCCCGCCTTTTTAAAGATGAAAAAGTCGATAAGGTCTTAACTTGTGAAGCATCTGGAATTGCCCCTGGCGTAATGGCAGCCTATCAACTGCACGTGCCAATGATCTTTGCCCGAAAGAAAAAGCCATCTACTTTGAATGATGCAGTTTATTGGGCTGACGTCTTTTCTTACACCAAGAAGGTCAACAATAAGATCTGCGTTGAAGAAAAATTCTTGCACCCAGGCGAACATATCTTAATCATCGATGACTTCGTTGCCCACGGTGAAGCAGTCAAAGGCATGGTTAACATCGCCAAGCAAGCCGGCTGTAACATTGTTGGCGTTGGCGCTGTTGTTGCAAAAACCTTCCAAGGCGGAAGCGAATGGGTAGAAAACGAAGGCTTACGCTTTGAAGCCCTAGCAAAAATTGATAGCTTTGAAAATAGTCAAGTACACTTCGAGGGAGAAGAATAATTAAAAATGGCACAAAAAGAAGTTAGTCACAAAAAAGCTGCTGTCCTAGGTTTGCAACATTTGCTGGCAATGTACTCCGGTGCAGTTGCCGTTCCCCTTTTAATTGGTACGGCACTACACTTCAATAGCACACAAATGACTTACCTAGTTTCGATTGATATCTTCATGTGTGGCTTAGCCACTTTAATTCAACTATTCCGTAATAAATATTTCGGCATTGGCTTGCCAGTCGTTTTAGGCTGTGCAATTCAAGCAGTAGCTCCCTTAGAAATGATCGGGCAGAAGTTTTCAATTAACACGATGTATGGTGCCATTATCGTTGCTGGAATCTTCGTCTTTCTAATTGCTGGCTGGTTTTCAAAAATCAAAAAACTCTTCCCGCCAGTAGTTACTGGGACCTTAATTACAGTAATTGGGCTAACTTTAATTCCGGTCGCTTTCCAAAATATGGGCGGCGGAAACGCACAAGCCAAAGACTTCGGTGATGCGAAAAATTTAATCGCTGCCTTTATTACCATCCTCATCATCATTGCCATCGAAGTCTGGACTAAAGGATTCTTACGTTCCATTTCCGTTTTAATTGGATTGATTGTTGGTACTCTAATCGCTAGCTGCATGGGGCTTGTTTCATTAAAGCCAGTTGCTGAAGCTTCTTGGTTCCATTTGCCTCAATTTTTCTACTTCGGGGTGCCAGAATTCGAATGGTCATCTTGTTTGACCATGATCATCATTGCCTTAGTTTCCTTGGTCGAATCCACTGGCGTCTTCTTTGCCATTGGCGACCTACTTCATCAAGATATCACCGAAGAAGACCTCAAAAAAGGTTATCGTGCAGAAGGATTAGCACAAATCTTCGGTGGGCTTTTCAACACCTTCCCTTACACTACTTTTTCTCAAAATGTCGGCTTGCTTCAATTATCCGGCATTAAGACTAAGCGTCCGATTTACTGGGCTGCTGGCTTATTAATGGCCATGGGCTTACTTCCTAAAATCGGTGCTCTAGTTACCATCATTCCTGACTCAGTTTTAGGCGGAGCCATGTTGGTCATGTTCACAATGATTGCCGTGCAAGGAATCAAAATGTTAACCAAAGTTGATTTTGAGAACAACCGCAATATTCTAATTGTAGCTATTTCAATTGGTATGGGACTGGGCGTAACTGTCTATCCGCAAATCTTCCAACCCCTTCCCCAAACCATTCAATTGTTCTTAGGCAACGGTATCGTTGTTGCTAGCATCTGTGCAACTCTGCTTAATCTTTTATTCAACGGAAGAAGTGGTGCCTATAAGTAAAAAGCCTTTTCATTTCATAATTCCACATATCACAATTCCCTATAAATATTCAAAAGCGGCCACTTAATGTGGTCGTTTTTCATTCTTCACCTTTTAAGCAAAATCTCTTTTATAATAGAAGTAACGTAATTTTTTTAAAGTGAGGGAATCCATGCCTAACTTAAACATTCAAAACCTTGAAAGCTACATCATGTTTTATGGCCGGCAAAAATGTCAGCCTGATGAATTCTTTCAAGGTGACAATCTTCGTAAGAACGATATCTTTTATTACATTATTAGTGGAACTGGCAGCTTTACTTCTAGTAGACACCACGCAGTCAAATTAAAAGCTGGCGATCTTTTTTACGTCCCGCGCAGTCAAACTTGTTCTTTCCAAGCTGACCATGATGAACCCTGGGAATACTTCTGGATTGGCTTAGCCGGCTACGGCGTTAATGAAAGCATCAAGGCATCAAATTTACCTAATAAAAATTTCTTGCGTCAAATTCAAAAAACTGCCTTTTATCAAACCCTAAATGAGCTTTATCAATGTTTGACAAAGAAAAAGACCTTATTAAACAATTTACAAATTTCAGCTTTAACCTATCAACTTTTTTATCATCTAGTAAAAGACTTTCCTAACCATCCACCAGTCCGCAAAACACCTAAAAATGATCAATATCAAATCGCTATTAATTATCTTAATCAAAATTACACTGATCCTACCTGCAATATTGTTGAACTTTGTCATAGGCTAGGAGTATCACGCAGCTTTTTATATGCTTTGTTCAGAAAAAACACTAAATTATCGCCGCAAAAGTACCTCATGCAATTGCGCATGGAAGCTGCTAAAAAAGAATTAATTAATACCAAGCACAATCTAAAGCAAGTTGCTCAAAAAGTCGGCTACGGCGATGAATTTACCTTCTCCAAGGCATTTAAACGCTATAGCGGCGTTAGTCCAAATGCCTTTCGGGGAAATTAATTATATTCTTTGCCTTATCGGATTATTTTTGCATACAATATTATTAGGAAATAATTTAAACATAAATATAAAGTAAAGGACTGATCCAATGAAACAAACAGAATGTACTACTATTTTAGTTGGTAAAAAAGCAACTATTGATGGCTCAACAATGATCGCTCGTAGTGAAGACGGTGGTCGTGTCATCATTCCTGAAGGCTTTAAAGCCGTTAACCCAGCTGACCAACCTAAGCACTACACCAGTGTTATTTCTAAGCAAAAGATTGATGATGCCGATTTAGCAGAAACACCATTGCGTTATACTTCAGCACCTGATGTTTCAGGTAAAAATGGTATCTGGGGCGCAGCCGGAATTAACGCTGAAAACGTAGCTATGACCGCTACTGAAACTATTACTACTAATTCACGTATTCAAGGCGTAGACCCATTGCTTGACCCAAGTGAAGGTGGTCTTGGTGAAGAAGATTTCGTTACTTTGACCTTGCCATACTTGCACTCAGCTTTTGATGGCGTTAAGCGCGTTGGCTACTTGGTAGAAAAATACGGTACTTACGAAATGAACGGCATGGCCTTTTCTGACAAGGACAATATTTGGTACCTCGAAACTATCGGTGGCCACCACTGGATCGCACGCCGTATTCCAGATGATGCTTATGTCATTGCACCAAACCGTTTGAACATTGATGAGTTTGACTTTGACGATACTGACAACTTCGCTGCTGCGGCCGACTTGAAGGACTTAATTGCCGAATATCACTTGAATCCTGACCGTGAAGGCTACAACATGCGTCACATCTTTGGTTCATCAACAATCAAGGATGCTCACTACAATAATCCACGTGCTTGGTACATTCACAATTACTTCGATCCTGACTTCGGTGGCACTCCAGCAGACCAAGATCAACCTTTCATCTGCCATGCCAACCGTTTAATCTCAATTGAAGATATTAAATGGGCCGAAAGTTCCCACTACCAAGACACTCCTTATGATGCATATGGCGATCAAGGTACCGCTGAACAAAAGAAGACCTTCCGTCCAATCGGCATTAACAGAAACTTCGAAACTCATATTTTGCAAATTAGAAATGATGTTCCAGCAGAAATCGCTGGCGTACAGTGGTTAGCCTTTGGACCAAATACTTTCAACTCAATGGTGCCATTCTACACTAACGTCACTACTACTCCAGAAGCTTGGCAAACAACACCTAAGTTTAATTTGAACAAGATCTTCTGGCTTAACAAGTTGACTGCTCAATTAGGCGATACTAATTACCGCGTTTACGGCGAACTTGAAGATGCCTTTGAACAAAAGAGCTTGGCTCAATGCCACAAGATTCAACATGACACTGATAAGGAAGTCGCAAATCTTTCAGGCAAGGAATTGCAAGACAAGTTAATTGCGGCCAACCAAAAGATGTCTGACACTGTTTACAACAACACTGTTGAACTTCTTGGTCAAATGGTTGACGAAGGTCACGGTTTAATGACTTTGAAGTACGACTTGCTTGATTAATTAAAAAGGCAAAAATAATCCACATGGAATTCACATCCATGTGGATTTTTCATTTACTGAATGTTCAACTCATATGCCAATCGATCAGGATTAATTGGATCATCTACTTGGATAATTCCCCGTTTAATAAAGTTATGACTAGTCGCAATATGTTGGACAATCTTATTCCTCTCGCCGGTATCAATTCTAAAATTGTGAATTTCCTGTGCATAAGTTAACGAAATAATATTACTCAAGAAAAATTGCGTCAAATGTATTCCCCGAAATTTGCTAGAAATCGCAATTCGGTGAATGGTCGCATAAGAATCTACATCATTATTCCACTCACCATCAATTTTGGTATAATTTGAATCTCTTCCAATCACCACTGCCGCATAACCAGCTACTTCATTATCCACAGTTAATACCCAAGCACAATTGTTTTTGATGTCTTCTTTCACCGTTTCTCGGCTAGGATACCCACTTTGCCACTGTGTTGAGCCCCTTTCCTTCAAAAAAGCAATGGCATCTTGCAGAATTTGTACAATTTTATCCACATCTGAATTTTGTGCATGTCTTGTAAAAATTAAGCTCATTTTTTCACCTATAAATTGACATATTCAAAAACCACATGAATTTCCCCATGTGGTTCTTATTATATTAAATATTATCTAAAATACCTGGTACATCAGGATCATCCTTGATCGTTACATCAGCGCCAAGTTGACGCAACTTCTCTTGTACCCGATCATACCCGCGCAAGATATTACCAGCTTTATCAATAATGGTGGTACCGTTTGCCATTAAACCTGCAATCATTAAACATGCACCAGCACGAATTTCACCTGCAGTCACTTCTGCGCCATGAAGTTGTTCAGTTGGATGAGCCAAAATAATATTATCCTCAACTTTAATATCAGCACCCATCTTCTGCAACTGAGCAATGTGTCCGATCCGCTTAGGATAAATATTATCAATCACCACGCCTTCACCGCTCTTAGCAGTTAACAAAAGTGGCGTAATTGGCTGCTGCAGGTCTGTCGCAAAGCCCGGATAAACATCTGTCTTTACCTGAACCATCTTTAAGTCACCGGCTGGATAAACATACAGTGAATCTTCATCTGCATCGATTACCACACCCATTTCTTCAACCTTAGCCAAGTATGAATCAAGGTGTTCCTCAATGATATTATGAATTCGAATACCGTTACCGATGCAAGCAGCTAAAGCAACATAAGTACCTGCTTCAATTCGATCAGGGATAATAGTATGGGGAATCTGCGCCTTAAGTTGTTCCACACCCTCGATTCGAATTGAGTCTGTACCAGCACCACGAATAACTGCCCCCATATTATTCAAGAAGGTAGCT
Organism: uncultured Lactobacillus sp.; assembly: GCF_947367125.1. GTDB lineage: Bacteria > Bacillota > Bacilli > Lactobacillales > Lactobacillaceae > Lactobacillus. Next base: position 15,847 of record NZ_CANBCQ010000005.1, read on the forward strand.
AAATCGATAATTTCTGGCTCTTTTGCGGCATTTTCAATAATTGTTTGACCCTTCGCTGTCACACTAGCCATAATAATATTCATTGTCGCACCAACTGATGGCATCTTTAAATGGATTTTTGCTCCATGTAAACCATCTTCAGGTGCAGTAATTATAATTTGATCATTTTCATTTTTTACGCAGGCGCCTAAGGCTTCAAAGCCCTTAATATGTTGGTCAATCGGCCGTGGCCCTATATCGTCACCACCAGGGAAGCCCACTACTGCCTTGCCAAAACGACCAAGTAGCGCACCCATAAAGTAATATGAAGCACGCAAACTCTTAATCTTACCAGCTGGCAACGGACTCATCTTGATATCAGTTGGATCTATCCGCAAAGTGGTTTCACCGAAATCACAATGCACATCCATCTCACTCAATAAGTCCATCAAGTTAACTACATCAGCTATTCTTGGGACGCCTTCCAAGGTCACTGGTGTTCTTGATAAAATTGATGCCGGAATAAGAGCAACTGTTGAGTTCTTAGCTCCACCGATCCAAACATCACCCTGCAGGGGCTTTCCACCATGAATTATCATCTGCTTCATTGGCGAAAACAAATCCTTTTCTACTTTCAATTAATCATAATAATGTTAAAGGATATTTACAAAAAAAACAAGAGTTGCGGTCTTTCAACTCTTGTTTTCTTAAGATTTTGTATAATCAAACATTGAGTAGATTAAAATTCTTGTGCAGGAAGTCCACTAGCAGCGCCAATAAATGACTTAAATAAGCCTTCTGGACGTTGTGGACGGCTCAAAAATTCTGGGTGATATTGAGCTGCAACAAAGAATTTCTTCTTTGGTAATTCAATAATTTCAACTAAGCGGTTATCTGGTGATACACCTGAGAAGACCATGCCTGCATCTTCAAATGCTTGACGGTACTTGTTGTTAAATTCGAAACGGTGACGGTGACGTTCTTGGATAACATCTTGATCATCGTATGCTGCCCGAGTCTTAGTCCCCTTCTTAAGAGTAGCTGGGTAAAGACCTAAACGCAAAGTACCACCAATATTTTCTTCATCACGCTTGTCAGCCATAATATCAATGATATTGTTCTTGCAGTTTGGTTCTGCTTCAGCAGAGTTAGCGTCTTCAAGATTTAACACGTCACGTGCAAATTCAACACTAGCCATCTGCATCCCCAAACAAATACCTAAGAATGGGATGTCATGTTCACGAGCATACTTAATTGCAGTAATCATACCTTCAAGACCACGAGTACCAAAACCACCAGGTACAATCAAACCGTCTGAATCCTTCATAATTTCAGCAATATTATCTTCAGTTACATCTTCAGCTTGTACCTTATCAACATCGATCTTAGTGTTGTAAAGATAACCCGCATGTTGCAAAGCATCCGTTACTGAAATATAAGCATCTTCAAGTTCAACATATTTACCAACCAAGGTAATCTTAGTATGATGCTTCAAATTCTTAGCACGTTCATCCAGCTTCTTCCAAGCTTCCATGTCAGCTTCTGGCTTTGGACTTTCCAAGTGTAAGAAGTCACAGACCTTTTGATCCATGCCTTGCTTTTGGAAGTTCAAAGGCACATCGAATAATGAAGGAGCATCAATTGATTCAATAATTCGATCAACAGGCACGTCTGTAAAAGTAGAAATCTTGTCTTTGTGTTCTTGGTCAATTGGTTGTTCAGCACGAAGCACTAACATGTTTGGTTTAATACCAATACTACGAAGCTCAGCAACTGAGTGTTGTGTTGGCTTAGTCTTCATTTCATGAGCAGCGTGAAGAAGTGGTACTAAAGTACAGTGAATGTACATTACATTTTCTGGGCCAACTTCACGACGCATTTGACGAATTGCTTCCATAAATGGAGTTGATTCAATATCACCAACAGTACCACCGATTTCAGAAATAATTACATCTGAATCAGTAGTCAAAGCAGCACGCATGATCTTCTTCTTAATCATGTCAGTAATATGAGGAATTACTTGCACAGTTGCACCATGATAGTCGCCGCGACGTTCTTTTTCCAAAACTTCTTGATAAATCTTACCAGTAGTTACGTTAGAATACTTGCTAGTTCTAACGTCTACGATTCTTTCATAGTGACCTAAGTCAAGGTCAGCTTCTGTACCATCATCGGTAACATAAACTTCACCGTGTTGGTAAGGATTCATTGTACCTGGATCAATATTAATATATGGGTCAAACTTTTGCATAGTGACCTTTAAGCCACGGTTCTTAAGAAGTCGACCTAAACTTGATGCAGTAATACCCTTACCAAGTGAAGATACGACACCGCCAGTTACGAAGATGTATTTTGTCATTTAAATGCTCCTTTTTTACTTATCCTTAAAACAAAAAAACTCCCACTAATGGGGAGCTAAACGCACATAGGGTGCCCAACAAAAATATTATCTGCTTTTTCTTCTTAAGTCAAGCAAATTAATTATCTTCGTCGTCATCATCGTCATCGTTTAATTGTGATAATTGACCTTCAATGCCATCTGGCAATACATCATCAGTATCGTCATTATCTTCATCGTAATCAGAATCTTCATCGTCATAGTCGTCATCAGTATCCTCATCTGTGGCGTCTAAGTCGTCGTCTTCTGGGTCATCATTATCGTAGTCGATAATATCATCATCACCAGTTGCACTAGCTAAGAAGGCATTAACCTTCTTATGGTGCTTACGTGAATCGTCTTCTTCTTCATCTTCAGGGTGGTTGACTTCTTCATCAACTGATTCATATGGGAACCATGAACGAAGTGCCCAAACATTTTCACCCATTGAGATAAATTCACCATCAGTATTCATATCAGTATAGAATTGTGGTAAACGTTCACGAATTTCTTCGTCACTCTTATTCAAGTATTTTTGTACGGCATTAACAATATCGGCAAATGCCATTCTCTTGCCATTGTCTTCCAAAATTGCGCGAGCAACTTCGATCATTGACAATTCATCGCGATTTTTGTCTTTAAATTTGTCTAATCCCACAGCTGTACGTCCTCTCTTATACAATCTTTACTATTTTACTAGGCGTTTAAGTAAAAATCAACGTGACTGCATAGTTACCTATTAAGTATAGTCCATTAAAGAGGTCATATTCAACCCGAAGTTTTCGTGAACCATCAGCTTGACTTTGATATTCAAGCAAATTGGTAACGCTAGTCATGTCCATGCGGCGGCCCTCAACCACGTAACGACAATTTTCCTTTTCACCTGGAACAAATTTCATCATAGAATAATTATTACTGTCAACGCCGCGGCGAATTAACAACTCATTTTCTTTTAGGAGCATCTTTACCGGAATATCGCCTTCCTCGGCATAAGAGATCCGTGTAACGTCGCCATCTTCAGTCAATTGTCCTTGCGCATGTCGCGAAAAAGTTTCTGTTTCATCATCTTGAGTAATTCTACTAGTCAAATCAATCGTAATTGCTGTCAAACAAACGCCCCCTTTAACCATTATTAATCTATCTTTGCTATAATTTTAGTTAGATACAATCTATTTTATTATATATAGTTAAAAAAATTAACAAATAAAACTTGGTGGATTTTTATGGCAAGATTTCAAAGTGAAAAATTAAAACAAGAAGTTGTTCTGCGTGATCCAGTTCACGGATATATTCATATTGAAGACAAAGTTGTTTTAGATGTGCTTCAAGCAAAAGAATTTCAACGTATGCGTCGTATTAAACAATTAGGGCCTGTTAGCTATGTTTTTCCAGGTGCGACTCATACTAGATTTGAGCATAATCTCGGCGTTTATGAATTAACCAGACGCATCTGTGACATCTTTAGCAAAAAATACCCGTCAATTGTGCCAGGAGATGGGCTCTGGGATGATGACAACCGCTTACTAGTAGAATGTGCCGGTTTACTCCATGACATTGGTCATGGCCCTTATTCCCACACTTTCGAGCATCTTTTCGGCACCAATCATGAAAAAATTGGTCAAAAAATCATTACTGACCCAAATACAGAAATTAACCAAGCCTTAAAGCAAGTAGCACCTAATTTCCCTGAATTAGTCGCTAGCGTAATCGCCAAAACCTACCCCAACCCACAAGTGGTTAAAATGATCTCTAGTCAGGCTGACGCCGACCGAATGGATTACTTACAGCGCGATGCCTATTTCACTGGGGTTAACTATGGCAGATTTGATTTATCGCGGATTCTACGAGTAATTCGTCCTTACCAAAATGGCATTTGCTTTACAAATAACGGCATGCATGCAGTTGAAGATTACATCGTTTCACGCTACCAGATGTATCAACAGGTTTACTTTCACCGTGTTGGCCGTTCAATGGAAGTTATTTTGCATCACCTGTTGCAGCGGGCTCAAGTCGTTTATCAAAAATGCAACTTACAAGTCACGCCTAGTTTAGCGAAATTCCTTGAAGGCAATTGGACCTTGGCTGATTATCTCAAGCTTGATGATGGCGTAATGGAAACTAATTTTTCGATGTGGACTGAGGATCAAGATCCTGTTTTATCTGATTTAGCCAAACGCTATTTATATAGAAAGCCACTGGCTAGCGTCCGCATTGATGAAGAAACCAAAAACTTAGTGCCTAAGTTAAAAAATTTAATTAAACAAGCTGGATTTGACCCAGATTATTATACGGCAATCAATTCTGCTTTTGACGAACCATATGATGCTTATAAACCAACTGGAAAAAATGCCAACAGTCAAATTGAAATCATGCAGGATGACGGCAGTTTAATTGAGTTGTCACAGCTTAGCCCATTGGTTCGCGCTTTAAACGGAACTTTCCAAGGAGATGAACGCTTCTTCTTCCCTAAGATCATGCTTAGTCGGGACGAAGAACAACCCCAAATTTTTGATCCAATTTACGAGCAATTTCAAAAATATGTTAAGAATGGAGCTTTAAAGTACTTAAGAAAGCCAAAACGTGACAAAAAGAAGTAAAATTAAAGTAAATCCTAGAATCGAGGTATCGATAATGAACAAAAATGATTTAAATACAGATGTAAGAACTCAAATTGACCCAGAACTTGAAGAAAAAACTGCTAAGAGTGGTTATACTCAAGTAAAAGATTTAATGAACACAGTCCATGGTTACTGCATGGATTATACTAAGATGTCCTTTGACTTTATCCATGAAAATAAGGATTTAGTCAAAGATGTAGTTAAGATTGGCTGTAAAACCGCAATGGTCGCCTGTGTTGCTGGTGCCAGCGTGGCAATTGCCAAAGCTATTTCCAGCAAAGACTAGTTAATTAATCATTTCACACAAATAGGGATGCAGTAAGTTAGCATCCCTATTTTTTTCGTCTAAAAAAACTAATTATTTTCTTTTTCCTTTAACTCCAACAATAAGGCATAAAGTGCACCATATAAGTTAGACTCATTCCCATGTTTAGCAGCAACAATCACTGGCTTGATCACCTGATTATTCAACATGGAGTTATTTTGTAAAATTTTATCAAATTGATTGTTAATTTCTTCAATCAAAATTGGTTGCACACTAATCCCGCCGCCAATAACCACCTTGGAACCATTAATAACCGTCTGAATATTAAGAATCATGATTGCCACATTACGGCAATAATGTTTAAAGACAGCCATTGCTCTTAAATCACCATTATTAATCGCCTCAAATGCAGTTACTCCATCATCCAAGTCAATGTTGCCGAGAGCTAAATTAACTTTTTTAATCATATTAACTGCTGAGCAGCTAAAACCAGTATAAGCCGCCATATTTTTGACTCCAATACTTGAATTAGTGATCATCCAGCTAAGTTCACCAGCTTGAAAAGTCCAGCCATGTAAAATACGCTTATTGACCAAAACGCCGCCGCCAACACCGGTGCCCAAGGTAATTGCAATGCCGGTATTTACATCACGTAATTCGCCTAACCATTGCTCGGCTAAAGCAGCAGCCTTGCCATCATTTTCTACAGCAATTGGTACATTATATTTTTCACCCAAACTTTCCTGCAAATTCAGCCCATCTAAAAACGGTAATGCTCCACCAAAATAAATAATCTTATTTTGAGTATCGATTTTTCCCGGCGCACAAATAGCGATCCCCTTAAACCTGCCTTGATACTTATCCGCAACTTCATACACTGTCTGCATAAACGCATCTAAGTTTTCAGTATTAGTTTTTACACGATCTTTCTCAAAGATATGTCCTTTTTCGTCAATCAAAGCATATTTCAAGTTAGTTCCGCCAATGTCAAAAGATAAATATTGTGTCATGATTTGCCTAATTTCTATCTATATCTAAAATCTATTATTCTTAAGCGCACAATATCGTAGACTGGTTCAGCTTTATTAATATCCAAGTATTCTTGCACTATTTCATTAGGAAATTCCACTGAGTAATGCAAAACCTGACTTTTAATATTTTTCTTGCCCATTTGATTACCTAGACCAATAAAGGCGTTAACTGGTGCATCTTTTTTATCCTTAAATGGAATATCGCCTAAGACAAAGGTACCCATCCCTGACTGCTTATAAACCAAGCCCTTACGATCCAATCCATCCAATGCCTTCTGAATTTTAAACGACTAACGTTAAATTTCTTAGCCCAACTTTCTTGATCCGGCAACGCAGTTTACTTTTTATATTGTCCACTCTTAATTCGCGCTTCAATTTCTTGCGCTATTTCTACATATTTTGCTTTTCTAATTTGATTAAACCTATTTTCTCGTAATTCTACAGTATCTATTTTAATCAAAAAAATTGACTTTGTGTAAAATAAGCATAGGCAATTTAAAACTAAAGTATATATTTATGCTAAAATAAAACGACTAGCCAATCGACTAGTCGCTTTTTGAAATCAAATTTTATTTTACTTGTTCTTGTCAGCTTCGTATCTGGTGTTGAACAATGGGCTAAGTGCCTTGTGGTTTTGAATACACTTAATAGCATCGCCCATCAATGGACCAACTGATACCAAAAGCATCTTATCAAGCTTCTTCTCTGCTGGTTGATTGATTGAATCAGTCAAAACCAAGTTCTTGATTGGTGAATCGTTCAATCTCTTAATAGCTGGACCAGAAAGAACAGCATGAGTTGCACTAGCATAGACTTCAGTAGCACCCGCATCAATTAAGGCTTGAGCAGCTAAAGTAATAGTGCCGGCAGTATCAATCATGTCATCGATAATGATAGCACGCTTGCCCTTAACGTCACCAATAATGTTCATAACTTCAGCAACATTAGCCTTTGGACGGCGCTTATCAACGATAGCAATTGGGCAGCCCAAGAACTCAGCAAGCTTTCTAGCACGAGTAACACCACCGTGGTCTGGTGAAACTACAACAGCGTCCTTCTCTAAGCCGTTACGCAAGAAGTAGTCTGCCAAAAGTGGAGCACCCATTAAGTTATCAACTGGAATATCAAAGAAACCTTGAATTTGTGGTGCATGTAAATCAAGTGAAAGAATGCGATCAGCACCTGCAGCTTGAAGCATGTCTGCAACCAATTTAGCAGTAATTGGTTCACGAGCACGAGTCTTACGATCTTGACGAGCATAACCATAGTAAGGCATCACAATGTTAATTGTCCGAGCACTTGCACGACGTACAGCGTCAATCATAATTAACAATTCCATCAAATTGTCATTAACTGGCTTACTTGTTGATTGTACAAGGTAGACATCTTTACCACGCACAGTTTCATCAATATTAATTTGAATTTCGCCATCACTGAAACGTTCAACACTAGACTTAGAAAGTGGAACGCCAACACGATCCGCAATCTTTTGTGCTAATGGTACATTTGAGTTAAGGGCGAAGATCATCATATCGTCTTTATAGGACATAATTTCCTCCGTAAAAATATGCTTAACAACTCTATTTTAGCAAAAGTTAGCTGAAAAAGAACTATGCTCGTTCTAATTATAACAATAATTTTGCGTAACCATGAAAAAAACGAACAAAAGCACTAACCATTGACCATCAAAAAAGTTAGAATATATTTGTACTTTCTAGTATAACGAAAATATCCTAAAAAATAAGACGTAGTGTCGTTTCAGATACTACGTCTTATTTTATGCATTTCTAGTTAGTTGAAGTTGCTGAAGTTTGAGTAACATAATCACTAAGGTTTAAAACTTGAGTATAACCATTAGTAACAATTGTCAAAGCACCACTATTTGAAAGTTGAATTGAGCTTTCTGGTACATTATTAGCAGTTGCAACCAATTGTACAATTGAAGTTACTTCTGCTGGAGTCAAATTACTAATGTTTGATACAGTGATTTTCTTACCGTTAAGTTTAGCCTTAGCGCTAACAATTGCAGCATCTGCTTCGTTAACTTGAGCAATAGTAGCTGTAGCATCGTTATTAACGGCAGTACCATCTGTAATTGCCTTATCATATGCAGCCTTTGCATCACTTGAAGCAAACTTGTAAGCTTCTGAGTTCTTAACACTAGTTGCTTCGTTAATGTCTTGAAGCAACTTAGTCTTATCAGCTGCTGTAGCAACTGTAACGTCTGCTCTAGCTTGTTCTGGAGTGTTAACAGGAGTTAAAATCTTACCACTTACAGCAACGTCTGAAGCTTTTAAATAGCCTCTACCGCTTGATAATTTGTAGAATAATTCTGGGGTAGCAGTTGCAGAAGTTGCAATATATCTCAATTCTGAAACTTGTTGACTTTGACCTGCGCCAAATGCTCTAACGTTATCTGGTTGTCCCTTAATGTTGTAAAGTGGAGCAACATTAATTGTAGTTACCTTGGTTACGTTTGGATCTACAGTATTATTACCAGGGTCAACAGTAGCAGCTCCGTCTGGTTCATTTACTGGTTCAAGTGCTGGACCAGAAATCTTACCTACATTAGCAGCCTTAACGAATTGATTATCACCAATCTTGTAGTAAAGCTTAGTACCAATGTATCTTGCTTCAGTAGTTTTAACAGTTTTACCCTTCTTGACTGTCTTCTTCTTGGTATCACCATTTTCATTGTAAATGTAAGCATTCTTCTTCATGGTGATTGAAGTTGCCTTGGTAGTTCTAGATACGTTGCCTGCCTTAACAAAAGCAGTACCCTTCTTATCAAGTTGGTAGTACTTCTTACCCTTAATAGTTTCAATACCATAAACGTCGATTGAAGCATCCTTTAAAAGCTTAGCTTTGCCTTGATACTTGTTAATGCGCTTACCATTCTTGTCATATACGTAAGCGTTACTCTTTAATGTGTAATTATAGTCGTTAGTTGCTTCTGTATCATCTGAAACAGCAGGTTTCTTATTTGCAGTAGCCTTACCGTCAATATTTACAGTTCTTACGAAAGCAATACCCTTCTTGTCAAGTTGGTAGTACTTCTTACCCTTGATAGTTTGAATACCATAAGTAGTAACTGAGTCACCCTTTAAGAACTTAGTCTTGCCTTGGTACTTGTTAATGCGCTTGCCGTTCTTGTCATAAATGTATGAGTTAGAAACAAACTTAGCCTTGGTACCCTTGGATAATGATGTAGTTGATGATGATGGCTTGCCATCTACATTAACAGCCTTGATATAAGCATTATTACCAAGACTGTAGTACTTCACGCCATCAATAGTTTTAGTACCATTAGTAGTAACAGTTACTCCCTTGGCAATAGTAGTGTACTTTGCACTACCCATGTACTTGTCAAGGCGCTTACCATTCTTGTCATATACATAAGCATTACGTACTAAAGTAATCTTATTGCTTGCTGCCTTCTTTGAAGCAGTCTTCTTAGGTGCAGCTTGAACAGTATTGACATTTTCTGCGGTACCCAAAAGAGGGGTAACACTCATCAATGCAGCTGCTGAGACCATCACTAATTTATGACTTAATTTCATCGATAAATACCTCATTCTTACAAAACATAAAGTTTATTTATATATTCTAAATCTAAAACTGTTTTTTGCCAATTTAGAAACGAAAAAGACATCTTTTCATAATGAAAAAGTGTCCCTTTACATCAATTATTACTTAACAGTTACGTCTGAAGCCTTAATGTAATATTTATTTGGTTGTAAAGCGTAGTATTTTACACCCTTAATGGTCTTAGTACCTAATCCCTTAAGAGAGATCTTTTTACCAATGTAGCTGGTGCCTAAATAGTTCTTAACGCGCTTACCATTCTTATCATAAACATAAGCTTTATTCTTAGTTACGATTTTTACTGCTTCAGAAACTGGCGTCTTCTTTGATGAAGCCTTCTTAGTAGTTGTTTTCTTTGTGCTGCTTTTTTTGCTAGTAGTTTTAGCAGCTTCTTTCTTGGTTGACTTCTTAACTACCTTTTTAGTAGTCTTCTTGTCACTAGTTTTCTTACTTGCCTTCTTAGTAGACTTAGTAGTTGCAGTAGAAGTAGTTACCTTCTTACCATTACTCTTAAGCGTATAAGTAGTATTACCTGACTTATAAGTTACTGTGCCTTCAGTTGCAGCCGCAGGAATCCAGTACTTCAAGTCAGTTTGAATACTGTAGTAAACTTGACCATCAATCTTCTTGACGTTCCAAATAGTGTAACTACCGCCCTTAGGAGCAGTCTTAGAAGTCTTTTTACCATTGCGGTCAACAAACTTCATTGTCTTAGTTACCTTAACTTTACTGTTCTTACCATAAGTATTATGTACACCACTAGTACTCTTGGTAGCAGCTTGAACAGGGGCAACATTTCCTGCCATTCCTACTACTGGGCTAACTCCCATTAAAACAGCTGCTGAAACCATAACTAACTTATGACTTAATTTCATAGTATTACCTACCTCATGTAAAAATTATTATTAGCACTCCCTATTGTAGGTCGCCAGTACAATTTTGCAATAAGTATTTAACATTTCTTAATAAAAAAAGTACCAGTCATTCAACTAGTACTTAATTGCTTAATCCCAATCCTTGTCTTGGGAAAGTGGAAGCTTATGCCAGTAATCTGGCTTATTAACTTGACGGCCACGACCAATTGCCATGTCATATTTATTAACGTCCTTAGTAACAGTTGTATCAGCTGCAATAAAGGCATGGTCTGCCACATTAATTGGAGCGATTAGCGTTGAGCCGGCGCCAATAAAGGCATGGTCACCAACATTTGTATGGAACTTCTTCACGCCATCGTAGTTGGAGAAGATAGTACCACAGCCAATATTAATGTCCTTACCCAAGGTAGCATCCCCAACATAAGTCAAGTGACCTACCTTAGTATTTTCACCAATTTCAGCCTTCTTAACTTCGACAAAGTTACCAATATGTGCTCCCTTGCGAATGATTGCCTTTGGACGCAAGTGTGAGTTAGGACCGATATCAGTATTATCATCCATTTCAGACTCTTCAATTGTTGAAGAAGTAATAGTTACATTATTGCCAATCTTGGAATCAACAATTCTTGAACCATTAGTAATGTAACAATCGCTACCGATTTCGGTATTGCCCTTAATTACAACATTACCTTCAATCACAGTATCATTGCCAATCTTAACATCTGCATCAATATAAGCAGTATCTGGATCAACAAATGAAACACCGTCACGCATGTGTTGTTCATTAATTCTTCTTTGCATGGTCTTAGTAGCTTGAGCTAAAGCAATACGGTCATTAACACCGAGACTTTCGCTAAAATCAGGCATCTTGTAAGCACCGACGCGTTCACCAGCATTGCGCAAGATTTCTAAGACATCAGTTAAGTAATATTCGCTTTGAGCATTATCGTTATTAACATGTTTCAATGCTTCAAATAATTTCTTATTATCAAAGCAAAAGACACCAGTGTTGATTTCTTTTACTTTTAATTCTTCTGGCTTACCGTCTTTTTGTTCTACAATTCGTAAAACATTACCCTGATCATCACGAATAATTCGACCATAACCAAATGGATTTGGAGCTTCTGCAGTCAAAACAGTTGCGGCATTGCCTTTTTCTGCATGATACTTGAACAATTCATCAAAAGTAGCAGTAGTGAAAAGTGGTGTATCACCAGTTACTACTAAGGTAGCACCATCTTTATCGCCTAACTCTTCACGCGCCGTCATTACTGCATCCCCGGTACCTAATTGCTTTTCTTGGAAGGCAAACTTAGACTTATCTGCCAACACTTTTTTTACATCTTCTGCACCAGTACCGACAATTGTAACAACTTCAGCTGGATTAACACCACGAGCTGCATCAACAACATGCTCAACCATTGTTTTGCCACAAACTTTGTGTAAAACCTTGTACAACTTTGATTTCATTCGCGTACCCTTGCCTGCAGCAAGAACAACTACATATTTTTCCATTATATTAACCTCTTAATAATCAAAACTTGAGTCTAGTATACCATTTTAGAAACGGTCAAAATCAGTTTCAGTTAAGAAGTTGCCTGGTTCAGCCATGATTAATTTTTTAGCAGTATCAATTTCACTAATTTTTACTAATGAAAGATAATTTTTGATCAATTTTTCTTTATCAAAATCAGCTTCACAAAGAACACAAACGCCAGCAATTGTGCCATCAAATTCCTTAACCAATTCTTCCATTCCAGTTAAAGTACCGCCGCCCTTCATAAAGTCGTCGACGATTAATACCTTGGCGCCTTTTTCAAGCGCACGAGTTGGCAATTCCATCTTAGATACACGGGACAATGATGAAGAAATATAGTTAACAGAAACAGTCGCACCTTCTGTAACCTTAGAACGTTTTCTAGCTGTCACAAATGGGACGTCTAAAAAGCGCGCAACAGCTTGAGCTAAAGCAATCCCTTTAGTTTCAACCGTCATTACTGCATCAATTTCTTCATAAGCGTAACGAGTAGCAACCAATTCACCGATTTTACGTAAATCTTGTGTATTACCCAAAATATCTGATAAATATACAAAGCCACCAGCTAAAATTCTACTTGGATCTTCAATTCGCGATGACAAGTCAGCCAAATATGTTTCTGCATGCTTTTTTCCTAAAAATGGGATATACCGCACACCACCAGCTGCACCAGCTACGGTCTCTAAAATGCCATCCTGGTTGCTGGCAAGAGTATGCTTCAAAATCGCTAAGTCTTCTGAAATAGATGACTTAGCAGCGCCGTAACGCTTAGCAAAGAATGGTAGTGCAATTAAAGTATGGGGACGCTCCATTAAATATTTGGTCATGTCCACCAGTCTTTCTGAACGTTTCATGAAATTTCCTTTCTAATGTTTGTTTTATACTTAATAAATATACTCTAAAGGGCAAAAAAAAGCACTAACATTTTAATAAATGCTAGTGCAATTTTCAAAAAAGTGTTTATGCTTCAGCTTCTTCTGCTTCATCATCGAATTCTAACGCAATATTCTTAGTTAATAGATCGGTATAACTGTAAGAAACATGTTTAAAATTATTTTGATGTTGGTCTAAATCAACCACAAACACTGCAGGGAAAGTTTCTCGTAAAATTCCCCGTCTCTTAGTAACTTTCTTACGACCCGCTTGAGCTACTACTGTCAAAGTATCACCTAAGTGAGAATCCAACTTATGTTTAATTGTGATAATTGATGTTGGCACTAAACAACAGCTCCTTTACCAACATTTTATCACAAATATATAATAAATTCAATATTATACATCATCTTGCAGGAATAAAGCTAGCAATTTTAATAAATTGTTTAATTGTTAATTCTTCAGGGCGAATTCTTGGATCTACCCCTAATTCCGCAAATAATTCATCACGCTTAGTTTTATCAGGCAACAAAGCTTTTAAATTATTATTGAGTGTCTTTCTTCTCTGTGAAAAACACATTTTCACTACCCAAATAAAATGCTTACGATTTTCAATTGCTGGCTTTTCCTTCAGTGGCGTTAAGACAACTACGCTCGAGTCTACTTTTGGCCGCGGCATAAAGGAATTATGACTCACCTGCAAAGCAAGTTTAACATTCATTTCGGTCTGAACGGAAATAGTCAACGGACCGTATTCCTTGCTGCCTGGTTGGGCTTCTAATCGTTCTGCTACTTCTTTTTGCATCATTAAGGTCAATGAAGTAAAGTGCAAATCTGATTCAGCTAAGGCAAAAATGATTGGCGTAGTGATGTAATACGGCAAGTTAGCTACAACTTTAATTGGCTTAGTAAAATCAAAGAAGTCACCAATATCTACCTTAAAGTCCGCTTTTAATACATCTTTCAAGATCAGCTTAAAGCGACTATCTAATGGCTGATCATCGATTTTTTTAGGCAATTCATTTTGCAAAATTGTTGGCAAACTATCATCAACTTCGTAGGCAAAAACTTTAGCCCCTGCTAAAAGCAATTGCTCAGTCAACGAACCAATCCCCGGACCAATTTCAATTACCTGATCACCTTTTTCAATGCCGGCTGCTTCGACAATACCCAAAATAGCATTTTGATCAATTAAGAAATTTTGTCCTAAATTTTTCTTTGCTTTCACAAAATAGCGATTAACAATTGCCTGCGTTCTAACGGGAGAACCAATTGGAATATTATTGGCCATATTCAACCTCCTCAACAGCTGTCTTCAATTCAGCAAGTGAAACACCAAACGTATGCAAACGATTATAAAACTGCTTAGAGTTGCCGTAACCAACCCGCAATTTAATTCCAACTTGCTCACGCAACTTCCGCGCTCCCTTGCCTCCAGCAAGACCTAATTGACGATAAGCTTTTTCAGTTAAATCACTTTTTTGTGGTTCAACTTCATGCAAATCACTTAAAGCTCGTTCTAATGCCTCTTTTGAAGCGTGTTCTACACCGAGACTACCTTTTTTATGAGGCTCGCCTTCTTTACGCGTAATAAATGCTTGCTTGGCATCTGGAACCGTATTAGTCACAATGCGGCGAATTCTTTCTCCATTAAAGTCAGGATCAGTAAAAACAATAATCTGGCGCGTTTCACTTAATTTTTTAATTTGCTTCAACACTTCATCTGAAACAGCTGAGCCATTAGTTTCTATCGTTTCAATTCCTGGGAAAAATTGCTTTAAGCGAATGGTATCGTCTTTTCCCTCAACAACGATTACCGCATCAAAATTCTTTTTATTTAAGCCCATAAACTCTCACTGTGTTCTTATAAGTAGCATCCGCTACTTTTTCTAATGGAATATCCTTCAACTTAGCGATTGCTTCGGCTACATAACGCACATAGCCCGTCTCATTTTGACGGCCGCGATATGGCTTAGGCGTCAGATATGGCGCATCAGTCTCAACCAAAATTCGATCAAGTGGTGCAGCCTTTGCACTCTCATGTACTTGCGTAGCTTTAGTAAACGAAACCACACCAGAATATGAAAAGTAAACATTCAAGTCTAAGAACTTATTCAACCAGTCAACGCCGCCATTAAAACTATGCAAAATTGCACCATATTCCAAATTACTATTTTTCAAAATATCATAGCAATCATCAAATGCATCACGCGTATGGATATCAACTGGCATTTTGAGATCGTGAGCCACTTCAATTTGCCGAGCAAAAACTTCGCGCTGAACATCTCTAGGAGATTCATCCCAATAATAATCAAGACCAATCTCTCCCATTGCTACAACCTTGGGCATTTTTAACTGTTCAACTAACTGATCTTCTGACTCTTGATCATAGTCTTTAGCAACATCAGGACAGTAACCGACCATGGCATAAACATTATCAAATTTTTGCGCCAAATCAACTGCTCTTTGATTAAAATCAGGATCTTGACCAGCACAAATAACCTTGGTAACGCCTAAATCTTTGGCCCGTTCAAGATAATATTGTTCCTTACCGCGAAAAGGCTCATCGTTCAAATGAGTGTGATTATCAATAATCTCCATTAGCCTAATTCAGCCCCAATTGCATGTTCATCGCCAACAAGTGCCAACTTAACTTGACCATCTTTTTCACTTGATAAGAGCATCCCTTCACTAAGGTGACCTAGCATCTTACGTGGCTTCAAGTTAGTAACTGCCAAAACCTTTTTATCTAAAAGTTCACTTACATCTGGATAGAACTTGCGAATTCCACTCAAGATTTGTGTTTCTTTACCATTGCCAAAGTCTAACTTAAACATCAATAATTTACTTGAGCCTTTGACTGGTTCAACTGATAAAATTTGACCTACTTGAATCTTAACCTTGTCAAAATCATCAATGGTGATTTCGTCATTCTTCTTTTGTTCACTTCTAGTGGTCTTCTTTGGCTTAGCCTTAGCCATTTCATCCTTAATGTACTTAACTTCTTCGTCAAGCTTAAGTCTTGGGAAGATTGGTTGTGGCTTTTCAATTACCTTAACATCCCATTCAAAGTCACCAAAGGCTAAATGCTTAGCATCGTCATTATCCCAGTTTAAACCAAGTTGATTGAACATGATTGGTGCAGTTTCGGTCATTACTGGTTCAATCATAATAGCAATTAAGCGTAAACTTTCAGCCAAATTGCTCATTACCTTGCTAAGTTCTTCTTTTTTACCTTCTTTATTCAAAGCCCATGGAGTAGTTTCATCAATATATTTATTAGCACGAGAAACAAGTTTCCAAATACTATCTAAAGCCTTTGAAAAGTGAAGTGAATCCATATTTTCGCGATAATCATTAATTACGCTAGCAGCAGTATCTTGTAATTCTTTACCAAACTTTGCTTGAGCAACAGGTACTGCCGCAACATGACCAGCTTGATATTGATTAATCATTGAAACGGTACGGTTAAGCAAGTTGCCCAAGTCATTAGCCAAATCATAATTAATTCTTTCCACAAAATCTTCTGGCGTAAAAATACCATCATCACCAAATGGCAAGGCACGCATCAAGTAGTAACGAAGTGGATCAACGCCATAACGACTAGTAAGTGATTCTGGGTAAACAGCATTTCCCTTTGACTTAGACATCTTGCCGTTTTTCATCAAAACCCAGCCGTGACCAATAATGTGCTTAGGAAGTGGCAAATCAAGTGCCATCAACATAATTGGCCAATAAATAGTGTGGAAACGAACGATTTCCTTACCTACCAAATGAACATCTGCTGGCCAATATTTCTTAAACAATGAATCATCATCTGAGCCATAGCCCAAAGCGGTAATATAGTTTGAAAGTGCATCGATCCAAACATAAACAACGTGCTTAGGATCGCTTGGAACTGGAATGCCCCAGTTAACAGTAGTACGAGTAACTGACAAGTCTTCCAAGCCTGGCTTAATAAAGTTATTAAGCATCTCCTTTTCACGTGAATGAGGCAAAATAAATTCAGGATGTTCCTTGTAGTATTCCACCAAACGGTCAGCATACTTGCTCATCTTGAAGAAGTAGGATGGTTCCTTAACCAAACGTACTTCATGACCACTTGGAGCCTTACCGCCGATTACATTACCATCATCATCTTTGTAAACTTCAGCAAGTTGTGATTCAGTAAAGTATTCTTCATCTTCAACTGAGTACCAGCCAGTATATTCGCCTAAGTAGATGTCACCTTTTGCTAATAATTTTTCAAAAATCTTTTGTACGGCAGCTACGTGCTCTTTGTCAGTTGTTCTAATAAACTTATCGTAAGAAATATTGAGACTCTTCCATAATTTCTTGTAAGAAGCCGCCATCTTGTCGACGAACTCTTGTGGCTTAATTCCTTGTGCTTCAGCTTTTTGTTCAATCTTTAAGCCGTGTTCATCAGTACCAGTTAAAAAGAAAGTATCGTAGCCTTGACTGCGCTTGTAACGAGCCATTGTATCAGCTGCAATAGTAGTATAAGCATTACCGATCGTTAAGCGACCAGATGGATAGTAAATTGGGGTTGTAATATAAAAAGTATCTTTATCAGCCATTAATTAGTCATACTCCTTTAATTGTCTAAAATATCTATTTTATTTTAACATGCAAAAAAGGGAATTGGGCTAAAACCGCCAATTCCTTTCAATTCAAATCAGAATTTTTCTTTTTTCAAATATAAGTGCTTAACCAAAGTCGTCAATAAAACGTAGATTACTTCTAGCAAGAAGACTATGCCCCAATAACCAAACGGCAATTGAGTTAGGCCCAAACTTGGCGCGATACTTGATGAAGGCAACATTGTACCAATAATTGCCATACCAAAGGTAACCAAGAACACCACTGGCGTGGCATGTTGCTTAAAGAATGGAAAACGTTCATCACGCAAAGTGTGAATCACCATAATTCTTGTCCAAAGCGATTCCACAAAAATCCCCGAATAAAATAGTGTCATAAAGACCCAATGATGATAATTAGACCCTACTAAATATGGACAAATCACATAAAACATCAAGCCCATTGCGATAAAATCAATAATTGCTGGAATCGGGCCAAAATTAAGTACAAACTTCGGCCATCTCTTAATCGACCATTTTTGTGGCTTTTTGACATAGTTTTTAGAAACACTATCAAAGGGAATAACCAGACAACTTATGCTAAACAGCAAATTTAAAATTAAAACTTGCAATGGCAAAAGAGGCAAAAATGGCAAGAGCAGCGATGAAACAACCATCGCAATTACACTACCAGCGTTAGTTACCAAGAAGGTCTTAATATATTTCATTGTATTTGAAAAGACTTTTCGGCCCATTAGAATCATTTCTTCTAATAGCTGCAAATCTTTTTGCTCAAAAATAATATCGGCTGACTCTTTGATAATATCAACTGACGTATTCGAAGTTACGGTCACATCAGCTACCTTCATTGCTAAAGCGTCTTTATTGCCATTCCCCATATAACCGACTGTATGACCGTTTGCTTTGAGTGCATTAATAATTTTTACTCTTAATTCCGGGGTTATTCGCACAAATATATCGCATTTTTCAACAATTTCACGCAACTCTTCCGGGCTAGCCGCTTCGATCTGGGTGCCGTCATAAACAGTATCAACGTTTAATCCTACCTGCAAAGCAATAGCACGAGTAACTGCTTCATTGTCACCAGTAAAAATCTTGACATCAACATAATCTTTTTTAAGATCTTCCAGCGCTTCTTTAGTTGTTTCTTTTGGCGGATCAAGATAAGCCAAATAGCCAATAATGG
Organism: uncultured Lactobacillus sp.; assembly: GCF_947367125.1. Taxonomy (GTDB): domain Bacteria; phylum Bacillota; class Bacilli; order Lactobacillales; family Lactobacillaceae; genus Lactobacillus. The sequence continues at coordinate 34,771 of NZ_CANBCQ010000005.1, forward strand.
TTAAATCATGTTCATCTTTAGCAGAGAACTCACCTACTGGGGCAGGATTTAATTTATAACCTACTAAAAGTACCCGTAAACCGTCATCGTTTAATTCATTAATCTGATTTAAGATCTTTTCTCGCCAGGCAGTAGTTAAATTCTCAACCTTGCCATTAAGTTCAACCTTATTAGAAATTGCCAGCATCCCTTCAGCGGCACCTTTAGTTACTAATAAGTGCTGCCCGTGGTGTTCATCGTTATCTACCACTACCACGCTCATTCTTTTTCGAGTGTAGTCAAAGGGAATTTCGTCAATTTTATTGTAATCACGCTGAATTTCGTTTACATCTAGTTCATCGCCCGCGGCATCAATTACCGCCTTATCGATTAAATCTTTTACCCCAGTTTGATAATATGCATTCAAATATGAAAACTTTAAAATCTGTGGGGTTTCTTGCATATCTAAATCATAGTGACGCTCTAAAACCACTTGATTTTGTGTCAAAGTCCCGGTTTTATCGATACAGAACACATCAGTTGAGCCCAAATTCTGAATAGCATTCATTTGCTTAACGACAGCGCCATTTTTGGACATTTCCCGTGCGCCCCGTGTTAAATTGGAATTAACAATAATCGGCAACACTTCTGGTGTTAGGCCAACTGCCGCTGTCAAAGCGAAAATTAAGCTTTCCCCCCAATTGCCCTTAGTCAGGCCATTAATCACAAACAAAAGCGGAATCACAATTGCTGTCGCGATAATCAATATTTTAGCTAATTGCTTCATTTCCCGGTCAAACAGGGTAGTTTTTACTTTTTTACGGGAAATAGCCTGAACTTCTTTGCCAAAAACAGTGTGATTGCCAATTGCAAAAACAATCCCGGTGCCAGAGCCTGAAACAATGGTTGTTCCCTCATATAGAATATTAGGGTAGTTCAAATAATCATTAGCCATACTCGGCTTAATTACTACATTAGCCATCTTTTCTGCCGGCTCAGGATCCCCATCTAAATAGCTTGATGAGCAAAAAAGATCTTTGCTAGTTAACAACTTCATATCCGCTGGAATCATATCACCAGCCGACAAGTTAATTACATCACCAATCACTACTTCATCTGTTGGCAATTCCACATTTTTGCCATCACGCCGGATATTCGTTGTAACTGATACCATATTGAGTAATTGATCAGTTACCTTAGCAATTTTGATTTTTTGGATAAAATTGACGAGAACCGAGATAATCAACATCACGATCATCACTATCGTAGTAATTAAGTCATTATCTCCTTGTGGCACCAAAATATAACTAGTAAACAGGGTTAATAAAGTTAATACTAATAAAACCAACGTAAATGGCGTAGCGATTGATTCCCATAATAAGCGCCATTTAGAGGAATTGCTATTAGTAATGATTTCGTTTTTGCCATATTCTCTTCTGTTTTCTTCAGCCTTATTGGTCGAAAGTCCCTCAGCACTCGCTTGCAAACGCGCCAGAGTTTCACTACGCGATTCGCGAGCAATTCGTTTTATTCGCTGAATATCTATATTCGATCGCTTCTTGCTAGCTGCTTTTAACATGATTGCTGCTATTTTCTCCCTTCTTTAATCGGGACAAGCAAAACAAAAAAGCCACCTGTAATATCTGCAGGTGACTTTCGCCAAACAAGGCTTCTGTCATACTCGTCGTTCAGTTTTAACACTACGTGACGTAAGCACATGCTAGCTATCTGGATCTCGCCTTAAGTCGACGACACCTATTTAACCCGTTGGCATCTCTGGATGTTTCTGGGCGATAGCGTGTGTTCACGTAGGAGTCTCACCTAACAGTTTTTTCGCTAATTATGTCTACAAAAAGTGTAAGGACAAAATGCAAATAAGTCAAGTCGACTATTCTTTCGAAATTGAGCTATGATGACTATATTTACGCAAGAAATAAATTATTCCCATAATTAAAAAGGCTAGAGCCAAGGCAATCGGCAACGCTACACTATGCGGATGAGCAATTTTATTTTGCTCAGATTGCGTTAAATCATATTTATCAAGCGCATATTGATATTGTTGATCTACTTTAGTTGCACATGCCCGAAAGACAAAGCGAATTCCTTGGTTAAAGGTCGCGTTATTAGGGCTGCGCAACTTATCTACTTCAGCCCGCAAAATATTGCCGCGCGCATCTGCAGTAAAAGCACTATGCAGATCTTTAGTTGAAAAAATCTGCACATTACGTTTTTTACCCTTTTGACCTACCACAATAAAGACTGTTCGCTTAGAGTGATCCAACATTTTAGGTGTTAATTTATTCAGCCTTTTAACGGTCATAATTACAATTTGGGGCTGCTCCTTAGTCTGAAAATAGCGATCATTTTTTTCAGTAACTAAAGTCCGGGTCTCTTTGTCTAAAATATGAGCATGATCTTCAATGTTGGGTTGAGTAAAAGCAGTTGTTGTTAAAAAAACAGCTATCAATCCTAACAGCCAAACAAAATTAATTCTCGTCTTCTTCAAGTTTATGAGCCAAGCTTTCCACGTATTTGCGATTAATCTTAATCTGTTCATAAGGTACCCCGCTATCATGAAGTAATTGCATTGCTAATGGATTATCCCGATAATCAAAATAATAATTAATCTTTTTTACACCAGCTTGCAACAAAGATTTACAGCAATTATAGCAAGGAAAATGCGTCACATAAATCTCAGTATTTTCGGTTGAAACGCCAAACTTAGCGCACTGAATAATAGCATTCATTTCTGAATGAATGGTTCTCACACAATGTCCATCAACCATTTGGTGCCCTACATCATCACAGTGTGGTTGCCCTGAAACAGAACCATTATAACCAGTACCGATAATTCGATTATCTTTTACTAAGACACTGCCAACTAATGCGCGATTACAAGTAGACCGTCGCGCAATAACCAACGCCTGCATCATAAAATATTGCTTCCAAGGAATCCGATCGTGCATATTTTTTACCCCTAAATTATTTATTCTTGAAATAATTCAAACCAATGGCATCGCGAACTTGATCAAGAGTAGCATTAGCTACTTGGTTAGCCTTCTTTGAACCTTCCAAAAGCATTTCATAAACGGCATCTTCATCTTGAGCAAACTTTTCCCGGCGTTCACGAATTGGAGCTAATTCAGCTTCAAGGACCTTATTTAAGTAGCGCTTGATCTTAACATCGCCAAGGCCGCCCTTTTGGTACTCTTCCTTAAGTTCCGCCACCTTAGCCTTATCTGGATCAAAAACATCAAGATAAGTAAAGACAGTATTACCTTCAATCTTACCCGGATCTTCAACGTGAATATGATCTGGATCAGTGTACATTGACATAACCTTCTTTTGGACTGTCTTAGCATCGTCAGCTAAGTAAATGGCATTACCCAATGACTTAGACATTTTGGCATTTCCATCAAGTCCAGGCAAACGACCTTGTCCCTTAGGTGGGAAGTAGCCCTTAGGTTCAACTAAAACATCACAGTTATAAACGCGGTTAAAGGTTCTAACAATTTCACGCGTTTGTTCAAGCATTGGTTCTTGATCATCCCCAACTGGGACAACTGTTGCCTTAAAAGCAGTAATATCGGCAGCTTGAGAAACAGGATAGTTTAAAAAGCCGACCGGAATTGAATCTTTAAAGCCCTTTTGCTTAATTTCTGTTTTTACAGTTGGGTTTCTTTCAAGCCGAGCGACAGTTACCAAATCCATGTAGTAAGCAGTTAATTCAAATAAAGCAGGAATTTGTGACTGAACATAAATCGTTGACTTAGTTGGATCAATTCCCACAGCTAAATAATCTAAAGCTACTTGGATTAAACTATTGCGAATTTTCTCAGGATTACGTGCATTATCAGTCAAAGCCTGCGTATCGGCAATCATAATATAAGGATCATACTTGCCAGAATTTTGTAATTTTACCCTGTTTTTCAATGAACCAATATAGTGGCCGATGTGCAATTTACCAGTGGGACGGTCACCTGTTAATAAAATTTCTTTTGCCATCTTTTTGCTCTTTTCTAATTTTTAAAAGTTTATTTTTTATCTAATTGCTTAATTACCTAATTTTAACAAAAAATAAGCTATGATTAAACTAGATACAAGAAAGGACCTCGCCATGTGTAACCAATTTCATTTACCTGATTTAAAACAAATTCAAGCATATCTCAAAAGCGATCTTAACCTGCCTTTAGTTGAACCTGATTTTTCCATTCAGGCAACAGATATTTTTCCTAATCAAACGGCACCTGTTTTGCTTTATCAAGATAACAAATTACAGCTAAGCAATAAAAAATGGGGTTATCCTAATCCGATTGATCCCAAAAAATCATTATTTAATGCTCGCATTGAACGCTTTTATGAAGCAAAAACTTCAATGTGGGACAAATCTTTTGCCCAGCAGCGCTGCCTGATTATTACCGATCACTTCTTTGAATATGCTCATACCACCTATACCGCAAAAAACGGCCGCAAATACCATGACCGCTATGCCTTTCATACAGATGCTCCAATCACTTTGATTGCTGGAATTTATGATCATGATCGCTTCTCCATGGTTACTACTACACCGAACAAAGATATGGCACCGATTCATAACCGCATGCCTTTGGTGATTTTGCCAAACGAATTACGGCGCTGGCTTTTTCAAAATTTTACTAGTTTAATTAACCGCGAAAGTGTTGATCTTCACGTAGAAAAAATGCTACAATAAAAACATATTGCGGGTATAGTTAAATGGTAGAACGACAGCTTCCCAAGCTGTAGATGCGGGTTCGATTCACGCTATCCGCTTTTTTTATACAAAAAATAAGGATGAGAATGTATCACAATTTCTCATCCTTTTAACATTATCTTAAATCATAATCACTGTGAGTACGCCACTAACCACAGCTAAGTAAATTGGCATCCATAATGTTTGCGTGTACAGGTAGCTCCAGGCAAAAATCATTCCGTAAACTGCTTCAATAATAAATAGTAATAATGAATTTTGAAAATTCAACAAACTAAAAATCAAACCTGAAACAATGATACCAGTAATTGCAACTTGCTTAGTATTTCGCCGAAAAGCATAATTAAATAAAAAGCCAGTTGCCAAAAATTCTTGTAGGATTGGCAAGACGATTCCTTGAACAACAATCAAAAACCAAAACATATTAACCGATTCGCTTTTGGCATAAATCAGTTGAAAATCATAATGGTTTAATTTGCCATATGCTTGCAAGTACGAGATTGAAATTTGTGTAACAGTAATTACTAGCGTCAATAAAACAACCGTTGATAAATTGCCTAACCAGGGAAGTTTAAAATCTCGCGCAAAAAAAGATTGCTCGCGATTAAAACGATAAATATAAAACAATAAAATCATGGCTGCAACTAAGCCAAATAAAATCAAGTCCCAAATATGGACCGGGGATTTTCTAGTAACTAGCTTAGTTACCGCATAGACGACAACATAGCCAACTAAATAAACAGCATAGCGAATTACGTTACCCTCTCTTGATTGTGGCGTATTCAAATTCTTCACTCCTACTCTGAATTGTATCCTACAAAACCCATATTATACCAGAAAAAGCTAGTTTATTATAGCTTTGCGGCTACTTTACTTCCACAATCGTTACTTGATATTCACCTGCTGGTGCCGCAACGGTAACAGTAGTACCAGCTTCTTTTTTCATAATTGCTTGTCCTAACGGTGAATCAAATGAAACCTTTCCCGCCGCAAGGTCAGCTTCCATCCGGCCTACTACCTTATATTCTTCAGTCTCATCATCGTCATCAAATTTCAAAACGACCGTCTTACCCAAATTTACTTTACCATCGTCTTTAGTCTCAACGATTTCTGCATACTTTAACTGCTTACCTAAATAACGCAGACGACTTTGTAAATGACCCAGATCACGTTTAGCTTCTGTATACTCAGTATTTTCTGATAGATCGCCTAAAGCACGTGCAGCCTGCAAAATCTTAATCCTACGTGGCCGATCTTTCTTTAACTTAGCAATTTCATCTTCAATTTGTCGATAACCTTCTGGCGTCATTTTTTGAAAATATACCATTTTATTTCACAAACTTTCCTTTCATTTTCTATACATAATAATTATCCATCGTATAAAAATGGCTAAATAGTAAGATTTTTAAAGCAAAATTAGCACTATACATTTTTGAGTGCTAATTTCTGCCATTTTTCTAAAAAGCGACTACAATAATCAATGTAAGGAATAAAGAGATCAAGCAACGAGTTGGTCTTTTCTTTATATTCTAAATAAGCAAACTCAAAAATGAAAGGAAGTTTTATTTATGGCAAACGATATAATGAATCGGCGCAATGATATGATGGATGCAATGAATGATTGGTTTGGTTTTCCAAGAAACTTCTTTGATGACAATGAAATTGAAAACATTATGCAATCTGATGTTGCAGAAACAGACAAGGATTACATGGTTAAGATTGATATGCCAGGAATGGATAAGCATGATATCAATATTAACTACAAGGATGGCACTTTAAATGTTAGTGGCACCAGAAAATCATTCAAGGACACTAGCGACAAAAACAGAAATGTCATTCACAAGGAAAGAAGCGAAGGTAGCATCTCTAGAAGCTACAGATTACCAAATGTAGTTGCAAGTGAGATCCATGCAAAGTATGATAATGGTGTATTGACCATCACTTTGCCTAAGGAAACTGCCGGCGATGATGGCAATTCTATCAAAATTGATTAATTTATTAGGTTTATGCAAGAAGTCTAATAAGTTAACGGATTAATAATTCTCTACAAGCGAGTTCTAATTGAACCCGCTTTTATTTTGCTTTAAAATAGAGTTAATTTAGAAAAAAATTATAAAATTAAAAAGGAGATTTTTTATGGCTCATGAATTAACTGTGCAAGAACTAGAAAAGTTCTCTGCCGAATTTAATAAAAAACCTGAAAATAAAGTCGTTGCTCGTGCGGCTCAACGCAGTGGTGTGCTTGAAGCATCTTATAACGACCGTGTTCAAGGACAATTAACCAGAGTATTCTCAACCGAACTTGACACCAACAACGTTACTAATCAAAAGCATTCAGGTCGTTGCTGGTTGTTCGCAACTTTGAACGTTTTACGTCATGCTTTTGGTAAAAAATACAAGACTAAAGATTTCACTTTCTCACAAGCTTACAACTTTTTCTGGGATAAGATTGAACGTGCCAACATGTTCTACAACAGAATCTTAGACAGTGCTGATATGCCACTTGATTCACGTCAAGTTAAGACTGACTTAGACTTTGCAGGTAGTGATGGTGGTCAATTCCAAATGGCTGCTGCCTTAGTTGAAAAATATGGTGTTGTTCCTTCATATGCTATGCCAGAAACTTTTAACACTAACGACACTACTGGCTTTGCGACTGCTTTAGGCGATAAGTTAAAGAAGGATGCTTTAGTATTACGCCACTTGAAGCAATACGGCAAAGAAGATGAAATTAAAAAGACTCGCGAAAAGTTTCTAAGTGAAGTTTACCAAATGACCGCTATTGCAGTAGGTGAACCACCTAAGACTTTCGATCTTGAATATCGTGATGATGATAAGAAATATCACTTGGAAAAGAACCTTACCCCACTTGAGTTCTTGCATAAGTACATGGGCGATGTTGATTTTGATGACTATGTTGTTTTAACTAACGCTCCAGACCATGACTATAACAAGCTTTATGGTTTACCAGCTGAAGACAACATTGAAGGTTCACTGAGAATCAAGCTTTTGAACGTACCAATGGAATACTTATCCAGTGCTGCTATCGCTCAATTAAAAGACGACGAAGCGGTTTGGTTTGGTAATGATGTACTTCGTCAAATGGACCGTAAGACTGGTTACCTCGATACTAATTTGTACAAGTTAGACGACTTATTTGGCGTTGACCTTAAGATGTCAAAGGCTGACAGATTAAGAACCGGTGTCGGCGAAGTATCACACGCTATGACTTTAGTTGGGGTTGACGAAGACAACGGTGATGTTCGTCAATGGAAAGTTGAAAATTCCTGGGGCGACAAGTCAGGTTCAAAGGGCTTCTACGTCATGAACAACGAATGGTTCAAGGACTACGTTTACGAAGTTGTTGTTCACAAGAAGTACTTAACTGACAAGCAAAAAGAACTTGCTGAAGGTCCAATCACTGATCTTCCTGCATGGGATTCATTGGCTTAACGAAAAATGATCATATCAAAAAGGCGATCTATGTCAGATCGCCTTTTTTAACATAAATATAATATTAATAATAGAGAGAGTTGCGTTAGATTTAGCATCTAATTTTCGTAGCTTGCTGCTACTTCTTCGTAATGCTTGACTTCATCGTCAGAGCAGCGTACGAAGTGACCTGGACGAATTTCGTGCATGCTACGAGGCTTGCCGTCCATTTCTTCTTTTTGCGCATCATAAGGGATTCGTTTACGAGTACGCTCAATTTCTGGATCAGGAATTGGCACAGCGGAAATCAAACTCTTAGTATAATCATGAAGCGGCCGATCATAAACATCATCAGCTGGTCCTACTTCAAGCAATTTGCCGTAGTGCATAACTCCAATTCGATCAGAAATAAATTTAACCATTGATAAGTCGTGAGCAATAAACAAGTATGTTAAGCCACGCTTTTTCTGTAACTCAATCATTAGGTTAACTACTTGAGCCTGAATCGAAACGTCTAAAGCTGAAATAGGTTCGTCAGCCACGATAAACTTAGGTTCCACCGCTAAAGCACGAGCAATCCCAATTCTTTGTCTTTGTCCACCTGAGAATTCATGTGGAAATCGGCTGGCATGGCTCGCATTCAAACCAACAGTTTCTAGCAGTTTTTCTACCCGCTCAGTTCTTTCGGCCTTGTCCTTAACCAAATGGTGAATGTCTAATCCTTCCGCAATAATATCTTCCACAGTCATTCTAGGATTAAGTGAAGCATAAGGATCTTGGAAAATCATTTGTGCATCCCGCGTAAAGGCAAGCTTATCTGTGCGACTCTTTAAGCCAGCCACATCCTTACCTTCAAATAGCACCTCACCACTAGTAGGCTTATACAATTGCAAAATCGACCGTCCTGTCGTAGTTTTACCCGAACCTGATTCACCTACTAAACCAAAAGTTTCGCCTTCATAAATATCAAAGCTTACATCGTCAACAGCTTTGGTGACATTACGGCCATTTTTAAAGTATTGTTTTAGATGTTTTACTTCCAAAATTTTCTTTTTTTCTGGCATAAATTTCTCCTTTACTGCGACTACTTAATTTTTGGTAGCTTATCTTCTTGTTTCATCAAATCATATTTCTTCCAGCGGCGCACAATTTCTGCTGGTGGATCAACCTTAGGCGCACCCGGTGCCAAAAGCCAAGTTGCGGCATAGTGAGTATCAGTTACCTTAAAGAATGGCGGCTTTCGTTCCACATCAATCCTCATGGCATATTTATTTCTCGGCGCAAACGGATCACCCTTTGGCGGATCAAGCAAGTTAGGTGGTGTACCTGGAATTGATTCCAAGATATCGCTATTCAAAGTAGGCATTGAATTAATCAACCCCCAAGTATATGGATGTTGCGGGTCATAAAAAATTTCATCAACACCACCGAATTCTAAGAATTCACCAGCGTACATTACAGCCACCCGGTCTGCCATACCTGCTACAACACCTAAGTCGTGAGTAATAAAAATAATTGAGGTTTTAACCCGCTTTTGCAAGTCTTTCATTAGATCCAAAATTTCAGCTTGGACAGTTACGTCTAAGGCAGTAGTTGGTTCATCAGCCAGCAAAATCTCAGGTTCACAAATCAAAGCAATTGCAATTACAATTCTTTGTCTCATCCCACCTGAAAATTGGTGTGGATATTGATTGATTCGCTCTTCTGCATTTGGAATACCAACAGCCTTCATCATTTCTAAAGCTTTAGCCCAAGCTTCTTTCTTAGAAGCACCCTTATGCTTAATCAGAGGCTCCGCAATCTGTTGGCCAATCTTCATTGTCGGATCAAGTGAGGTCATTGGGTCTTGGAAAATCATTGAAATTTCATTTCCACGAATTTTTTGCATTTCTTTTTCAGGTAACTCTAGCAAATTTTTGCCATGGAAATTAATTTCACCGCCTTCAATTTGAGCATTGCGCGCTAACAAACCGATAATACTTCTAGTAGTAACCGATTTACCTGAGCCTGATTCCCCTACAATCGCTAAGGTTTCACCCTTATTCAAGTGAAAGGAGACATTACGAATGGCTTTAACCTCACCAGCATAAGTGTGGAAATCAATTTTTAAATTTTTAACATCTAAAATTCTTTCTTCTGGCATTTAGGTTAATCCTTTCTATCTTTGTCCCCGTGGGTCAAAGGCATCACGTAAGCCATCACCTAATAAGTTAAAGGCGATCATTAAGATACATAATACGATTGCCGGGTACCACATCTGATATGGCAAGAATTGGAAGTTCTTTTGTCCTTCATTCAAAAGCACACCAAGTGAAGTCTCTGGAGCTGAAATACCAATACCAATGAAACTTAAGAACGCTTCAAAGAAGATAGCCGTTGGAATGGTGTACATCGTCTGAATAATGATGATACTTGAAAGGTTAGGCACTAAGTGTTTCCAAGCAATCTTCCATGATGATTCACCAAGTGATCTAGCTGCTAAAACATATTCTTCATTCTTCAAACTCAAGGTCTCAGCCCGGACCTGCCGCGCCATTGTTGTCCAACTAGAAATGGCAATGGCAATGATAATTGAACCAATACCTGGCTTTAAAACAACCAACATTAAAACAACAATAACTAAGTTAGGAACGGAGGAGATGATTTCGATAATCCGCTGCATCACGTTATCGACTCCCCCGCCTTTCCATCCGGACACTATTCCGTACGCGACCCCGATAGTTAAGTCAAAGAAAGCTGCAACTAAAGCAACAATCAATGAAATTTTTGTACCATAGATAATTCTTTGTCCTAAAGATCTACCTAAATAATCAGTACCTGCAATAAAATACTTATCTTTAGGTACGCCATTTTGGGCATAAGCATCAACCCACTTGCCATTTTGCTTAATCTTACCGTTCAAGCCGTTGATTGCACCCATTCCTGGCACTTTAGCAGGCAAGTTGGCATATTGCGGATGCGATTTAACTAAAGTAGACTTGTTGATGAATGGCGTTGAGCCAAAAGCTACTACAATCATCAAAATAACGATAATTGCAGAAATAACCGCAGCTTTTCTTTGTTTGAAGCGAAGCCAAACATTTTGTGCAAATGATAAAGATGGACCAGCAATGTTTTCATTATCCTGTGCTTCATCTTTTGGTAAGGGGTCAAAGGCATCTGCAGGAAGGTTTAATTTTTCTTCAGTCATATTGTCTTCTAGGCCTCGCTTTCATCTAATCTAATTCTTGGATCAATTAATCCATAAACAATATCAGTAATCAACAGAATTACTACTAATCCAATACAGTAAACCATCGTAATCCCCATGATTGTTGGATAGTCGTTAGTCAAAATTGACTTAACAAATTGTTCACCAATCCCAGGAACGTTAAAGATATTTTCAATAACCATTGAACCAGTCATTAAGGCTACAGCATAAGGACCAATTAAAGTTACCAACGGAATCATTGAATTACGCATTGCATGTTTTCTAATGACTTCCATTCTGCTCAATCCCTTAGCCTTACCTAACTCAATATAGTCACTACTTAAGGTATCAACCATACTGGTTCGGATAAACCGGGCTGTTTCCGCAAATGGTCCAACTGCCAAAGCAATCGTTGGCATAATCGTTTGAGAAAATTGTCCCCAACCAGCAATTGGGAACCACCCCAACTTTAAACCAATATAGTATTGCAAAAGCACTGCTAAAACAAAGTTAGGAACGGATTTACCTAAAATAGAAATTACAGTCGCGGTTGAGTCAACCCAAGTACCCTGTCTCATAGCAGCAATTGCCCCAGCGATTACACCAAGGACAACTCCCAAAATTAATGCTTGTAAACCTAATTGTACTGACGCGCCCAAACGCGCCCCAATTAATGAAGCTACCGGTTGGTTACTATATTGGAAGGATGTCCCAAAATCACCATGAAGCATCCCCGCAATATAAATCAAATATTGTTGCCAGATAGGTTTATTTAAACCATACTGTTGATCCATAATTTGCCGTTGAGTTAACGTCATCTTTGCTTCATTAGCATAAGGTGAGCCGGGCATCAATTTCATTAAAAAAAATGTTACCGTAGCTACAATAAGCAAAGTGAGGATCATATAAAATATACGTTTTAATAGGTATCTAGCCATATTAATTGCTCCCTCATTTTATTTTATGCTTTTATTTACTTTTTAATGTTGTTTTAATTATACCAAAAGAAATAAATATATCTAGTGAAAATGTTCAAAAAATTAAAAAAATAAGAGAGAATTTTTGACTTCTCTCTTATTTTTAACTTTATTATATTTATTTTGCTTTACTTATAGTTTGGTGCAGCCTTAGTCATTTGCACATCATGTGGATGTGATTCACGTAAACCTGCATTCGTAATTTGAACAAATTGAGCTTTTTCAATCAATTCAGGGATATTAGCAGCACCACAGTAGCCCATGCCTGAACGAAGACCACCATCAATTTGAAAGACAACGTCAGAAACGTCGCCCTTGTATTCTACGCGTGCTTCAACACCCTCTGGAACTAACTTATTAGCCTCATTAACGCCGCCTTGGAAGTAACGGTCACTTGAGCCATGAGCTTGAGCCATTGCCCCAACAGAACCCATGCCGCGATAGCGCTTATATTTCTTGCCATTCTCTTCAAAAATATCACCAGGTGCTTCAGTAGTTCCTGATAACATTGAACCTAACATTACAGCGTTACCGCCAGCAGCCAAAGCTTTAACAACATCACCTGAATATTTAATCCCACCATCGGCAATAATTGGTTTATGGTATTCACGTGCAGCTGTAGCAGCATCATAAATTGCAGTAATTTGTGGAACGCCGACACCTGCTACAACTCTAGTAGTACAAATTGAACCAGGTCCAATACCAACTTTAACCACATCAACACCAGCATCAAACAAGGCTCTAGTTGCATCCCCAGTCGCAACGTTACCAGCAATCAAAGTTGCTTCTGGAAAATGATCACGAATTTCTTTGATCTTGCGCAATACCCCAGCTGAGTGACCATGAGCAGTATCGATAACGATCGCATCAGCACCAGCTTCAAGCAATGCTTCTGCTCTTTCAAAAGTATCACTGGTTACACCAACTGCAGCAGCACAGAGCAGATGTTTTTGATCATCAGTTGCGGCCTTTACAGCACTAGTTGGCACAACTACGCTCTTTACGTTGGCTACTTCACCAGCCTGAGCTTGAATTGACATATTCTTATGTACAACGCCTAGCCCACCTTGGAGAGCCATTGCAATTGCCATTGCACCCTCAGTAACAGTATCCATTCCTGCACTGATCAATGGAATATTTAATTTAATGTTGTCTGCCAAAGTCGTACTCAAATCAACTTCATTTGGCAAAACATGACTTTCTGCTGGAATTAATAAAACATCATCAAAAGTTAAACCTTTTTTAGCGAATTTTGTATCCCAATTTGACATTTGGAGCTCTCCTTTTCTTATTCAAAAAATTATTAGTTTTACTTTACTAGCCCAACTTGCTTTTTTCAAGCAAAAATCAAAAAGCAGGCCGATTTTTCGGTCTACTTTTTAATTACATAGAGGAGTTGTTTATTGTTATAAGTTTTATTATTTAGATATTTAGGATTCTAGTCTACTTTTCTACATAAGCATATTTGAAGTTATAGTTTGCACCAGCACCATTGTAGACAACGTCTTTTACTGTTGGGCGAATCATCCAGGCTTCTGCTGGTTGGTAAAGTGGTACTACACCTTGTTCTGTTAATAATACACGTTCAGCCTTAGCTAAATCTTCAAAACGAGCATTTTCGTTAGCTGTTGTCTTTGAAGCAGCAACGTACTTATCATATTCTTTATTAGCCCACTTGCCCCAATTATATGAAGCGTTTGAAGTATTCAAATCAAGGAATGAGATTGGGTCAGTAAAGTCAGCTTGCCAGCCCATGAGCAGAGCATCGAAATTACCATTTTGACCACGAACCAGTACTGTCTTCTTTGGCAAATTATTTACTCTGACATTAACACCCTTCAAGTTTGATTCGATAGTACTTTGCAAGTATTCGCCAGCTTTTTTAGCATCATCATCGTCATAAGTTAACAAGGTAAAGTTGACTTTGCTCTTGCCTAAAGCTTTCTGTGCTTTCTTCCAGTAACTCTTGGCTAAAGTTGGGTTATAAGTCATCAACTTATCAGTTTCAGCAGTCTTAACCAAATTAGTGTAATCTTTGCCATTAACTTCAGTCATACTATTTGGTGAAAAAGTGGTTACTGGCTTGTTGGCACCACCTACAGCTGAAGCTAAAGCCTTACGATTGACTGACAATGATAATGCACGGCGGAAGTCAGTATTTTGGAAAAGCTTATTTTTCTCATTTAATTGTAAATATTGAGTTGATGAAGCTGGTCTGATTGTGTAACCTGCTTGATTCTTTAATTGTTTAGTGGCTTGTGGTGCCAATAATGCCGCATCTAATTTTCCAGCTTGATACAAGTTGTAGTCAGTTGATGGTGTCTTTTGCACGCTGTAATTAATCTTACTTAATTTTACCTTGCTCTTGTCCCAGTAATCTTTATTTTTAACTAGTTTCCAAGCTAAGTTTGAGCCGGTCCAACCTTTTGATACAAATGGTCCGTTATAAACCATTGTTTTAGATGAAGTACCATAGTTTTTACCATATTTTTCAACAGCGTGTTCATTTTGTGGGAAGAAAACTCCGAAGCCCATCAATAACTTAAAGTACGGAATTCTTCTATCTAAAGTAACGGTTAAATGTTGGTTATCATCTGCTTTAACACCAAGTGATTCAACCTTCTTCTTTCCTGCCACAACATCATCTGCATTTTTTACACCTGAGAAAAGATAAGCATATTGTGAAGCAGTCTTCGGATCAACGGTTCTACGCCATGAATAGACGAAATCTTTAGCAGTAACTGGATCACCGTTAGACCATTTAGCATTCTTTCTCAAAGTAAAATGCCATACTTTACCATCTTTTGAAACTTCAGTCCTGGTTGCCAAGGCATTCTCAACCTTAGAATTTTTACCTAAGCGATAAAGACCTTCCATCGAATTATTGATTTGGTCTAAACTAGTTGCATCAGTTACTTTAGACAGATCTAATGTCTGCAATTCTGACTTGGTCATCCAATTTAATGTTTGCTTAGTTCCAGAAGAAGAACTCTTTGAACAGGCTGCCAAAGTTGCGGCCGATACAGCTGTTAATAAACTTGCACTTAAATACTTTTTCCACTTTTTCATTTTTATCCTCAATTCTAGTTACAAAAAAGGAGCAACTCCTACGCAGTTGCTCCTTCTATCTATATATTTATCAAATCATAGTTAGACTATTATTACGCAATCGCAAGTAAAGAGAGATTATTCTTATGTCTTGTCTGTAAAATAATAATTGCTGAAATAATAATCATTCCTATGTCCTCCCGATTTTTTAATTAATTTGCTACATAAGCATTCTTGAAGTTGTAGTTCAAGCCAGCACCGTTGTAAACAATACCCTTAATGTCTGGACGAACTAACCAAGCTTCAGTCTTGTAGTAAAGTGGGGCAATTCCTTCATCGCTAAGCAAAATCTTTTCTGCTTTTTCCAAATCGTTCCAACGCTTAGTTGTATCTGCTGTAGTCTTAGAATCAGCAATCAACTTATCGTATTGTGCATTGCTCCACTTACCGTTATTTTGCGCATTCTTGCTAGTGAATAAGTCAACGAATGAAATTGGATCGGCAAAGTCAGCTGACCAACCAGTTACAACAACGTCGAAGTTACCACTAGTTGAGCGATTCAAACGAGTCTTAAATGGTACATTAGCTACTGAAACCTTCATGCCCTTCAAGTTTTCTTCCAATTGACTTTGAAGTGTCTCTGTAGTCTTTTGACCAGAGTCTGTATCGTCAGACAAAATTGTAAATGAAACGTTCTTAACGCCTAATTCCTTCAAAGCCTTCTTGTAAAGTTTCTTAGCCTCAGTTGGGTTATATGTGGCATTCTTCTTATCGCCAACAACTTCTGACCAGTCCTTACCATCATGGTTAACTACACCCTTTGAAGTTAAACTGGTTGCTGGGGTATTAGCACCACCTAAAGCACTTCCCAGTGCCTTTCTATTGATTGACATTGAGATGGCTCTACGCAAGTTAGCATTTTGGAAAATCTTCTTCTTTTGGTTAAATTGCAAGTAGAAGGTTGCTGCAGTATCACGCAAAGTGTAACCCTTTTGATGTTTTAAGTTCTTAGTTTGTTGTGAATCTAAAACAGTAGCATCAAGCTTATTTGATTGATACAAGTTATATGCAGTTGATGGTGTCTTTTGCACGCTGTAGTTAATCGCATCAAGTTTTACATTCTTCTTGTCCCAGTAATTCTTGTTTTTAACCAGTTTCCAAGAAAGGTTAGATCCAGTCCATCCTTTTTGAACAAATGGTCCGTTAAAGGCGGTAGTTTTTGATGAAGTACCATACTTAGAGCCATTAGCTTCAACCACCTTTTGATTTTGTGGGAAGAACAATGGGAACCCCATCAACAACTTGAAGTAAGGAATTCGTTTGTCCAAAGTAACGACTAATTTGTTGTCGCCTTCAGCTTTTACTCCCAAACTATTAACTGGCGCTTTACCAGCAGAAATTTGAGTAGCGTTATGAATACCTTCAAAAAGGTAAGCATATTGTGAAGCAGTCTTAGGGTTAACTGTTCTACGCCATGAGTAAACGAAATCTTTAGCGGTCAACTTATCACCATTGGACCACTTAGAATCACGCAAAGTAAAAGTCCAAGTCTTACCATCTTTTGAGACTTTAGTATCTGTTGCTAAAGCATTTTCAACTTTAGAATTTTTACCTAAACGGTAAAGTCCTTCTTCAACATTTCCTAATTGATTAAAACTAGTAGCATCAATTGCCTTAGAAATATCCATCGTTGGAATTTCAGCAGCATCCATCCAATTAATTGTTTTCTTGGCCGATGAGCCACTCGACGAATTAGAATTACTACCACACGCTGCTAAAGTTGAACCAGCAATTAAAACGGTTGCTCCTGCGGCGAATAACTTGGTAAACTTCATACACATTGCTCCTCTCATTTATGAGAAAAATAATAGAACTCTTTAAGTTGTTTATAAGTATAGCTAAATCATTTTTATTTTGCAATATTTTTTTAATATTATTTTTAATTTATTCAAAAAAATAAGCCTCAATACCGATGTATCAAGGCTTATTTAAAATTAAATTATTCTAGACATTCCATTCTTGCATAAATTCACGTACAAAGTTACGCATATATGCTGTTCGCCTACCCGCTTCTTCTTTAGCAGCAGGTGTATTCATTAACTCTTCTAGATGAAACAGTTTCTCATAAAAATGATTAATCGTTGTTTCAACATGATTACGATATTGATCATGACTAGTTAACATAGCTGGCTTAATCTCTGGATCATAAATCTTATTGCCATGCTTGCCACCATAAGTAAAAGCTCGTGCAATTCCAATCGCACCCAAGCTTTCTAGCCGGTCAGCATCCTGCACATATTGGCCTGACAAAGGCAAATGATAGTGGTGCTCAATATTAGCTGAAAAAGACATATGCTGAATAGTAAACAAAATATCCCATATTTCTAATTCATTAAAACCAACTTGTGGCAATAAAGCTTTAATTTCACCAATTACCTTTTCAGGATCGGCACAGATTTTTTCATCAATCGTATCGTGCAAATAGCCAGCAGTTTTAATAATCGCAACTACACGACTATCTTTATGCGCAGTGTCATGATCAGCTATGTACATTTGACTAGCTAAATTAGCTACCCGTTCACCATGATAAAAATCATGTCCGGTCTTTTCATCTTTCAAATGTGCCTGAGTAAAGTCAATAACTTGCTTAAGTTCCATTATGCCATTGAATCCCATGCTTCTACTGGGGTTGCTTCGCCTTCCCAAATTTCAACAAGTTTTTCTGGAACGTACTGCTTTTTAACAACTACTTTGAAAAGATATTCATCAAACCACTTGTCATCCATTACAAAGTAGCCTTTTTCACCAACTTTAGTCCCCCATGAATTTTCAATTTTCCATTGAAGTGGCTTGCCATCAACAACATCCACACCAACCATCGTCATGGCATGAGTTGAACCAGAAGCACCAGTTTCTAGTCTTTCTTTTTTACTTAGCTTGGTTTCAATATTAAAAATAGCGTCAGTTTGATAGAGGTTATGAGCTAAAATTCCCTTTTGGCGATCACTGTCTTTACCAACATCACAGCCAAACCAGAAAGTTTCGCCTGCTTCAAGTTGCTTAATCGCAGCTTCTTTAAGATTTTCAATTTTAGTGTTTAAGAAATGAACCGGACTGCCGCCTTCAACATTGTCTTCAAATGGCAAAGCGTACAACTTATCAAATTCATGATCTGGTGCATTAAACAAAACAATATAGTCATCAAGATCATCAGTAAAGTAATTATGGAAGAAGTCAAGCGGAGTAAGATCACCATCAAACTGATACTTGCCATCATCATCTTTAAATTCAAGATCGAATTTCTGCACCGGTTCACCAAAAGCAATTACCGCCATGCGATAAACTTCACTCAAAAATTCTTGACGTTTAGCTTCGATTTCATCAATTTGACCTGCTTGAGCTAATTTACGTAAAACCAAACCATCTTCACGCAACTTATTGTTCAAAGTCTGGTTAAAGAATGCAGTGTTGTTAGCCGTAAAGCTTTCATCCTGCGCATAAGTAGGCGCTAAGCCATATTTTCTAATTAAAGATACTGCCATCGCCCATTGACCACCATCAGTATCAGGACCTTGCATATATGTGTGAACTGTTCGATCGCTAAGTGGTCGATCGGCAGTATTCAAAATATTGTCAAAGAAAATATTTGCTCGTTCAATTCGATCCCAGAAGAATAAATAATTTTGTGAAAAAGTAAAATTCTTAGCACGATACTTTTTAGCAAAACCATGCCGTAAGGTATTCAAAGCGGCAAAGAGCCAACAACGACCTGACTGCTTTTGATCAGTAACGTTATCAGTAGGGATTTCAATTGAAAAAGTACGATTTAACTTTCTAACCTTTTCTGAATCAAAACTAGCCTTAGCCACACCATTATTGACAACAGCTAATTCTGCAACGCGATTCTGTGGCTTTTGTTCATAATCTTTTTGAAATTTGGCAATTTCAGCCATTGTAAGTTCATGCTTCATAAATTTTTCCTTTCTTGCCAAAAACAACAACTAAGCCGCTTCCCAGGTTTGAACTGGGGACCTCCTCCTTACCACGGCGGTGCTCTACCTATTGAGCTAAAGCGGCGTCTATATTGTACCAAAAAAGGCGAAGACATTCATTTGAACATCCTCGTCCTTCTTTATTCTCTCCAATTATTTTTAGAAAATAAGTATCAAAAACAGTTATTAAACCTGCTTCTTATTAGTTCTTAACAACGTCCTTAGTATTCAACCATTGACTCTTGTTAATTCTAACGATCTTCTTCTTGTTAACTTTTTTAACGTCTTTTGCGGTATAAGTAGAACCCATTGCAACTTTTTTGTTAGTCTTTTCAGCATTTTTATTGTAAACAGTTACTTTTTGATTTTTGGTGTCTTTAATAACAACAAAGATCTTGTCGCCCTTTCGAATAGCAGGGTTAGTTGGAGCTTGCGTTGCAACACCCAACTTAGGAGCAGTAAATGAAGTAGCTTGAGCAATAGGAGTAAGAGCACAGCCTAAACTTAAACCGATTACCAAACTTGAAACAATCTTGATAGCTTTTTTAGATTCTAACATTTTAATAACCTCTTTCTGTTTACTTATTTTCTCTTTACACTTTTACTATAACACTGTTTATCTAGAAGTAAAGTAGATAGTGTCATTTTTCACATATTTTCATCAAAAGTAATTATTTATTCAAGCGCCAGGCACCAGCATTCGTCAAAAGTATACACAGATATTATATATTGGCATTGTATTGATAATGTATAATTGTATAGCAATCATGTGAATTTGTGAATAACTCAATTAAGATATTATCGTGATTGCTTTCAGAAAATAAAATAACAATTTAAGAAGTAAAAGACTATTTTACCTGAATTATTATTTTTTACTCTTACTATTAATAACCAAAAAACTAAATAGATTAATTATAGTAAAAAATAGAGGGAAAAAATCCCTCTATTTTTAATGCATAAAAATTTAAAATTATATATCTAATTATTTAATTGTAACTAAAGTGTACTTTCTCTTGCCCTTACGGATAATGACGTATTTACCATCAAAAGCACTTGATGGATCAACTTCAAAGTCAACACTTTGTTCACGATCGCCATTAACATAGATGGCACCGTTTTTAACATCTTCACGAGCTTGGCGCTTTGAAGGCTCAATCTTAGTATCAACTAAGAAATCAACAATATTTTTCTTTTCATTGCCAGCTTCTGCACTTGGAGCATTCTTCAAACCTTGTTCAATTTGCGTAACTGACAAGTTCTTGATATTGCCTGAGAACAAAGCATCAGTAATCATTTGAGCTTCTTCAAGACCTGCTTCACCGTGAACAAACTTGGTAACTTCTTCTGCTAATTTCTTTTGAGCAGCTCTCTTCCAAGGTTCTTTCTTAGTCTTTTCAGCCAAATCTTCGATTTCTTCACGGCTAAGGAAAGTGAAGTACTTAAGGTACTTAACCACATCACGGTCATCTTGGTTAATCCAGAATTGGTAGAATTCGTAAGGACTAGTCTTTTCAGGATCAAGCCAGACAGCACCACCAGCAGACTTACCGAACTTAGTACCGTCAGCTTTAAGCATCAATGGAATAGTTAAACCAAAGGCTGGACGATCTGCACCCTCAAGCTTGTGAATCAAATCGATCCCGGCAGTAATGTTGCCCCATTGGTCACTACCACCAATTTGAAGTTGAACTCCATCATCTTTATTTAAATGGTAGAAGTCGATCGCTTGCAAAATTTGGTAAGTAAATTCAGTAAATGAAATACCATTTTCAAGACGACTAGCTACAACGTCCTTGTTAATCATGTTGTTAACTTGGAAGAACTTGCCGTAATCACGCAAGAAATCAATCAAGTTAAGCTTACCGAGCCATTCAGCGTTGTTTCTGATTTCGAAGTTTTCAGTACCAAACAACTTCTTCATTTGGTTAGTTAAGCTTTCTTCATTGTGCTTAACTTGCTCAGCAGTTTGTAAAGTACGTTCAGTCTTACGACCTGATGGGTCACCGATTGCACCAGTACCACCACCGATCAAAATTACTGGATGGTAGCCTGCCATTTGGAATCTCTTCAAGATCATGAATGGGATAAGGTGACCAATATGAAGTGAATCACCAGTTGGGTCAGTACCACAGTACAAAGCTAAGTCGTCATGTTCTGCTAAGTACTTGCGTAAACCTTCTTCATCAGTTTCTTGGTTAATGGCGCCACGCCATTTCAAATCTTCCAAAATATCAAATTTTGCCATTATTTTTCCTCCAATAAAAAACGTCCCCGGATCAATGATCCAGGGACGACTAAATTACATTATTAGCCGTGGTACCACCCACGTTCGCGCATATCGCGCCTCTTAATAGTCTTTATGGAAACTACCCCATTAGTACTTCGTCAAAATCAGCCTGCCTAGCTCACACCACACCGCTAGTTCTCTGAACGCTGAGCTGATTTACTACTTAGATAAAGATATCTTAACGTGAAGACCATCTTTCGTCAACTCTTTTTGCCACAAAAAAAGCCCGAGATTTCTCTCAAGCTTTCTTATAGCTAGTCACCCATCTTATAGAAGCCCTTAGCCTTTAAGCCGTAAGCTTGACCAGCAGTCATATCATATTGAACCATTTCGTAATCCTTCAAAATTGCTTGTTGTTCTGAAGTCAATTTCTTTGGATCAACGAAGTGACCCTTTTGGTCAACTAATTGGAAGCCTTGGTCACCATTGAAGTTAATGGTGATTGCTGGCAACTTCTTGTGAACTTCAGTTAACAATGCTTGGTAAGGAGTTACCTTAGAGTTAGTTTGTTCAAGCATCATTGCAGTAAAATCACTTGTGTTGACATAGTTAGTGTTATGGGTCAACTTGCTCTTAGCACCATGTTCTCTAGCATACTTATTAGAGTAAATGAAGTAGCGAGTTGAGTGCATTTGCACTGGATAACGACTAGCGTAGTTTTGTGACAAGATACTTGGGTAGTGGTCCCCATAGAAGACAACCGTAATTGGCTTCTTGATCTTATCAATCTTACCGATAAATTGCTTTACAGCCTTATCAGTGTATTGAACACCCTTCATGTAAGTTGCCATTTGTTCACGAACAGCAGCAGTGTTGAAGAGCTCACCAGATACCTTGCCCATGTATTCATTATTTGGATACCAATTGTTGTACGGCATGTGGTTTTGAATTGAAATCAAGTTAATGAATTGACCGCCCTTCATGCTATTGATTTGTTTCAAACCATTTGCATAAGTAGTGTAGTCAGAATTGTAAGTTGATTTGCCAAGTTTCTTTTGATCAATGATCTTGTACTTAGAGCCAAGGTAAACAAACTTATTGAACTTAAATCTCTTGTAATCTTCTACTCTTGAGTAGTAAGTACCGATGAATGGGTGAACTGCAGACTTGTAATTGAAGTCCATTCCGACTGTTGGGTAGAAGTCATGGTTTGGCACAATTTGAACATATGGTGTCAAGGTTGACTTGAACATCCCCATGTTGAAACCAGTCAAGGTTTCCCATTCCATGTTGGCAGTACCACCACCATAACCAGCACTAAGCATGCTACCGTAAGTAGATCTCTTAGCCATTGATTGAATAAATTTAACTGGATTTGGTACCTTAGGATCAATCTTTACAGTTGGAAAAGTATATGGATCAACAAAACTTTCACTCAAGTTGTAAACGATAGTTTGATCCTTTAACGTATTCTTTCTTGACTTATTAATTTCATCAGCGATCTTGCTGTACTTCTCATTCAAATGTTGAATTGTAGATTTTGAATAGTTGGCTGGCTTATTCATAATCTGCAAGTCAAAGTAGTTCAAGAAGTTCAATAATGGACCGTTAATTTGAATATCACGTTCAGGGTTTCTAAATGATTGCTTATTATCAAAACCACGGTTAATGTGGTAAATCATGCCGCCATCGTGGTTGAAGCGAACTGGTGTCATGAACAAAAGCAAACTCAATAATGCCCAAATACCACGGCGTTTCCATGAACCCTTTTTCTTAATTGGGAACTTAATTTCAAGAAAGACAGTCAAGGCAATGATAATTACCAAAGCAATGGCGATCATAATTACCTTTTGTTGGCCGACCATCGGCAACAAGGTCTTCCAGTTAACAATTTCATCTAATTCAGTTGGATAAATTGGTTCCCCACGCAGATCCAACTTAATCTTATTGGCAATGGCCCAACCGATTGTAATTACAGTTACTAAAATAGTTGAAGTCCAGTACCGTGTAGTAATGAAGTAGAAAATTGCAAACATTGCATCGAGGAAGATTGCCGTCAAAATGATAGCGAAAAATCTAGTCCCGAGCAAGAAGATTACGGCATTGATATCAGTCGCTGTCGTAATCTGAATTCGCAAATTATCTGATTCAATTAAGAATGAAGCAAAACTTAAGACATAGAACCAGCCCCAAGTAAGGAGTCTTACTCTATTCTCAACTACCCAAGCAGTAAAGTTAGCCCAAGCATCTTCGACAATTTCTGCCAAGTTATCATGCCGCTTAAAGAACGCAACAGTACGCTTAACCGGTTTTAATTTAAATAAGTAACGTTCATATAGCCAACTCAACCCCAAAGCAACAAGTGCCATGATAATAATCATCAAGAACTTATTAAAGCCAGCACTATTAGTAAAGCGGAATGATCTTACGAAGCCGCCAATAACTGGGGCATCCATAAAGATAATTACCGGAATAAAGAAGTGCATCTGCTTAGCACTGTAGCTAACGATCACTTTTCTAAAGATTAAGAAAGCTGCTAAAACCATTAAGAACAAAAATGGTGAAGCAATATTGCTTAAAAATTTAGGATTCCAGGAATAAACACCGCTTCGGCCAGATAAACGTTGGTACCAGTAAACCCCGTTAAATCCGGGAACACCGATAAACATTACGAAGAAGGACATTACTCCAGCTGCAATTGACCAGCCAAAGACCTTTTTCGGAATCTTAACGTTAGCTAAAAACATTCCCCAAGCAAAGTACAAGATCAAATATACGCCATAAATAGACTTGTTAAAGATCATCGTACCTGCACTAGTCGCAAAACCGGTTAAAGTTAAGGCACTAAGCAATAACACATTTTGCTTAGTAGTAATGCGGTGCTGCAGTTCATACAAGTATGGTTGAGCTAGCATACTAAAAATTAAACCAGCCAACAATGCTGACGTACTAGTCAAGACTGGGAAAAATACTCCCCAGAGCTTCCACATATTAAAAGTACCTGGTCGCTTAAAGAAGTTTACCAAGTATAAAAGAACTAGTGTAACAACCGCTATAATCCAAAACTTAAAGGCTTCAGTTGGATGAACCTTTCTTTTGCTATAAACAGCACCAAAGACCATTGGCACCAGCACCATCGTACTGCGGCCAAGTAATCCTGGAATATATCTCATTAGGGTACTTAATGGCAATCTACCAAAAGTGCTACCCCAAGAATACATCTGCACTAGCATGAAAAATGCTGCAACAATCAAACAAATGATTTGCCAAGCATTTAGTGATTTTTTCTTGTTAATCTCACTCATTTTCTCTAGTCTGTGTCCTCACTAAAAAATTTTGTCATTACTTAATAATTCCGAGCTTCTTTTTAATTGAAAGCAAAATATCTACCTTCTTGCCATGACCGGTAAAGAAGTCAATGATATCATGCCAAAACTTGAAGCACATTATCAAAGTAATCACGATAAAAACAATTCCTGCCTCCTGATTGTGCAAGAATGTATCTATACTGAATAAAAGCATAAACACTAAAGGCGGAATCGTCAAATTTTGCATAATCGCTGTTAATACCAGAGCCACTAATAAAGTCGCAAAACCCGCTTTCCAATCATAAAAAACTGCTGCCTGAGCTGCAACTGCAACCCCTTTGCCACCATGGAAATGATTCCAGATTGGAAAACAATGTCCTAGAATTAACCCCAGCCCGGCATAGGCAATATTAATATGGGCCGGAAAAGCAAAATACACAATAAACAAGGCAATCAAACTTTTAAGCAAATCGCCTAAGCAGGTTAAAATGCCCCATTTTTTACCAAAGACAGCACCCATATTAGCTGTCCCTGGATTATGTGAACCATATTCTGTAGGATTTATTTTTAAAAAGATTTTACCAACGACCATCGCCGTTAAGAAATTACCAAAAACATAGCCAATCAGCGTAGCCCAAACACGCGCCATTAATTATCACCTTCTTCGGTGTAATCATAGATGTGATAATCTTGCGTCTTATCACTCTTAAAGCTAAAGCCATTAGCAATATTCTTTTCATTTTGGAAAGTTTCATTATTTGAAATTGTTTCCTCAGGTAAACCCAATTCTTGACGAACTAAATTAGAAATCCGCTGCAACTCACTAGTTGGCTGTACTTGATAAGCTGCATCCTTGATCATCGCATTATAACCATGCAAATAATCGCTAGATGAAGAATTAGCACAACTACGGTAATTCATCGCAATCTGCTGCATTGCGATGAATGGCAAATTAGTCCGCACATTGCTTGATACTGAAGTCAGAATTGAATCTAAATTTGATAAAGAACTAACTGAAACAGCCTTCTTAATCAAAGTAGTAATGACTTGCCGTTGTCTTTCCTGACGGCCGTAATCGCCTCGCGGATCATCATAACGCATCCGTGAATAGGCTAGTGCGCCAGCACCACCCATGTGCGTTAGCTTACCTTTTTTAAAAATATAACCACCATATTCAAAACTAAGCGTTGGTCTAATATTAATTCCGCCAACATAGCGAATCATTTTCATAATTCCGCCCATATTAACGACAGCGTAGTACTTAATTGGTACATTAATTAATTTGGAAACAGAATCCATCGACATTTTAGCCCCACCTAATTCATAGGCGGCGTTAATCTTTTCGACTTTAAAGCTGTCATTGCCGACCATCTGTGCCATCGTATCACGTGGAATTGAGACCAAAGTATAGTGTTTCTTAGCAGGGTTAACTACAGCTAAAATCATAGTATCTGTCCGTCCGCGTTTTTCTTTTCGATTAAGGGCACCGGTATCAGTCCCCATCAGCAAAACTGCGAACTTCTTTTTCCCATTAAATTCACCTGTAGTTTTCACTGCAGTCTTGGGGTCATAGGTTTTATCTACTGCAGATTTAGTGCGGAAATAGACTGAAGCAAAATATGCTGCAACCCCAACAACCGCAACTAGCACCACAATACTAATAATCCATGCCCCAACATGACGATTCTTATAATTGTGTGTTTCTACCCGACTATTATGCGGGTGATTAGATCTTTCTTTTCTATCTTTCATAAAACATACCTATAATGTAAATTCACATTGAATGTATTATAACAAAAAAAGCAAATCATCGCTGACTTGCTTAGTATATCTTATTAAAATCGTTACTAATTTTTACTTCAAAGTCAAGTTTAACGCAAATTTGCAACTATTTTTTGGCTCTAATGTAAGTTCACCCGTAAAAGCAGTAACGCGATCATTATCCGCATTCAACTTAAAATCAGTTGAAGCAATCTCAATTCCATGTTCTTTATTAGTCAAAGTAATCTTGTTGACCTGACTTTCGCTCTGCCATGAAGTTGGCAAGACGAAGCCTAAAGAGAATGGTAGCTCCTTATTTGAAGAATTTTTCAAATAAAAAGAAATGTTGACCTGATTACCCTCCAAAGCATAGGTAGTCATCACTTCAAAATGATATGGAAAATGCTTGTAGCTTTCTGGTGTATCAATTAAAGTTAGACTTACGCGAGTATCACCCTTGTCAACAACGGTCCAAGGCAATTTGCTAGCCCAATTATTATCTTGGTCAATTACTGGAAAAGCAAGTGCCATACCTTCTTCACTTTCTTGCTCGCCGAGATAATCAAATTGATCTGTTAAGGACACCAACTGTGCCATTTTGGCCCCATTCTCATCGACAGAGACTTGAAAGAGAGAATTATCTATTGTTTGCATATTTTTCTCCCAATTATTACACTCCGTAACTCAAAATAGCACTTACCATATACAACTGTCAATTTTCACCACTTTCTGAGCAGAAAATGGTAATTATTCTTTGTTTATAATATAATAGGTTTGTTCCAGAAAATTTAAAATCAAAAAATCAATTATAGTTTTTGGAGCAAGTTGATAAAAAAGGCATCCCTGGTGGATGTCTTTTTTAGTCCAAAAGAAAAAAACCCCGAAATTTGCGAGGTTCTTTTTTGTGTGAATAACTACTAATAATAAATTAGTCGTCCAACTTTTCCTTGTTAACAACATCCAAGTTTTCGTCGAATGTGTAAACAACTGGTTCACCAGTCTTCATTTCGAGGTTCATGATGTCGTCGTCAGAAATGTTTTCGATATACTTAGTCAAAGCGCGAAGTGAATTACCGTGAGCTGCGATAATTACGTTCTTGCCGTCAAGTAAGTCTGGAGCAATGTGATCTTCCCAGAATGGCATTACACGGTCAAGACATACGTGTAAGTTTTCTGCCTTAGGAACGATGTGTGGGTCCAAGTTTGCGTAACGACGGTCATGTGCTTGACTGAATTCGTTATCGTCATCGATAGCTGGTGGCAAAACATCGTATGAACGACGCCAAATGTGAACTTGTTCATCGCCGTACTTTTCAGCAGTAGCCTTCTTGTTCAAACCTTGTAAAGCACCGTAGTGACGTTCGTTAAGTCTCCAGGTCTTAGTTTCTGGAATCCAAAGTTGGCCACTTTCTTCAAGGGCGAAGTGCAAAGTCTTGATTGCACGAGTTAATAATGAAGTGTAAGCTTGGTCAAATTCAAGACCGTGTTCCTTGATTAAACGGCCAGCCTTCTTAGCTTCTTCAACACCTTTTTCTGAAAGGTTAACATCAACCCAACCAGTAAATTGGTTTGAAAGGTTCCATTCACTTTGACCGTGACGGATTAAAACTAATTTTGACATGAAATATCTCCTTTTAAAATTCAATGTTTCATCCATATTTTACACATTTCACAAATTTTTTCATAGAGTTAAGGCTAAAAAAATCGTGTTTTTTCAATTTTGTAACGTTATTCTTGCTATACTAGAAGAAAAAATTTAATGAAAGAAAGTTATATATGAAATTTAAACACCAAAATATTATCATTACCGTTTTATTAGCACTACTCTTTTTAACAGCTTGCTCTAAAACAGGTTCAAACAAAACAGCTAATTTACCTACTGCTAAAACTATTTTAACCAAGGCAGAAAAAGATAATTTTAATTCAATGCACGCTTCTTGGAATGAATCAGCTAATCAAAAAACGCAACAAAAAGCTGAAGCACAATACACTAAAAAGCCAACTGTCATTTATGCCAATGTTTCTAGCATTTCTAACCACTATCAAATGTGGATTGAAGGCAAAAACAATTACATCAAAATGAAAGGTACCAACTCACAACACTGGTTCAAGACTAAATTATCTAAAACTAGTGCTTACGGCGCCATCACCGATAGCTTAAACGGCAGCTTGCTCATGCCTTTTATCCCTACTGCTAAATCCTTTAAGGTAAAGCAAAACGGCAAAGATTACCTGCTCACTTATAAAGGAAACAACAAGAAAATTTGGAATGCCATTATTTCTGATTCGGCTTTCACTGCTTTAATCGGGATTGATCTTGATAATGTGAAGCCGATCAAAAATGACATCCAAATTAACGTTGATCAAAACTATCATATCAAAAAGGTTAATATTGACTCGACCTACAAAGACGACGGTCAAAAGAAAAACTTCACCATGCAAATTGATCAAATTAACCAAGTTAAAAAGTTAACTGTACCCGCTTCAGTTAAGAAGTCAGCCGTTGATTTAGGCAAGCTTAATACAAAATAAAATTAAAGAATAATCTGCTTCGTCAATAAGAAGCAGATTTTTTAGTTATAATAGAATTAATTGAAACATACAGGAGAAATGCAAATGAAATTAAAGAAAACAATTATCGGCTTATCCTTCGCCGCCCTCTTTTTATTAGGGGGCTGTAGTAAACAAGAAAAGAAATCTGCGCCAGCTTTAACCAAGACTCAAGTGGTGCAAAAGATGAAGAAAGGCTTTCAATCTGGACAAGTTATTCAATCAGTTACCTTGGGAACAGATACTTCAAGTCAAGTAGCTTTAGCCAATACTACCTTTGGTGGAAAAAACACGGTCTACCATATCACTAACCAAACAACCAATAAAGGTAAAACCAGTTCCAATGAAGAATGGGTTAACCTCAATAATGTTTACATCAATGGGCAAAACACTTGGTATAAGGCTGATCTTGAAAAACTTACTGGCCACAATTACGCTGAATTAACTGATGCAATTATGAATAATCACATGATTACCAACCCAAGTGATCAGTTAGTTTCAGCTTATAAGATGAAGAAAAGCAAAAAAGATGGTGTTTATACTTACACTTTAACTGCTAAAAGTACTGATCAAGCTTTAATGAAAAAGGCGGCAGCACCAATTTTTAACACTACTGCACAAAGCACCAATCAAGCTAAGGTTTTCAAGCAAATTCAAAAATTGGGCAAATACCAATCAATGAATGTAAAGGCTGTTGTTAAGGATGATAAACTATCCACCTTTAATGTCTTTGTTAACTTAAAACTAGGCAAATTAATGCACGTTAAGGTTGGTCAAAGTTACGGCAACTTCGGCAGCCACGACTTCTTGAAAGTCCCAACTTCCGCAACCAACGCCAAAGATTTGCCAACTACTAATACTAAAAAGAAGTAGGTCAAAAATGAAATTAGGAATTATCGGCAGCGGCATGATCGTCCACGATTTTTTAACAACCGCTGACCAAATAAAAAACATGACGATTACGGCCATTTCATCAACTAAACGTAGTGAAAAAATTGCGCAAGATTTAGCCCAGCAATATCACATTGCCCGCACTTACATCGACAATGATGAATTGCTAGCCGAACCTGAAGTTGACACAGTTTATGTGGCTGTACCCAACTTTCTTCATTACGAAGTTGCTAAAGCTGCGCTTGAACATGGCAAAAATGTCATCTGTGAAAAGCCTTTTGTCCAAAGCACTGCCGAAGCTGAAGAACTAAAAAAGCTCGCTGACGAAAAAGACTTAATCATTGTTGAAGCCATTACTAACCTTTATTTAGAGAACTTCAAACAGATTAAAGCAGAAATCGCTAAGATCGCCCCAATCCACATCATTAATCTGAATTATACGCAATATTCCAGCCGTTATGATGCCTTCTTGACTGGTAAAATTGCCCCAGTTTTTGACCCTAAAAAAGATGGTGGCGCCTTGATGGACTTGAATATCTACAATATTCACTTAGTAGCTGCGTTGTTTGGCTTGCCTGATCAAGTTCAATATTATGCAAATATGCAAAAAGGCGTTGATACTTCTGGGATTCTTCATCTTTCTTACCCTGATAAGCAAGCATCCCTCACTGCGGCCAAAGATAGCTACGTAACGCCACGTTCCTTTATTGAAGGTGAAAAAGGCAGCATCTACTTTGACGGTTCAACGGGAACGCTCGATAATTTCACAGTTGAGGTGCGCAATGAAAAGCCTAAGCGTTACAGCTTAAACAAATATCCTCACCGTATGGCGGCTGAGTTTAATGCCTTTGCTCAAATGATCAACCAACACGATACCCAAAAAGCTGACTCAGCTTTCGTGAATACTTTAGAGACAATGCAAATTTTGACCAAAGCAAGAAATTCAATGATTTAACTATTCTCAAAATTTTCTAAATGGAGACAAACAATGAAAATTCTAGTAACTGGTTTTGATCCTTTTGGCGACGATAAGATTAATCCTGCCATTGAGGCAGTCAAAAGATTGCCTGATACCATCAAGGGAGCAAAAATTATTAAATTAGAAATCCCTACGGTTTTTAATAAATCAGCCCAAGTCGTGCATCAAGCAATCGTAAAAGAGCAACCTGACTACGTACTCAATGTTGGTCAAGCTGGCGGTCGGTCTGCCCTAACTCCTGAGCGTGTAGCCATCAACATTAACGATGGTCGCATCCCTGATAATGATGGCTATCAACCACTAGATGAACCGATTCAACCAGATGGGGACACTGCCTACTTCACACAACTGCCGATCAAGGCCATGGCCAAGGCAATTCGAGCGGCAGGTTTACCAGCAATAGTTTCTAACACAGCTGGCACCTATGTCTGCAACCATATTTTTTACCAAGTGCAGTACATGCGCGCAAAAGAATTTCCTAAGCTTAAAGCTGGCTTCATTCATATTCCATTTTTACCAGAACAGGTTATCACCAGGCCAAATCAGCCTTCGATGGCACTAGCTGATATTGTTAAAGGCCTAACCGCAGCAATTGGCGCAATTGTTGAGCGTGATGGTCAAAGTGATATAAAAGCCGTAGAAGGACAAAATCATTAAGATAGTAAAAAACTAGCTGCAAAATTTGCAACTAGTTTTTTTGGTTAATTTTGATGACTCAATAATTTCTTTACTTGATCCGCATCCTTAAAGGCCCCGGAAAAGATCAAAATATCATTTGGTTCAATTACAGTCCAACCATGCGGAATCAACCATTCATTGCCACGGCGAATTCGACTAACCGTGATCTTGTCAACAAATTCCAAATCACTAAGTGGTCGCCCAGTATAACGCGTATTCTTCACCTTTACTGAGTACAAAACGTTATTGGTATCAGTCATAATCTTGTAGACCGTTGGTGATTCAATCAAGGCCCGCATTAAAGCTGAACGCACATTAGTAAAGTTAAATACTTCCACGCCTGCTTCTTGACAGCGCGATAAAGTATCACTGTCTACTTCATTCATCCGCGCAATTGCCCGTTTAACCCCTAAGTCTTTGGCATATTCTGCCATGCGTGCATTTTCTTGATCATGATGCCCTGCTGCGACAAAAATATCACAATCAAAGGCGCCGCTATGTTCTAGACTTTGATTATCCAAATTATTGAGCAAAGTTAAGCCTTTAACTCGGCTATCATAAGTCTCGTATTGGTCCTTTTGATCAGTAAACATCTTGATTGAGTACCAATTATCATGTAAATCATGAGCAACCGGTACCGTAAAGGCATTGGCACCCACGATAGTAACTGTTTCTTTGATCCGATCTTCTGGTGATAAAACAAAGTTAGAATTAAAGACAATTGGACTAACAATGCAGACAATTACTGCTGCTAAGATAAAGACGTCAGATTGAGTCGAAGTAATTGCATGCAATTTACGCGCAACTTGCAAGGTTGGCAAAACAATCGTAATCGTCGTTGCCGTTAAAAAACCACCAGCAAAAGCATTCTTTTTCTCAAAGTAACGCATATAGACTAAGACGACTGGAGCTTTAGCCAAGAACAAGAAGATAACCAAAACTGGCAATAGCATCAATGATGATGGATGAGCAAACAATGACTTTAAGTTCAAGCCCACCCCAGTCATAATGAAGAAAATTGGAATAAAGAAACCATAACCAATGGAAGTTAACTTATCTTTAGTAGCTTCACTAGGCTCTAACAACTTCATAACCATTCCGGCTAAGAATGCACCTAAGATGTTTTCGGCACCAACTCGTTCGGCTACTGTAACTAAAGCAAAAATTAAGAAGAAGGCCAAGCGAATATCCAACTGGGTCGTAGCCTTGGTTACTTTGCTAAACCAAAGATATGGCTGCTTGAAACGACGCAAAAGAAAGATTGCCGCTACAAAAAGTAGGATAATCAGCCATAATTGCTCTGCGTTGCCCCCATTAACTGAAGCATAAATCGTTAACAAAAGCAGCGGAATTACTTCACCTAACACGGCAGTCAGTAAGATCGTCTGTCCGATCGGCCGCCCAAGGATATCTTTTTCTTTCAAGGTAGCAATAACAACCCCTAAAGCAACAGTCATAAAAATAATCGCTGCTAAAACAATATTGCTAAATAAGCCAATTAACTTCAAAACATAAGCTAAAATAAAGGCCATAATCACAATGCCGGCAAAAGCAGTTAAAGCAGTAGGCAAAGGATCGACTGTTTTTCCTGCTTGTGACTTAGCTTTCGGATTATTTTTCCGTTGCAAGAGATCGAAGTTAATTTCCATCCCTGATAAAAACATCAGCAAAATTACGCCGAGGTTCGATAAAAACGTTAAATCATGTGTCGAAACCACAATGTTAAAGCCGCTCGAACCGACAATAATTCCCACAATAATTTCCGCAATTGCGGTTGGCACGGTGCTAATTTTAAAACGCGCCATAAAAATTGGAATCACGAGCGCCAATAAGACGACTAAAAATAGTGATAATTGCGCCATATACTCTCCCCTTTTCACATTCAACACAAGAATTATACAAAAAATACGCCTTAATTCCCATTAATTGTGGTTTAAGACGTATCTTTTTTCTATCTAATATCGCTTGCTAATACATATTGCGTAGCATTCAAAGCATAATACTTTTGATTGTTAATGGTGATCTTACTACCATAAGTCATCACCCGGCTGCCTTTTCTGACCAAATTATCTTTTTGAATTCGGCCTAAGCGTGTCCGCAAGTAAGTATTCTTCTTTGCGGTTCTAACTGTCGCATCAATATTAGTAGCTACTACATATTGATTCTTACCAATCTGGTAGTATTTCTTATTATTGATCAACTTGTAACCTAAAACAGTTACTGGACTACCAGCTAACTTCAAGGTCTTAGTCTTCTTGCCATTCTTATTGTAAACATAAGCATCATGGCCTAAAGTTACCGCACCTTGGACTTCTGCTGATACTTCGTCCTTAATCTTGTTTGGATCTTTACTGTTAGTATTTTCATTCTTCTTTTGTAAGTCGTAGTAATACTTTATTAAAGAATAAAATTGATCCATGTCATAACCCCATTTGGCAAAGTAACCATCAGGGTCAACGTGATCAGTCCCACCTAAAAAGGTGCTAACTGCCTTGTGCGACCAAATTGTACCATCACCATCATCGCAAGCATTATCTGGCTTTAAATTATAGCGGTGCAACAACTTAGCAATATAAATTGCATCATTATTAACTGACTTAGCAAAGGCATCACGACTGCTTTCTTCACATAGTTCTATTTGAATAAAGCGGTTATTGGCTTGTTGCCCTGCACCCCAAGTACCAACATTAGGAGAACACATTTGGATAATTTGCTTGCTATCAACAAAAGCATTTACGTAAGCATTAATCTTATTCCATTCACGGTTAAAGTAAATTGCTTCATCGTGAGCAGTCGCACCAGGATCATCAGTTTCATGAACTACGATCCCTTCTGGCTTGCCATTTTGATACTCAACGCCAGGGAATTTATTGTACTTTATCCCCTCTAGTTTGAGCATTTTGTATAAATAAGTAACCCCACTATATTGGTACTTCTTAGCTAAACTATTAATTGAAGCGGCGTCGACTTGGTTAGTTGACACTACACCAATTATGCCGAAAAATGCAATTAAGGCAATCAAAAATTTGCGTACTTTCACAATGAAATCCTTTCCTTAACTACATGAAGTTTGATTTCTTAATGTATTGACGAATACCTACTCGATAGTATTTCTTACCATTAATTGTTACTGCACTACCATAAGTGGCAATTTGGCTATGCTTTTTATGCTTCAAATTGTTATCGCGGTTGCCATATTGATTATAAACATAGGAAGTTTTCTTCAAGAACTTCAAAGTACCATCAATATTGCCAGCCGCAATGTATTCATTTTCACCGACACGATAGTAAGTCTTCCCCTTGATTGTCTTGGTACCGTAAGTGTTGATCCACTTGCCACCATTTTCATCACTGGTCTTGAACATCTTGCCCTTTAACTTCTTACCATTTTGGTCATAAACATAGGCATTATGCATCAAGTTCTTAGAAACAGGCTTCACATTCTTAGGTGCTTGAGTTACAGGTTCCTTAGTTGCGGAACTGCTCTTATCCAAAACTGAGCCATTAACCCAACCACGACCATCAATGTACATTCTGCTTGAACCATCGTGGAAAGTAATGGTCTTAGTAACAACAACCTTTTCGCCGGCCTTAACCGAACCAATTGCCTTAGCAACAGATGGAGCAGTTGGCCAATTATAAGTTGAACTATCCTTACCAGCAGTATAAGTTCTCGTAGTATTAATAGTTACAGGATCATATTTGGTCAAATTCAAACTAGTAATATGACTATTCAAAGCCCTATCATACTTAGAATCGGTAGCGTAAGTCCCAGTCAAAGCCTTGGTAACTGATGCATAAGTTGAAGCATTCTCAATCCAAGTACCCTTGTAACGCAAGGGATCCCAAGAAACACCATTTCTCAACTTGCTTCCATTATCTTCAAATGATTGTTCAAAGGATGGGTACTTTCTAAACGCTGCAGTAATATAATAGCTTTTACCGTTCTTGCCTTCTTCTCTAGTCTTGGCAGTATAAGTCTCACCTGTCCAAGAATCATCAGCCTTCATCCCAAAAAGGTTATTAGCATTAACGGCCAGTCCTGATTGTCCCCAGCCTGATTCTGTTATTGCCTGGGCAATCATTACTGATGGAAGTGTCCCATATTTTTTAGCTGCTTTCACAGCTTGCTTAGCAGCTTTATTCAAAAATGCAGTCTGATTGGCGGTAGCGGCAGAAACTTGATGGTTTGAGGCTTGATTCGTCATCACAGTATTAACTGCAGGAACAGCTACAGAAGTAAGCATTGCGGCAGCAGCAAAACTGGTCAAAAGTCTCTTCTTCATAAAAAATTATCCTCCTTAATATAACACCTCCATTGTATCTAGCAAATTAGGTCTAGACAAGCGTTTCAACAGATTTGTCGTAAAAAAGTAACATTTGTAATAATATTTTGATGCTAATTATCTAAGTATTTCCATTACAATAATCCGGCTTCTATCATGCTGGTTGGCAAAGGTAACCCTACTTTGCATTCATTTTTGTACATTTGATAAAGATGCTCTGGCGATGAATGATCAAAATCATGACCAGAATGTGTTAAATTCCAATAAGTTTTTGAGATTTCAAATTGATGAAGAGCCTCAGAGAAAGTGATTTTTTTATTTTTTACTATTAAATTGGCTACGTCTTCTGACATACAATCATAGAATTCTTGATCCTCAATAGTAACAGGTTGCATTTTCATTTCAGTATCAAACATGTGCAACAAAATAACGGGATCTGAATATTCAATATTATGATCCCAAAGAAATAAATAGTCATATGTAGCTGAGTTTTTAAAAAGTTTTTTTGCTTTTTTAGTACTCCAATTAAACTTTTTGACAATTAAGATGATTGTTGCATTTACCAAGTCATTAATTACTGCCTGTCTATCTTGTTCTAAATCTCTATTTAACATAATAGTCACCTACATACCTTAATTTCTTTATTGCAAGATCAGTTTTAAAACAAAATTGATCTGTATATCTGTCCAACTTTAAATCACAAATTAGTTTTTCAAAATCCCGCTCGTTACCTTTTAAAAATTTACGAATCAAGAGATTAGTGCGTCCATCCGCCACAGGACCGTATAAAACATCATATTTTGGAAGGGCAAACTCATTGTTACTACGGCACTGTAGCATTACTTTTACAAATTCGACTTTATCATATTTCTTAAACCTAAGATGTTTTAGATCATCCATACTTATTTCAAACTGTGACACACATGCTACTATAATTTTGTTCTCAGTTTTATAGTAATATTTTGCTTTTCTTTTGGCCCATTTTTCAGCCTGTTTAGCATCGCTTGTTAAATAAAATCCATTTCCAAAGTCATTAGTTCCATCATTATAATTGGCTTTCGGATTTCTTACAGGCATAAAAGATCCGTGATATAACAACAAATTTCGCATACTTACATTTTCCCTCAAAATTTAAGATTTACCTCTCTATATATAAGTACGCAAAAAATGTCGATTTCTTTTTCACAAAATTACTTCTTTAGATTTTCTTTACCTTATTATTTTACAAGCATCCCTTAACAAAACCAAAAACAACACTCTAACTCATCAAATCGCATCGTACTCTTTTTTCACAAAAGTATCCGCGCAGCGGACAAAACCCACCCAACCAACCCCAAGCAAATAAGAGGACAGAAACCACCCCTTCATTGCTTGACAAAAATCGAGTACACAATATACGTGCTTCAGGCGTGTCGCCTGTACGCATGCTGATCCTTCAGCAATGACTACTACCTCATGAGAGTTATAAACTCA
>NZ_CANBCQ010000006.1 GCF_947367125.1 uncultured Lactobacillus sp.
TCGCTGGGTAGCTATGTGCGGAAGGGATAAGCGCTGAAAGCATCTAAGTGCGAAGCCCCCCTCAAGATGAGATTTCCTTTGCGAAAGCAGTAAGACACCTCAAAGACGATGAGGTAGATAGGCTGGGAGTGGAAGTCCTGTGAAGGATGGAGCGGACCAGTACTAATCAGTCGAGGACTTGACCAAAGCGAAGCGATCTGGCAGGTTTTTTGCGAGAAGGATTATGTTTAGTTTTGAGCGAATTAGCTCAAAAGAGTACGGTGGCGATAGCAAGAAGGATACACCTGTTCCCATGCCGAACACAGAAGTTAAGCTTCTTCACGCCGAAAGTAGTTGGTGGGCAACTGCCTGCGAGGAAAGGAAGCTGCCGTGCTCTTTTTTAATATTCCGGCTTAGCTCAGTTGGTAGAGCGCTTGACTGTTAATCAAGATGTCGTCAGTTCGAGTCTGACAGCCGGAGTAAGAATGAGAAGGAAGCGGAAGGCTTCCTTTTTTTGTGCGTTATTTTATGAAAACTGAATAATTGAACCAAAGCATATTTTAATAGGAAGCCAAATTTGTGAATTATGTTTAAATTCATGAAAATGGCTTTTTAAATTTTTAGACCAATTTTCTGTTTTCGCTTGCTGGGCGCCACTTTTGAGCTTCCAGTGACAAAATGTCATTTTATGAAATATTTTTCAAATAATACTTTTTAAAAGATTATATTTATCGTATAATAAAAGCGGATTCATTTTTTTGATCTAGAGGAGGAAATTACATGGTAGGAATTGTTTTAGCCAGCCATGGTGGCTTTGCCGATGGTATTGCACAATCTGCACAAATGCTTTTCGGCGAACAAGATAATTTTGCACATGTTATCTTAAAGCCTAATGAAGGTCCAGATGACATTCGTGGCAAGATGGAAAAAGCAATTGCTTCATTTGATAACCAAGATGAAGTTTTGTTCTTGGTCGACTTATGGGGTGGTACTCCATTTAACCAAGCAAATGGTCTTGCTGAAA
Source organism: uncultured Lactobacillus sp. (assembly GCF_947367125.1). Lineage (GTDB taxonomy): Bacteria > Bacillota > Bacilli > Lactobacillales > Lactobacillaceae > Lactobacillus. Next base: position 1,004 of record NZ_CANBCQ010000006.1, read on the forward strand.
AGCATGATAAATGGGCAATTGTTGCAGGTATGAATTTACCAATAGTTGTACAAGCATTAACTGAAAGAATGATGGATGCTAATGCTACAGCAAAGCATATCGCTACTGCGGTTGTTCAACCTGGTAGAGATGGTATTAAGACTAAGCCAGCTGATTTGATGCCTAAGACTGCTGCTGCAGCTCCAGCAGCTGCTAAGGATGATTCTGCTGCTAAAGGTGGCAGTAAGAGCATTCCTGAAGGTACTGTGATTGGTGATGGTCACATTAAATACGTTTTAGCAAGAATCGATTCACGTTTACTTCACGGTCAAGTAGCAACTGGTTGGATCCCAGCTATGAAGCCTGATCGAGTAATTGTTGTTTCAGACAGTGTAGCTAAGGATAATTTGCGTAAGAGTATGATTCGTGAAGCTGCACCAGCCGGTGTTAAGGCTCACACTGTTCCACTTAAGAAGATGGAAGAAATTGCTAAGGACCCAAGATTTGGAAATACTCATGCACTTCTTTTGTTCGAAAATCCAGAAGATGTTTTGAGAGCTATCAAGGGTGGCATTGATATTAAAGAAATCAATGTTGGTTCAATGTCTTATAAAGATGGTGATGTTAACGCAAATAACGTATTATCTATGAATCAAAAGGACGTTGATACTTTCCGTGAACTTGAAAAAATGGGCGTTAAGTTTGATGTTAGAAAGGTTCCTGCAGATGCACCAGGTAACATGGATGCTATCTTAAAGAAGGCTCAAACTTTACTTGACGAACAAAAGAAATAAGATTTAGGAGTAAAAAATGGAATTAAACGCTATACAAATGATTTTGGTTGTGTTTGTTGCCTTTCTTGCTGGTATGGAAGGTATCTTGGATGAATGGCAATTTCACCAACCATTAGTCGCATGTACTTTAATCGGTTTAGTAACCGGTCACTTGGACCTCGGCGTTATGCTAGGTGGTTCATTACAAATGATCGCAATGGGTTGGGCAAACATTGGTGCCGCAGTTGCACCAGATGCTGCTTTGGCTTCTGTTGCTTCAGCAATTATTTTGATCGAAGGTGGTCAAGGAACTAAGGGGATCGGTACTGCTACTGGTATTGCTATTCCTTTGGCTGTTGCTGGTTTGTTCTTAACTATGATCGTACGTACTGTTTCTACTGCTATCGTTCACATCATGGACGCTGAAGCTAAGAAAGGGAATTGGCGTATGATTAACATATGGCAATGGATCGCCGTATGTTTGCAAGGTTTGAGAATTGCTATCCCAGCTGCACTCCTTTTAGCTATTCCTGCTGGAACAGTTAGAGGTTGGCTTGCAATGATGCCACAATGGTTAAACGAAGGTATGACTATTGGTGGTGCGATGGTTGTAGCTGTAGGTTATGCTATGGTTATTAACATGATGGCAAGTAAAGAAGTATGGCCATTCTTCGCAATTGGTTTTGCTCTTGCTGCTATCAAGGATTTAACTTTGATCGCCCTTGGTGCTATCGGTCTTTCAATGGCTTTGATGTACTTAGCTCTTGAAGCTAAAGGTGGTAACGGCGGAGGTTCAAACTCTGGCGATGCCGGTACCGGCGATCCACTCGGCGATATCATTGATGATTATTAAAATGAACGCATAGAGGAGGATTTATACAAATGGCTGATAAGAAAATTAAATTAACCAAGCGTGACCGTTTTAACGTTATGTGGCATTCACAATTCCTTCAAGGTTCATGGAACTATGAAAGAATGCAAAACGGTGGTTTTGCTTACTCAATGATTCCAGCATTGAGAAAGTTATACCCTAAGAAGAATGATTTGTCTGCTGCTTTACAAAGACACTTGGTCTTCTTCAACACTCACCCATACTTGGCTTCACCTGTTCTTGGTGTTACCTTGGCTTTGGAAGAAGATAAAGCTAATGGTGCTGAAGTTACTGACGACGCTATTCAAGGTGTTAAGGTTGGTATGATGGGACCTTTAGCAGGTGTTGGTGACCCTGTATTCTGGTACACTGTTCGTCCAATTGTTGGTGCTTTAGGTGCATCAATGGCTATCTCAGGTAACGTAATGGGTCCTATCTTATTCTTCGTTATCTGGAATTTAATCAGACTTGCCTTCTTGTGGTACTCACAAGAATTTGGTTACAAGGCAGGTTCAGCTATCACTAATGATATGTCAGGTGGTATGCTTCAAAAAGTTACTCGTGGTGCTTCCATGATGGGTATGTTCGTTTTGGGTGCCTTGATTGAACGTTGGGTAAATATTACATTTACTCCAGTTGTTTCTAGAACTCCTATCCAAAAGGGTGGTTACATTGAATGGGATAAGCTTCCATCGGGTGCTAAGGGTATCCAATCCGCTCTTGAACAATGGAATATGGGTAACGGTAAGTCTTTAACTAGTACCAAAGTTACTACTTTGCAAGACAACTTGAACCAATTAATTCCTGGTTTAGCTGGTTTACTTTTGACTTTCTTCTGTATGTGGTTATTGAAGAAGAAGGTTTCACCAATTTGGATCATCATTGGTATCTTCGTTGTTGGTGTTCTCTTCCACGTATGGGGCATTCTTTAATAAATGGCTAAGTCAATTAATACAAGAGTCGATCTAACCATTGATGCTACTTGGTTTAGAGGTATTGCATCATATGGAAAAATTATGATTGGCGATCGAGCTTTTGAATTTTATAACGAACGAAACGTTGAAGATTATGTTCAGATTCCCTGGAATGAAGTAACTTATGTGGTTGCAGACATTCGTTTTGGTGGGCGCTATATTCCTCGTTTTGAGATCAGAACTAAGTCCAATGGTAAATTTATTTTTGCATCACGTGATCCTAAAAAGGTATTACGGGCAATGCGGAAGTATGTGCCAGCTGATCATATGCGAAGAGCACTGAGCTTATGGCAACAATTAAAACAACGTTTTAGTCGCAAAAAGAAATAAAGTTAAACAAAATAACCTAGATCGAAATTTGATCTAGGTTATTTTTTATCCATCAGTAACCGAAGCACGTAATCGGTTCAAGAAAAGTTCAGCTACAGGAGATAAATTAGTTTCGTGTTTCCAAATGACGGTAATTGGTTGCTTCATCATGGGAGTGATTGGCCTAAAAGTTAATTCTGATTCATCAGAAATATTAGCAATCTTATCTAAAGTTAACATAATTGCGGCTTTATTTTTAACTAACAGAGTACCATTAAAACTTAAATTATTAGTACCAATAATATTAATTTGATCTTTATAATTACCAAACCATGAATCAAAATAACGCATATTTTCAGCTTGTTGTGAATTTAGAATATCACGACCGACTAAATCTGCAGCAGTAATTATTTCTTTTTTAGCTAAAGGATCATCTTTAGTCATTAGTATACCCCATGTATCTTTTTCAGGGAGCTGAAGCGAAGCATAGTTACCTAATGGTAAATTACCAATAATAACAGCAAAGTCAACTGTACCGGTGTTTAAGCGTTTTTGTGCAAATTCATAATCACCGCTCAAAACATGTATTTTGACTGTTGGATAATCCTGAATAATGTTGCTGACAATATTCATAATACGTTGCATGGCAAAGCTTTCACCAGCCGCAATGGTTAAATCACCACTAATTACCGCACTGGACTGCAAATTGCTTTTAGTTTTAGCAGTTAAAGTTAAAATCTCTTTTGCTTGTTCGTAAAGATATTGTCCTGCAGGAGTTAATGTTAAATGTCGTGGTTGGCGATTAAATAGTTTAACACCTAGTTCATCCTCTAGATCGGCAATTTGTCGTGATAGGGCAGGCTGAGAAACCAGTAATTTTTCAGCTGCTCGGGTCATATTTAATTCTTGGGCAGTTGCCACAAAATAATTTAAAACTCTTAATTCCATTTTTTATTCATAAATAATTGTTATTATACTTCATACCTTATAAGCTTTGTACATTGTTAAGCTTACTTTTTAAACTGAAGTTAAGCAAGAAAAGAGGAAGAGAAATGGAAACAGAGAATCAAGATTTACGTCAAAAACTTATTCAACAGAATCAACGTCTATTACAAAATTTAAATACACAGAGACATTGCAGTTGTGAGATTAGACAATTGATCAGTGAAATAATTGGACAAAAAGTACCAACTAGTACTGAAATTCACTTGCCCTTTTACTCTGACTATGGACGTAACATTAAGTTAGGTGAGCGAGTATTTATTAATGCTAACGTAATGATGGTTGACTTAGGTGGGATTACAATTGAAAATGATGTATTAATTGGTCCAGGTGCGTATCTTATTTCAGTTAATCATCAGCTCTCTCCGCAGCACAGAAAAGAACTGGAATTAAAACCTGTTACTATCAAACAAAATGCTTGGATTGGCGCTAAGGCAATGATTCTATCTGGCGTTACAGTAGGCAAGAACGTAGTTGTAGCGGCTAATGCAGTAGTTGCTAAAGACGTGTCAGTAAATATGATGGTAGCAGGAGTACCTGCTAAAATAATTAAAAAAAATTGCAGAATAAAAGGCCGAGATTTTTCTCGACCTTTTTGCTTAAACAGCTTTTTCATTACTCCAAATCTTGGAAATAATGTATAGCACAATGAACGTTACAATTGCAGCGATCATCGGTATACGGTAACTTGGTAAAATTAACAATAAGATAATCATTAATACAAAGAATAGCAAGATTACGTAGTCAATATAAGGATAACCAGGCATTTGGAAATCGTCAAGTTCATTAAATGGCGTTTTTCTGCGATATGCCATATGGGTCAAAATCATCAAACTCCAGATAATCAAAAACATACTAGTGGAAGTTGATGAAATAAAGTTAAAGGCTTGATCCCCAATGACTAATGTGATTAGAGGTGCGCATCCCATTAATAATGCAGATAAAATTAATGCGTTTTGAGGAAGCTGCCGTTTTGATAAATGGCCAAAAGTTTGATTCCATTTACCTTTACCATCAAAAGTCACCGAGAATAGCAATCGACCAGCACTATATAAAAAGCTATTTGTTGATGAAACAGCTGCTGAAATAACTACAAAGTTAATAATGGAACTAGCATTTTTAATTCCAGTAGCGCCTAAAGCTTCAACAAATGGGCTAGCATTGGTAGCAACTTTGGACCATGGAATTACTAATAAAATGCCTAAAATAGCCATCACATAGAACAAAATGATTCGAACTGGCAATTGGTTAATTGCACGCTTTAAGGTTGTTTCTGGCTTTTGGGCTTCAGCTGCGGTCAAACCAATTAATTCAACGCCGATAAAACTGAAGATGACCATTTGGAATCCTTGCAGGAATCCTTTGCTACCACGGGCAAAAAAGCCGCCGTGATCATCTAAATTAGCAAAAGTTACTGGACCAAAAGTGGTTTTTCCACCAGTTAGCAATAGATACAGAATCAAAATAACAAAGGCAACAATTGTCACAATTTTGATAATAGCAAAACTGAATTCAAGATTTCCGAATACGCGAGCAGAAATCAAATTAATTACTAACAAAAGTGCAATCGTAATAATTCCAGGTATCCACGGCTTCAATGTTGGAAACCAATATTTGAAATAAATTCCTAACGCGGTCGTTTCAGCCATCCCTAAGGTAATCCAGCTTATCCAGTAAAGATAACCTGTGATAAAGCCAATGTTTTTGCCTAAATATTGTTCAATAAAATCAATATAAGTGTGCTTATTTAAGTCGGACATAATTAGTTCTCCCAATGCCCGCATTAGGAGGAAAAGAAAGATGCCGACAATAATATAAATTAGGATAACGCTAGGACCAGCTCGGTGAATACTGTCACCCACACCTAGAAAAAGACCTGTCCCAATTGTTCCGCCTAAAGCAATTAATTGAATATGTGCATTGCTTAGGGTTCGTTTATAACCAGAATTGGTCTTTGTTTTTTTCTCACTCATAAAAGTCCCCCAGTGTTCTCAATCTTTTCACATATACTTAATATTTTATCATTATCAGTTAACAAGACCAGACTCTAAAGCCAGATTTAAAAAAATATAAAAAACTAACCAAATAAAATAAGTTTGTTAATTCACAAACAAATAATTTAGAAACCGCTTTCATTATTATAGGAGTAAAACATACAGCAATATGGATCTTTGTTAATTCGGTGCTTTCACAAATTCAAGCATTTACAAATAAAGTTATTGTGCTATAGTTGACATTGTAAATTAGTTCACAAGAATTAGTAGATCTTAGAGGTAATAATATAATGGCTAAGACACAACAAAAAGAGACTCTCACAGAGGACGAAAAGAAAAAGCAAATCTACGACATGGTTGATAACTTAGTAAAGAAATCACATGTCGCTTTAGATCAAATGGCTAACTTCACACAAGAACAAGTTGATAAGATCTGTGAAGCAGTTGCTACTGCAGGTGAACAAAATGCTTACCCACTAGCTAAAATGGCTGTCGAAGAAACTAAACGTGGTGTAGTCGAAGATAAAACTACCAAGAACATGTATGCTTCAGAAAATATCTGGAACAGTTTGCGTCACGAAAAGACTGTTGGCGTAATTGAAGAAGACAAGGAATTAGGTTTGACCAAGATCGCTGAACCTAAGGGTGTTATTGCAGGTGTTACACCAGTAACTAACCCAACTTCAACTGTTATTTTCAAGGCAATGCTCGCTTTGAAGACGAGAAATACTATTATCTTCGGTTTCCACCCACAAGCTCAAAAGTGTTGTGTAGAAACTGGTAAAATCATTCGTGCAGCAGCTGTTGCCGCAGGTGCTCCGGCAGATGCCGTTCAATGGATTGAAGAACCAAGTCTTGATGCAACTACTGACTTGATGAATAACCCAGGTGTTCAGACCATCTTGGCAACTGGTGGTCCAGGTATGGTTAAGGCTGCGTACTCATCAGGTAAGCCAGCTATTGGCGTTGGTCCTGGTAACGGGCCTTCTTATATTGAAAAGACTGCTAATATTGATCGTGCAGTTTATGATATTGTTTTATCAAAGAACTTTGATAACGGCATGGTTTGTGCTTCTGAAAACTCAGTTGTCGTTGACACTGAAATTTATGACAAGGTTAAGGAAGAATTTAAGAAGTGGAACTGCTACTTCTTGAATAAAGAAGAAATTAAAAAGTTTGAAGAACACTTTATTGATCCTCGTCGTGGTACGGTTGCTGGCCCAGTAGCTGGTAAATCAGCTTATGAAATTGCTAAGCTTTGCGGGGTGGATGTGCCAAAGACAACTAAAGTAATTATCGCTGAATATAAAGGTGTAGGTAGAAACTTCCCACTTTCAGCAGAAAAACTTTCACCAGTCTTTACTTTGTACCGGGCTAAGAGTCACGATGATGCATTTAAGATTTGTACTGACTTGTTAAATTATGGCGGTCGTGGTCATACTGCTGGGTTGCATTCAAATGATAAAAAGATCATTGATGAGTTTGCAATGAAGATGGATGCTTGTCGTATCCTAGTTAACTCCCCAGCTGCCCTTGGTGGTATCGGTGATCTTTACAACAACATGTTGCCATCGCTTACCTTGGGTACTGGTTCATACGGTGCTAATACCTTCTCACATAATATCGGTGCTAAAGATTTGCTTAACATTAAAACGGTGGCAATGCGCCGGGACAATATGCAATGGGTAAAAGTTCCATCAAAGACCTATTTTGAACATAATGCTGCTAACTACTTACGTCATATGCCAAACGTTAACCGCTTCTTCATTGTTACTGATGAAGGTGTAGCTGACCAAGGCTTTGCTGATGAAATCACTGATATTATTTCTAAGCGTTTAGGACAAAAGGAATATGAAGTCTTCAAAGCTGTAACGCTTGATCCTAATACTGATGTGATCAAAGATGGTGTTCACAGAATGAACATCTTCAAGCCAGATGTAATTATTGCCATCGGTGGTGGTTCAGTAATGGATGCAGCCAAGGCAATGCGCTTATTCTATGAAAACCCAGAAATGAGTTTTGAAGAAGCTTACCAAAAGTTCCTCGACATTAGAAAAAGAGTAGTTCGTTTCCCAAAGATTAATGGTGTCCAACTTGTATGTATTCCAACTACTTCAGGTACCGGTTCAGAAGTTTCTCCAATTGCCATTATTTCTGATGCTAAAACTGGAATTAAACATACCTTATGCGACTATGCCTTGACACCAGATGTTTCAATTGTTGATGATCAATTTGTGCAAACGCTGCCCAAACGTTTAATTGCTTGGTCAGGGTTTGAGGCATTAGGTCATGCAATTGAAAGTTATGTTTCAACGATGGCAACTGACTTCACTCGTGGCTGGTCACTTGAAGCTATTAAAGCAATTTTCGCTAACTTGAAGAAGTCTTACGATGGCGATCTTGATGCTAGAAAGAGAATGCATGATGCAGCTACGATTGCTGGAATGGCTTATTCAAATGCCTTTCTTGGTTTGGAGCACTCAATTGCTCATACTGTGGGCTCAACTTTTGATATTCCAAGTGGGGTTAGCGATGCAATTGCTTTGCCACAAGTCATTCGCTTTAATGCTAAGCGTCCTGAAAAACTTGCAATGTGGCCACATTACTCAGTTTACCGTGCTGAAAGCGACTATGCTGATATTGCTAGAGCAATTGGTTTAACTGGCTCAAGTGATGCTGAATTAGTTGAAAAGTTGGTACAAAAGATTATTAACTTGGCTGAATCAGTTGGCATTAAGTTAGCTTTTAAGGACTATGGTGTCGATAAAGCTGAATTTGATAAGAAGGTGGACCGATTAGCTGTTGAAGCTTATGGTGACCAAAATACTGTTACTAACCCATCGGCTCCATTAATCAGTCAAATTGTTCAATTAATGAAAGACTGCTACGAAGGCAAGGGCATTAACCAAAAATAATTAAATTTACTTGAATAAAAATGGCTGTCAGATTAAATTTTGATAGCTATTTTTTATACTTAAAAATATTATACCAATTTTGGATGTTTGTGCTTGACCGATTTTTAAAAAAAGACTATTATACCTACTGTAACAATAAAAACAAACTAGTCCATTGATTAAAAGTGAACTAGACCGAAGGAGAAAATTATGTGCGGAATTGTTGGAGTTGTAGGTAAGCCTGCAAAAGATATTATTTTAAATGGATTAACTAACTTGGAATATCGTGGTTACGATTCAGCTGGTATTTACTTAAATGACTTAAATGGTAATGAATACTTAACTAAGGCTGTTGGCCGTATTTCTAACTTAAAGGAAAAGTTAACTCCAGATGAACAAGGCTTAGTTGGAATTGGTCATACTCGTTGGGCAACCCACGGTAAGCCAACTGTTGACAACGCTCACCCTCACTTTGACGAAACTAAGCGTTTCTACTTGGTTCACAATGGTGTGATTGAAAACTACACAGAATTAAAGGAAAAGTATTTACAAGGAGTTAAGTTCCACTCAGATACTGATACTGAAGTTGTAGTTCAACTCATTGGGAAGATTGCTCGTGATAAAAACTTGGACGCATTCTCAGCATTTAAGGAAGCTTTGAAGTTAGTTAAGGGTTCATATGCTTTCTTGCTTGTTGATAACACTGAACCAGATCACGTTTTCATCGCCAAGAATAAGTCACCGATGATGCTTGGTATCGGCGATGGTTTTAACATTATTGCTTCTGATGCTATTTCAGTACTTGACCAAACCAAGACCTTCGTTGACTTGCAAGATGGTGATGTTGGTGACATTACTAAGGATTCATACACAATTGAAACTATCGATGGCAAAAAGGTTGACCGTGAACCTCACGTTTTGAACATTGATCCTAATGCAGCTTCAAAGGGTACTTACGAATTCTACATGTTAAAGGAAATCGATGAACAACCAGGCGTTATGCGTCACATGTCACAAAACTACTTGGATGAAAATGGTGAACCAAAGGTAGATCAAGATATTGTTGATGCTATTTCTAAGGCTGACCGTCTTTACATTTTTGCTGCAGGTACTAGTTACCACGCAGGTCTTGTTGGTAAATCTATTTTTGAACACTACACTGGTATTCCTACTGAAGTTGGTTATGCTTCAGAAGCTGGTTACCATTTCCCAATGATGAGCAAGCACCCATTCTTCATTTTCTTGACTCAATCAGGTGAAACTGCTGACTCACGTGTTGTTTTAAAGGAAGCTAATAAACGTGGTATTCCAAGTTTGACAATGACTAACGTTGAAGGCTCAACTTTATCACGTGAAGCTAACTACACCATGTTGCTTGGCGCTGGTCCTGAAATCGCTGTTGCTTCAACTAAGGCTTATACTGCACAAGTTGCTTTGCAAGCTATTTTGGCTAAGGCACTTGGTGAAAAGCTTAATAATCAAGAAGCTGAGGACTGGAATTTAAAGCATGACTTAGCTATTGCTGCTGAAGGTATCCAACAAATTGTGGATGGTAAGGAAAAGTTAGAAGAACTTGCTAAGAAGTACTTAGTACCATCAAGAAATGCCTTCTACATTGGTCGTGGTATTGATCACGCTGTTGCTCTTGAAGGTGCTTTGAAGTTAAAGGAAGTTTCCTATATTCAAACTGAAGGTTTTGCTGCAGCTGAACTTAAGCATGGTACTATTTCATTAATTGAAGATGGTACTCCAGTTATTGCTTTGATCAATGACCCAGTTACTGCTGACCTTACTCGCGGTAATATTCAAGAAGTAGCATCACGTGGTGCTTCAGTGATTACTATTGTTGGTAAAGAATTTGCCAATAGCGATGACACAATTGTTTTGCCAGAAATTAACTACTACATGTCAGCACTTTTGACTGTAGTACCAACTCAACTTTTGGCATACTACGCTTCAAAGAATAAGGGCTTAGATGTTGATAAGCCACGTAACCTTGCTAAGAGTGTTACTGTTGAATAATTAATAATTTACTAATAAGAATAGCGATGGTGAATAAGCCACCGCTATTTTTGTGAAATTTTGTTTCTTACTTGAATGCATTAAATTTTGTGAGGTGATAGAAGTATGAAACTTACTGATAAAGAATTAGATCAACGTTAAAAACTTATTCGTATTTATGTTCAGATGATCCGTTTATTGAAGAAGGACCTGAATATTTCTTAGATCTGTATCATAATGAACAAAAATATCCAGAAGAATATTGAGAAGCGGGAATAAAGTAGACATATTCAAGAAGACGGATTTGAGATCTGTCTTCTTTTTTTGCGTTCAAGTATAATTAATGTACAAAGGGTACGTTATTGAGGAACGATGATATGTTTTTAACACAAAGACAGAAGCAAATTTTACAGCTCATGCTAGATAATCCTAACGGGATAAGTATTAAACAAATTGAAGAGAGCTTAAAAATTAGTCGCCGGACTGTTTATCGAGAATTTGGTGATTTAAAGAAAAATAATTTTGAAATTGAAAATCAAAAAGGAAAATATTTTATATCTGGTGATTCAAAACAACTCCAAGAAATTAAACAAGTTGTGCAGCAATCACATAGCCAAAATGTGATTTCAGTTGCCAAAAGAGAAAAAATAATTGCGGCTAAATTATTATTAAGCACAGAGTCCTGCAAAATTATTCAGTTTGCACTTGATCTAAATGTTAGTGAAGCGACGATTCAAAATGATTTAAATGCAGTTGAAAAGTCGCTAAAGCGATATCAGATTAGTCTTGTTCGCAAAAAAGGAGTTGGTTTATTAATTGAGGCTCCTGAAAAAATTCGGCGTCAAGTATTAGTAGACATCATGCTCAATCAGATTAATGAGTACAACTTTTTTAAATATTTACATAATGAAACAGCAAGCAGCGATTTATTTTTAACGCTGCTTAATAAAAATTTGCTAGTAGATGTTGATACTTGTCTAAAAAAGAGCATTTCTGGCAAGATTAAACTGGATAGTGATCAGAAGATAATCGATTTGATCTTAACTTTTGCCGTAACATTAAAAAGAACGTTGGCGGGATGCAAGTTAGACTTTGTCCAAGCCAATGCAGACTCACTCAGGTATCGAGGTTATGTTTATCGTTTCATGGCTTTATTTATGCAAAAGCATCAGGCTAAAGTAGAGCAAAATGATATTTCGTACTTGGCTAATAAGCTTTTAGCATGTGATTATCACAGTACTTATCTAACTTATAATGAACGTGAGCTGGAAATTTCAGTTAGAGTAAAAGACTTTGTGCAGCACGTTTCTGAAGAAGTACGTTGGGATTTTCAAAAGGATCCTAGTTTTATGACGAAGGTGACTAAGCATATTGTTGGTTTAGTTCGGCATAAAGTTGCACTGTTGCCAGATACACCAATTGAAATTTTAGCTGGTCTGAGTCAAAAGTTTCCCGAGTTATATGCTGCAATTCAAAAATATTGGCAGTTAGAATTCCCGGATAATCATTTGACCGCTTCTGAGTTACAGTTGATCTTACTTTATTTTGCTAATGAATATAGTAGTCGTAATCAGCAGCGTAGCTTATCAGCGTTAGTAATTTGTGAAAACGGGATTGGGACTTCAGCTATTTTAGGTGCCAAGTTAAAAAGAGAATTTTCTGAAATTAAAGAAGTAAAAACTAGTCGGGTTTCTGCTCTAAATCAAATCGATTTAGCAAATTACAATCTAATTTTTTCAACCTTAAAATTAAAAGGATTTTCCCGAGATTATATATTGGTTAGTCCTTTGTTACTAGAGGATGAACTGGTAAAAATTCGCACTTACCTTAAAAATTATGAACAAAAATATCCGCAACCAACTGCCCAAGGGCAACCCACTGAAGAAGTACATCCCCAGTCTGTGGAAAAGCTCTCTAAATTGTCAATTAGTGCCTTGTTTTGTTCAGAACTAGTTAATGGTATTAAAGTCCAGCAACTAGAATATAACTCACAATACTTAATTGCGGTGATTCAAGAATGTTTAGCTCATTCTGATTCAACTTTGATTCATCAACAGATGCCCGTTGCTAAAAATTTGCTTAAGCGAATTAGGATGGCACCGGTGGGAATTCCTAACAGTCACATTGCTTTGCTGCATACGCGAAGCCCCGAAATTACTCGTTGTTCATTTACAATGTTTGATTTGGATAATGAAATTTCATTGCAATCAATGGATCATAACATGATTCAGGTTAAAAGGGTGTTATTAATGTTAGCTCCAGATAACCTTACTGCATCGGAACAACAAGTAATGAGTACCATTTCCAGTATGATTATTATGTCGACTCGCAATTTGGATTTATTTACCAATGGCAGCCAAAAAGAAATTAAAGAAGCAATTGCCGCGCTTTTTTTGCAGGATCTCAAAGAGACAATGTTAAATACTAAATAGCGCTAAGGCTTATCAAATAAGCAATCTCAGACTCTGGCACAGTTTTGTGCCAGAGTTCTATTTTTGTTTCATTGCAAGCGCTTACTAACTGCATTAGGATAAAAATGTAAGTTGATGAGAGAGGAAGAAGAAAATGGCTCAAGCAAAAAGTAAATCTTCTGTTAAAGTGAAGGTTCAAAAATTTGGTACAGCTTTATCCGGAATGATCATGCCGAATATCGGTGCCATTATCGCTTGGGGACTTACCGCTGCGTTCTTTATGTATCCACATGGTTGGTTCCCTAGCAAAGAAATTAATAATTTAGTTCAACCAATGCTTCGCTACCTGTTGCCATTGTTGATAGGTTATACAGGTGGGCGCATGGTTTATGAAGAACGTGGTGCCGTTGCTGGTGCGATCGGTACATTAGGTGTAATTGTTGGTACTGATCAACCCATGTTCTTGGGTGCCATGATCATGGGTCCACTTAGTGCTTGGTTATTGAAGAAACTAGATCAAGTATTCCAGGACAAGATTAAATCTGGTTTTGAAATGATCTACAATAACTTTTCACTTGGGATTTTAGGAATGATTATGGCGATTTTCGCTTTCTTTATCATTGGACCAATTATGGAAGTCGGAAGTCAATGGGCTAGTGCAGGTGTAAATGCGATTATTAAGGTTCATTTATTACCATTAGCCAACATCATTATTGAACCAGCCAAAGTTTTGTTCTTAAACAACGCTATTGGTAACGGGATCTTAGTTCCATTAGGTATCCAACAGGCTGCTCAAGTTGGTAAGTCAGTTTTGTTCTTAATGGAATCAAACCCAGGTCCAGGTCTTGGAATTTTGCTTGCCTTTACTTTATTCGGCAAAGGTAAGTCAAAGAGTTCAGCTCCTGGTGCGGCTATCATCGAATTCTTCGGTGGGGTTCACGAAATTTACTTCCCATATGTATTGATGAAACCATCTTTGATTCTTGCTGCTATTGGTGGTGGTGTAACTGGTACCTTCTTATTCACTACTCTTGGTGGTGGATTAAAGGCAGCTGCTTCACCTGGTTCGATTTTAGCTATCTTGCTTGTTTCTGCAAAGGATGCTTACTTCGGTAATATTATTGGTGTTCTTGGCGCTGCAGTTGTCTCATTTGTTATTGCTGCAATTATTCTTAAAAATGACAAGAGTACTGGTGATGAGTTAGAAGCTAAACAAGCACAAATGCAAGCAATGAAGGTTCAATCTAAGGGTCAAGCAATGCCAGAAGCTGAAGATGCCCATGAATCAGTTAAGTCATATGAAAATGTGAAGAAAGTTATCTTTGCTTGTGATGCAGGTATGGGTTCATCTGCAATGGGTGCTTCATTATTACGTGACAAGTTTAAGAAAGCCGGGATTAAGGTTTCAGTAACTAATACCGCTGTTAGAAACTTAAAAGATGAAGATGGTTTGTTAGTTATTACGCAAGAAGAATTAGCTGACCGTGCCTTACAAAAGACACCACATGCAATGCACGTTGCAGTTGGCAACTTCTTAAGTAGTCCAAAATATGACACAATCGTAGCCAGCTTCAAGGCCTTGACTCAAGTAGAAGATAAGCCAAAGGCTGAAAAGCCAGCTAAGAAGGTAGGTTCACTTGAAGGAATCGACTTTAGCAAGGTTAAGGAAGTAGACTTCATTCGTCATGACCAACACTTGGGTACGGCTACAATGGCAACTAGTTTGTTCAGCGATGCAATGAAGAAGGCTGGCAAGACTACTCCAGTTAAGGCGGTTAGAATTAATGAGTTAACTGATGATCCAAGTCACTTAGTAATTGTAACGCCAGCTGCCAATAAAAACTTAGCTGTCAGATACAGCGATATTCAAACTTTAGTTGTAGATGATTTACTTAAAGACAAAAAGCTTGGCGAAGCTATTCAAAAGATGAATTAGAAAGGGATGAGCTAAATGGCATTACAATTAGATCCAAAAATGATCAAACTTAATCAAGACGTACCAACGCGGGATCAAGCAATTAGAATGGCCGGTCAACTACTAGTTGATGGCGGCTGCGTTGAACCAGAGTATATTGATTCAATGCTTGCCCGTAATGAAGATGTGTCGACTTATATGGGTAATTTCATCGCCATCCCTCACGGAACTGACGAAGGTAAGAAGCACATTAAGAAAACTGGAATTTCAGTAGTCCAAATTCCAATGGGCGTTGATTTTAGCGACCCTAAGGATGATACCGAACAATTGGTAACCGTTGTCTTTGGGATTGCTGGTTTAAATAATGAACACTTAAATATTTTGTCACAGATTGCTATTTTCTGCAGTGATGTTTCCAACGTTGCAAAACTTGCAGACGCACAGTCACCAGAAGAAATTATTGATTTATTAAAGAACGTAGGAGATTAAACAATGAGAGCAGTACATTTTGGTGCAGGTAATATTGGTCGTGGATTTATTGGTGAAACTTTAGCAGATAACGGTTTCGGCATTGACTTTGTCGATGTTAATGAAACGATTATTGATGAATTAAACAAGCGTGGTGAATACGACATTGAATTAGCCGCACCAGGCAAGAAGAGAATTCATGTTTCAAACGTTGATGGTATTAACAATGCCAAGAATCCAGAAAAGGTAATTGAAGCAATTAAAACTACCGATATGGTAACCACTGCCATTGGTCCTAAGATTTTGGCAATTATCGCTCCGTTAATTGCTCAAGGTTTAACTGAAAGAATTAAATCAGGAAACACTAAGCCACTTGACGTGATTGCTTGCGAAAACATGATCGGCGGTTCAGAGCACTTAAAAGAAGAGGTTTACAAGCATTTGGATGATGATGTTAAACCTGAAGTTGACAAGTACATTGGCTTCCCTAACGCAGCCGTAGATAGAATTGTTCCTATTCAACACAATGATGATCCATTGTTTGTTTCAGTTGAAGACTTTAAGGAATGGGTCATTGACGAAAGCCAAATGAAGAACAAGGACATCAAGTTAAAGGGTGTTGATTATGCACCAGACCTTGAGCCTTATATTGAAAGAAAACTTTTCTCAGTTAATACTGGTCACGCAACTGTTGCTTACACTGGCAAGAATTTGGGATACTCAACTATTGGTGATGCCATTAAGGATCCATTTGTTTTGAAGCAAGTTAAGCGGGTCTTGAGTGAAACTCGTTCACTTCTTTACCACAAGTGGAACAAGGAATTTACTGAAGAAAGCTTGGAAGAATACCATAACAAGATTTTAAGCAGATTCCAAAATCCATATATTTCAGATGATATTGCTCGTGTTGGTAGAACGCCAATCCGTAAGTTAGGCTACAATGAAAGATTTATCCGTCCAATTCGTGAATTGAAGGACAGAGGTTTAGACTACAGCGCTTTAATGGAAACTGTTGGTAGAATTTATCACTTTGATGAACCTAACGATAAGGAAAGCGTTAAGTTGATGCAAATGCTTAAGGATGAAGACTTGAAAGATGTCATTGTTGAAATCACTGGTTTAAAGGATGACCCAGAATTAGTTGAAGAAATCGTTAAGTCATATCATGATGCTGAAAATGATAAAAAAACTAGATAAGATAACTGAATAACCTATTGAAAATGTGTTTTTGAAAAAACTAACTCCTGGACCATAAAAAAGAACGATGATTTCCATTTGGATTTCATCGTTCTTTTTCTATACTTTTAGTTTCTTCCCAGCCACTGGCACTTAGTAGGTTTATTTTAATTAAGATCAACGACTAATGCAAATCCGATAAAGTCTTTATATTGATAATTACCCCAAGATAAGCCAGGTTTTTGTTCAAAAACAACCCCGACACCAACATTAGTATATTGACTACTGAGCAAGTTATTTCTATGTCCCCAATTAACTACCTGCGTCATTATAAAGAAAATCATTTAAAGCTTCTTTAGCAGCCTCTGAAACAGAGGTATTAAGACTCTCTCTTGCGATACATTCACCATAATTGAAATCTTGCCCATTTGGTCGCGTATGACCGTAAAGAATTAATTGTTCATTGGCTTTTGTCTCTGCAAAATTGTTAATTGTTGGGTCCAGTTCTAAAGGTCTCTTTTCATTTTCTTGTCTTGCTGCATTTAGTTGCGTTAAGAATGATTTTGCAATTTGCAGCTTTTTTATAAAAAAGAGTGTCTGGAAAAAAGTCTATTTTTAATTTTAGACTTTCACTCAAAAGAAAAATCCTATTAAATCAAGGTTGTAATACCAAGATTTAGTAGGATTTCTTAATTTCTGAGTTTTTGAGACTGTCAAGAAGTTTGTGTAAATAATCTCTGAACTGAGACCTAAAAATTAGACAGTTTAAAATACAGGATTAATAGAGGCTTGATTCCGATATTCTTTCGGAGTTAAACCTTTTAGTCTGCTCTTTATCCTTTCTTCGTTATAGTATTCGATGTATTCTTCAATGGCTTGAGTTAATTCTTGAAGGTTATGGTATTTGTATTCTTGGTCATAAAACATCTCTGTCTTAAGCAGACCAAAGAAGTTCTCCATTAAACCGTCATCCATGGAATTGCCTTTTCTGGACATGCTTTGAGTGATGCCTTGAAGTTTTAAAGCACGTTGGTATTTTGGACTCTGATATTGACAGCCTTGGTCAGTATGAAAGATACAGTTGTTAAGAGCTGTTTCTTTAGCGAAAGCTTTATCAAGCATTGTCATTACTAAATCCATATCTGGATGTTTTGAAATAGAGTAAGAAACTATATCACCGCCGCAGCCATCCAAAATAGGCGACAAATACAGCTTTTCATCATTAAGATGAAATTCAGTGATGTCAGTATACCATTTCATATTAGGCATTGGCGCAAAGAAATCGCGATGAATCAAATTAGGTGCTATTTTGCCAATAGTACCTTTATAGCTTGAATACTTGCGCTTATTGCGTCTGATACCCTTAAGACCTAGCTTATGCATCCAGTAGCGAACTGTTTTCTCAGTAACGTTCCAACCATCTTTGAGTAGCTGCAATGCTACTCGGCGATAGCCATAGCGCCCCTGATGATAATTGAAGATTTCCTTGATCTTGGCAATGAGTTTAGAACGCTTAGGCTTTTTAGGCTTTCTTTTAATGATCTTGTAGTAAGAGCTTCTGGCAATTATCGGTAGCCCTGGATGCTCAGCGATTGCTTCTAAGACGTAGTCCAAGCTGACTTTGAATTCATGCCTTAGATCAGTAATTGCCTTAGCTATTTGTTCTGATCTTTTTCTTGATCCAAGGCTTTCAGTTTTTTTACGTATTCGTTCACAATACGCAATCGCAAGTTTTCTTCTTTCAGCTTTTGGATCTCTTTCTCCAGTTCCTTGCGTGATTTCTGACTCTCTTTGACCACGGGCAGGACGTCCTTTCTGTTTGATAATGACATTATACCCGTTTTCTTTGTATTCTCTAAGCCATTTGTTAAGCATGGCAATGCTTTTGAAGCCTAATTCTAGCGATAATTGAACATATGACTTAGTACCAAAGATAGCTTGTTCAATTGCTTGCTCTTTAAATTTTTTAGAATAAACCTGCTTTCCAGTATTTAAAATATCCGTTCCATGCATATCAATCAATCTAAGCATGTAATCTAAATTAGCTAAGTTCATTTTATATGCTTTAGACAATTGACTTATTGAGATATTCTCATCTTTCCATTTACGATAAATTTCTATTTTTTGTTCTTTATTAAATTTAGACATAGTAAAAGACCTAAAAGTGTCTCACTTTTAGGTCTCACTTCAATTAGGATTTATTTGTCTTATTATTTTATATAAATAAAAATATATTATTAGGATGGAACTATGAATAATAAATATTACTTAGCATTAGCAGATGAAGTAGAGTTTAGTAATAAAGCTAAAGTCAATAAGGTAATTAGAAATCTGTTCATACTTGCGATTATTCTTTTAATAGCTTCATTTTGGTTGCCTTATTTAATTATGGGCAGTTCATTAATTAAGTGGTTGATTGTAATTGCTTTTATAGTTGTTTTTACATATGTAGCTGAGCGTTTTATTTTAACAACTAAGACTTTTAATCAAAAACTAAAATTGCAAGGGATATCAAAAGTAATGATGATCATTTACTGCGTCTTTTTAACTTTAATAGTTTTAATTGCGTTAAAAGAGAAAATATTATTATTTAAGTTACCTCTATATCAAATAATGGTAGCAGCTTTAGCTGCAATATTGCCCGCAATCTGTGAAGAATTTCTATTTAGAGGAGTTTTATTTAACGCTTTCTTGTTAGTTTTTAATAAAGAGAAGTATGACATTTTGTGGACATCTATTGTCTGTTCAATTCTGTTTGGTTTAGTTCTTAGTTATTTACGAGTGTGGTCAAATGGATTAATTTGGGGTATGATAGTACACTTTTTACAGGATTTTTCACCTAAGATATTGAATACAGATTATGGTACCTCTAAAATTAAGCTAGCAATATTGGGAGTAATACCAGTTGTAATCTTGATGTTGATTTGTATCTATACAATTAATCGTAGATTTTTGAAAATAAAATAAGCATTACATTTGGGATTGCAAATATATTACTTTTAGTCAGTTTTATTTGGCATCCTAAAACTAATTTTGGTAAATTTGTTTTAGCAGTCATGTATGTAGTGATTTTAATATTGTTTATTGTAGATGCTATTGAAGCTAATCATTAAGATTGTACATGTAGAAATCTAATTTTGATTACAGATCAAGACTGGATTTTTGTTGTATCACTATTTCAATTTCATAAAACAATGGATATCAAAAAATAATGGGTGAACTTATGAAAGATAAGTATTATTTGGCATTAGCTGATGAAGTTGAACTAGATAATAAGGATAATATGAAAAAAAGCAGTAATTGGATTAATCATACTGGAAGTAGTGCTTCAGCTATGTTATCAGCTTTACCCAGTCTTATTAAATTTATTGGGTAAAAATCAGCGCGTTATGGCAACGGTTATCTTAGTAGCGTACATTACAGTTTTTGCTGTGGTTGCTAAACATTTTAGTTTCACTACTAGGGTATTTAATTTTTAGTTATTTGCACATTTGGACCAATGGCTTGACTTGGTGTATAATCTTCCACTTTTTGCAAGATTTTTCTCCACAGTTGGCAAAAGCGGATTTGGGCAATCCTAATATTGCTGGAGTAATTATGATGAATGTTCCAGTAATAATTATTATGCTAATCTGTATTTATGCTTTCAATAGCAGATATTTGAAGTTAAATGAATAGTAAGTAAATATAATTATTGACAAAATAAAAAGCTGATAATTCACGTAAAAATGAATTATCAGCTTTTTGATTATACAGTCAAAATTTCAAATTTTATTCAACTACATGTCTTTCAAATGGATCATCAGAAATGCCTTCAGCCAAAATATCTCTTGACCATTGCTTAGCAGAGAACAATGAGTGGTCGCGGTAATTACCACAAGATTCAATCGTTGTCCCTGGCACGTCTTCCCATTCAATATTGTCGCGAATTTCTTCTAATGATTCCTTAAGCGCCTTGGCAACTTCAGTAGTTGATGGCGTGCCCCAAACTAGAAGGTGGAAGCCAGTCCGACAACCAAATGGTGAACAATCAATGTAGCCGTCGATGCGGTCGCGTAAAAGACCGGCTAAAAGGTGTTCAATTGTGTGCAAGCCGCCAGTAGGAATGGCGTTCTTATTAGGTTGAACCAAACGCAAATCGAAGTTGCTGATCTTGTCGCCTTTTTGGCCTTCTTCAACGGTGATTAACCGAACGTAAGGTGCTTTAACTTTAGTATGATCTAATTCAAAACTTTCAACTTTTCCCATGATTTTTTCTCCTTTGTTTAAATCTACTTATCTTTATTTTAACTAGTTAGGTGCCATTTAGCCCCAAACTTGCTTGGCGGTGTCGACAACTAACTTAATCTTTTTCCATTGGTCGTCTTCGGTCAACGTGTTGCCTTCTTCAGTTGAGGCAAAGCCACATTGTGTGCTTAAAGCGAGATTATTTAGTGGGTGGAATTCATCTGCTTCTTTAATTCTAGCGATTAATTTTTGTGGATCTTCTAATTCCGCTTTCTTACTGGTTACTAAACCCAAGACTACAAGTTTGTCGTTAGGAATTTGCGCAATTGGATCAAAATTTCCGGATCTTTCATTGTCAAATTCAAGGTAGAAAGCATCGACATTTTCCTTAGCAAAAACATAGTCCGCTACTGGACCATAACCTCCTTGGGCTGCCCAAGTTGAGTGATAGTTACCGCGACAAATATGAGTTGATATTCGCAAATCTGTTGGCAAATCTTTGATTGCATCATTGTTAAGCTTCAAGTATTTTCTTTTAAGGTCGTCTAATGAAAAGTCATCTTGTAAATGACTTTTCCAATAGCGCTTATCTACAATCATACCCCAAGTACAGTCATCGAGTTTAATGTCGCGACATCCTGCATCGTATAAGGCTAAAATTAAGTCTCGGTATGCTTTAGAAATATCGGTGAGTAAATCTTCTTCTGAGCTATAAATCTTTTTAAGCGCGGCAATATTTTTTTCTCCACGAACAAGTTCTGCGTAAAATTGTGCGGGAGCTGGAATACTTTGCCGTGGAATTACGTTAGCGCCAGTTTCATCGACAACTTTTTTCAGGTATTCAAATGATGAAAGATCTGGATGTTTACCAGTAAATTTGATTTTACCTTCAACTTGGGCAGAGTCGTTACGAGTTTCTTCATCATGGAAGAAATAGCCGTGGGCCTGCTTAGTGTGTTTAATACCCCCAAAGCCCCAGAAAGTATCGAGGTGCCAGTAACTTCTTCTAAATTCACCATCAGTTACGATTTTAAGACCATGATCAATCTCTTTTTGAACTAATTCTCTGATCTCTTTATTTTCAACATGAGTTAATTCTTCTTGCTTAATCTTTCCTTCTTCAAATTCTGCGCGAGCCTTTTTTAATTCTGCAGGTCTTAAAAAGCTACCAACGATATCGTAATGTAATTCTGTCATAATTTTTCTCCTTAGTTTTGCTTCGATGTTTTATTTAACGATGAAAAGTCCGATGATAATCAAGATCAACCAGACAAGGGTGCACATTCGATTAAATGCCTTTTTACTGATGATGATTTTTGTACTGGTAGTTTTGATTGGTCTGTCCATGTCTGGCTCCTTTCTGAAAATTAAATAAGCAAAATAAAAAGCGCCCTTAGCATAGAATTTCTATGCTAGGGACGCCTAAGCGTGTTACCACCCAAATTCAAGTTAGCTTCACAACTAACTCCTTACTAAGTGCTCCCAAAATTGGGAATACTCGGACGGGGTAACGATCGTCACTCGTAAATTGCTTACTTAATAGCTTGCTCTTTAAAATAGCTCCAAGACCATATTCATTACTCTCAACAACATCGGCTTGCACCAACTCCGACTCTCTGCAGAAGCTTTAAGTAATTACTCATCTCTTCTAAGCTTTTATTAATTTAATTGTCATTATAATACGACGCTGAAAAAAGGATGTCAAGGAAATTTGAAAAATTATTTTTGGCTTTAGAGGATTTGGCGCAACAGGTTGATGTTTCAAGACAGACGATTTCCGCAATTGAGAAAGAAAATTATAATCCATAGGTTAACTTGTGTATTAAGATTTGTCAGGCGCTAGATAAGACATTAGATGACCTTTTTTGGCCGGAGGAGTAAACAATATGGAAAACGTAAAAGAGTTTCAACAAGTTTAAAAATATATGTGTAATTGTGTTTCTTAAGTGTTATAAAGTGTGCTATAATCTCGCTACAAGGTGGTGAGATTTTTTTATGTCTAGAATTATGTATTTAAAAGAAGCTGCTGCCTATCTTGGCAAAGCGCCGTTCACTCTTCAAAGCTGGGATCGAGCTGGGAAATTAAAAGCTCATCGAACAGCTAACAACAGACGATTTTACTATCAATCAGAGCTTGATCAGTATTTAGGCCTTGATCATAACGAGCCCATTGATAAACGCAAAATTGTGGCTTATGCGCGGGTATCTTCCAATGGGCAAAAAGACGATTTAAAAGATCAAGTTGCTTTTTTAAGGCAATTCTTGAATGCTAGAGGCATTATCGCCGATGAATATATCTCAGATATTGGATCGGGCTTAAACTATAAACGTCCTAAATGGCTTAAGTTGATCAAAGACATCGATGCAAATCAGATTAAAGAGATCTACGTTACTTATGAAGATCGCTTTATCCGTTTTGGCTTTAAGTTCTTTCAAGAATTTTGTGCTTGGCATGACTGTAAGATAATCGTCTTAAACAATGAGGATACTTCGCCAGATAAGGAGCTAGTGGAAGACTTAATTAGCGTTATTCATGTTTTTTCATGCCGTCTTTATGGACTGAGAAGGTATAAAAACAAAATAAAGAACGATCCTAATTTAAAAGAATAAGCGATGCACCTATAAAAGGAGGTGGATAAAATGCCAGAATACTATATAAAAACCAAATCCTATGAGCTGTTTCCCAACAAACAGATGAAGGCTGTTTTCGATCGCAATTGCGATTATCGGAGATTCTGCTGGAATGAAGCCTTGGCTTTGTGGAATGACGAATACGATATTAGGCAGCTGATGCTTGATAAAGAGATCAAAGCTGAACTGCGAAAGCCCAAGAGTCAACGCAAATTTACTGCCGAACAAGAAGAAATGCTTGCCAGCTATCCTGCGCCTAATTGGAAAGCCATCAGGAATAAACTAGTGGCAGAAAAAGAAGACTGGCAATTTAGCTATTCAGCCCATCTATTGCAGCTAGCCGTACAGGATTTGGGCAAAGCCTGGCAAAATTTTTTCAATAAGGCTCAAAAAGATTGGGGCAAGCCTAAATTTAAATCTAAGCGGGCTCCCAAGCAAGGCTTCAAGAGCGACCAAGCTAGAATTGTTAATGGCAAGCTGGTTTTGGAAAAGCCTCAAGGGTTGAAAGCAAATTGGCAACCAATAAAATTGTCAGAAAAGCCTTTTGATTATCCTACAGGAACAATGTCTTTCTATCGAGTAAGGGATAGGTATTATGTGGCAATTCCATATAAGATCCCCAAAGATAGGTTCGAAATCAAAAAGAAAACAGGCAAAGCGACCGGGGTAGATATAAACGTAGGCCATTTCAATTATGAAGATGGTCAGCTTTTGATTATTTCTAAGTCTTTGACCAAAACATACAGCAAAATAAAGCATTATCAAAAGCAGCTGGCAAAGAAGCGAACAGTCAACGGTAGAATTAAAGGTGCGCAAAGCAAGAAATACTTGAAGACGAGAATCAAGCTTCAGGCATCCTATCAGCGTGCCCAAAACATTCAAACGGATTTAATGCATAAATTTACTACTGAACTGGTAAACAATTACGATCAAATAGCGATTGAAGATCTGGGAGTCAAAGGCATGCTTATGAGCCATGTGGCTTCAAAAGGCATGCATCGAAGCATGTTTGGCTTGTTTAGAAAGCTTTTAACATATAAATGCGAATGGTATGGTAAAGAACTGATTATTGCCAACAAGCTATATCCATCAACGCAAAGATGCGCAGCATGCGGCTTGGTCAAAAAAGGCGATGAAAAGATCACGCTGCAGGGCAATAAAAAGCATGGCACCAAGCATAACGAGTTTGTCTGTTATAATCCTAGCTGTCCTAATTACAATAAAAAGGTTGATCGCGACGAAAATGCCATGGCCAACCTAACGCTGCTAGTAAAGCATCCAGAGTTAAATCGAGCCTTATAAGATAATTGCGGGCGAGGCTACGTCCGAAAAGATGCCAAAAGAGCTAGTCAATGCGATTACTTCTAAATTGAAATATCGGAATACTAGCGTAGACGTTGGTAAGAGAAATGGAAGGCACAAATAGTCCAAAATGTATGAAAATAGAACATAGTCATACAGTTGCTTACATTTTTCATAGCAGTTGAAAGCACAATTAGTAAAAGTAAAGCAAAAAGTTGCAGATGATAGTGCAGCAGTAGCGTTAATCAATCACGCTCTAAGCAATTTGGAGCAAGGCGTTAACCTTGATAAAGTAATCTTTGATTTGAAACGTGATTTGAATAATTATTCATTGTCACATAATTTCAAGCTGCCTCAACCATTAACTGAATTACAGCTAAAGTTAAACGAAAATTCCAATAAATGGCGGGATGCAGGTCTAACAGGTTCAATTTAAATAAAAATAAGTATCATCAACAAAAAAATCGATATCAAATCTTACGAAATGATATCGATTTTTTATATTAGCGTGATAATTTACTTCTCAATCAAGCTTTCAAATTCATTCAACCGCTTTTCAAAAGTCTTGAATGCATCTTCCAAGTAATCAGGCTTAGTCATATCAACGCCGGCGCGTTTCATGATTTCGGTTGGATAATCACTTGAACCAGCCTTCAAGAAGCTAAGGTAGGCATCCCTGTCAGCTTGACTGCCGTGCACCACCTTATTTGCCAAAGCCGTTGCAGCGGCAAAACCAGTCGCATATTGGTAAACGTAGAAGTTGTAGTAGAAGTGCGGAATTCGTGACCATTCTAAGGCAATGTCGCCGCCTGGCTCAACACTATCGCCGTAGTAGTGCTGGTTAATTTGACCATAGACATCATCTAAAATATCGGCAGTCAATGGTTCACCTTTAGCGTCTGCTTCATGGATAAATTGTTCAAAGACTGCAAATTGCGTTTGTCTAAACAAAGTTCCCTTGAATGAGTCGAGGTAGTAGTTCAAGATGAACGCACGTGTCTTGGGATCAGTAATGTGGTCTAAGAAGTATTCCGTCAAAATATTTTCGTTAGTAGTTGAAGCAATTTCGGCCACGAAGATTGGGTAGTCGCCATAAACGTAAGGCTGGGTATTACGGGTGTACCAAGAGTGCACGGAGTGACCATTTTCGTGAACCAAGGTATAAAGTGAGTCAATATTATCTTCCCAGTTGAGCAGTTCATATGGGTCAGTATCATAAGCACCACCAGAATAAGCCCCAGTTACCTTATTTTTTGATTCAACCGGATCGATTACGCGGTTATTGAAGATGTAGTCAACATGCTTTAAGTAGTCTTCGCCCAATGGCTTCAATGCTTTTTTAGCAACTTCCTTCGCTTCTTCAAAGTCATAAGAAAGAGAAGGCTTCCCAGTTAGCGGCACATACATGTCCCACATTTGTAGATCTTTTAGGCTCAAGATCTTCTTACGCAAAGCAACATAACGGTGGAGCAGGTCAAGGTGAGAATCAACCTCCTTGATTAAAGTATCGTAAACCGCTTCAGGTACGCCATTTGCAGCTAAGGCAGCTTGGCGAGCAGAGTTATATTTGTGTGCTTTAGCGTTATAGTTGTGCTTTTTCACAACGCCGGACAAGGTTGAAGCTAGCGAATTTTGAAATTGACCGTATGTGGCATAGAGCGTATCAAAGGCACCTTTTCTGACGTCACGGTTTTGTGATTGAATTAATAATGAGTACAAACCGTCGGACAATTGTTCCATATTGCCATCGTCATCTTGGACGTAGCCGTATTCCATGTCGGAATTAGTCAAAACGTTAAAAGTATTTTCGGAAACGCCCAAAGCATCCCCAGCGTCAGCGATTAATTTTTCTTGTTCAGCTGGCAGGGTGTGAGGGCGCTTATTAGTAATCATTTCCAAGTAGTGAGCGTAATTCTTTAGTCTTGGTTCAGCTTGCTTAAATTCAGCTAGCTTGTCACTAGGGATGCTCAAGATTTCTGGGTTAATAAAACTAGTAGCGGCTTCGAATTGGTTAGCTAAGCTTTGTACTCGGCTGACGTAGCCTAGATAATGTGAATTAGCCGTATCAACATCACTGGACATGGTGGCATAAACATAAATATTTTCCACCTCGCGCTTAACGGCCAAAATCTTGATTAAACCTTCGTACAAATCCTTGCCAGATTTTACTAATGTGCTTTTTAATTCACCGAGTTGATCGACTTTTTCTTGGGCAGCTGCATAGGCCTGTTCCCAGTCTTCATCATTTTTAAAAATTCGGGTCAAATCCCACTTAAGTTCTTCTGGGACTTCATTTCTGTTTGGTATCGCCATAATTTTCCTCCATAATTATTTCAATTTGTATACATCTTAGCTTGTTATGCTATCTTTCGCAAAAAATAAGTTATTATTAATTATCGGTATTTTTATTTTATCTATAGACGAAAAGTGATACAAATAAACTAACTTGTATTAATTTCGAAGGGAAAAGATCAAAAGAATGGACCAAAATCCAAAACGAAGAGAAGATTATCGTGCTCGTCGTTCATCGCTTAATCTTCACCGTAATCGTGCATTTGCGGTAGATGCGTCAGCGTTAAAACCAGGGAATTTCTTGGCTCGACTAGTTGGCGTGGTAGCCTTGTTGGCTGTGTGCTTCGGCGTAGCCTGGACAGCGCATATGTATTTTACTGTTCACAGCGTGATTGATGGCAAAAACGGCGGCAATACTGCTACTTCAGCTAAAATTGCTAATCGACAGCCAATTTCAATTTTAGTATTGGGAGTTGACCAAGGAATTGAAGGCCGGCATGATCGGGGAAATTCGGATACCATGATTTTAGCAACGGCTAATCCGCAAAAGAACTCGGCAACGATGACCTCAATTCCACGTGATACTTTAGCAGATATTAAGGGCGATCCAGGCGACAAATACTTTATGTTCCGGGTGAACTCTGCTTATGAAATTGGCGGACACGAATCAAGTATGAAGACGGTCTCGTCCATGCTTAATGTGCCAATCAACTATTATCTTGAAGTTAATATGAAGGCATTGAAGAGCTTAGTTAATGCAGTTGGCGGTGTTGACGTGAATGTGCCGTTTGACTTTTCATATGACTGGTGTGATTTCCACAAGGGAAAACAGCACCTGAATGGCCGCCATGCCGTAGCTTATGTGCGGATGAGAAAAGAAGATCCGCGTGGTGACTATGGTCGTCAGATGCGCCAGCGTCAAGTAATTGAGGCAATTGCCCACAAGGCCATGTCAGTTAATACCATCAGTAATTACCGCCAGCTAGTTGATGTCTTTAATAAGTATGTGAAAACTAATTTGACCTTCAACGATATGTTAAGCTTGGCGTTGAATTATCGTGGCTGTATGAAAAATATGAAGAGCAGCTATATTCAAGGTCATGATGCCTGGATTGACGGTTCTTCGATTCAAGTTGCTTCAACTAAGGAATTGCAAAAGACTTCTGATCGTGTGCGCAAGAACTTGAACTTGCCAACGCAAACGTTGAACAATGAAGAAACGCGGCAAAATGAATTAAATGATCAAAATAACCACATTAAGTGGGACGATCCGCAAGCCTTTACGAATTATCAAATTTATGATCAAAATCAGGATAAGCCAGCCGGCGGTTCTAATTCTGGCTATGGTGAAGGAACAGGAACGGGCAGTTCGTCTAGTTCAAGTTCATCATCAAGCAGTGGTTGGCATTTTCACTGGTAAATAGAAAAAGTATCCGACAAGGATACTTTTTTTCTGCGGTAAAATAAGCTTAAGAGGTGAGAAGGATGATTGGAACAATTGTAAATACATTGGCTTTATTAGTAGGAACTAGTATTGGCTGTTTTTTGAAAAAAGGCATCAACAAACGATTTGAAGATGTGCTCTTTATTGCGATGGGGTTGGCAGCTCTAGGAATTGGCTGGGAAAATGTCACTAATAATATGCCCAAGAGTCATTATCCGGTTTTATTTATTGTCAGCTTAGCCCTTGGTGGTTTATGCGGCACGGCTTGGGATATTTCTGGTCATTTTGATCGCTTAGTAGAAAAGACAGGCAAATCAAACTTAGGCAAAGGTCTGGCCACCGAAATTTTGCTTTGTTGTATTGGTGCCTTGTCAATTGTGGGACCAGTAATTGCCGCAGTTAAGGGTGACTATACGATGTTGTTTACTAATGCAACGTTGGATTTTGTGACCTCGATGGTTTTTGGCGCAAGCTTTGGCTGGGGGATGCTCGTTGTTGCTCCAGTGCTATTTTGCTGGCAGGGTAGTATTTACTTGGTTGCTAAATTTCTGTCGGCTAGCTTTTTCACGGGTCCACTGGTAACCGAGATTTCCATTGTTGGTGGCTTTTTGATTGCCTGCTCTGGCTTGGCCTTATTAAAAATTCGTGATGTCAAAACGCTAAATTTTTTACCATCACTGCTAGTTCCAATTATCTTTTTCGTTATTAAAGATTTGACGAGTTGGTTTTAACAGCGAATTAATCTGAAAATTTGCCCGTCATGATCATTAATCAACTTTGGCTCAATTCCCATTAATTTAAACCCGCAACGCTTGGCAATATTGCTACTTTTGTCATTGCTAACGGCAACCAGCAGATCAATATATTGCAAATTCAATTCACTAAAGGCATACTGGCATAACGTCGTTACACTCTTAGTAACAATGCCGCGACTTTGATATTTGCTAGCCAGCCAATAGCCGATTTCGGCTTTTTTATTGGGCACTAACTTATGCAAGTCGATCATGCCGCTAGGTTCGCCATTGACCAAAATGGTGAGCACGAGCATTGTCTGTTGGGACATGCGGGTTTGGATTTGCTTAATAAATTTTGCTTCATCACTAGCAGAATGCAAATGATTAGCCCAGGCTAACCATTTGCCCAATTGTTTTCGATCGCGTTTAATCGCTTGATAAAGTGTCTCAGCTTGTTGAACTTGGGGCAAAACTAGTTCAATGTTTAAGTCCTGTTGTTGAAAATGAAGTGGGGAGAAATAGTACTTTTGCTTTTCTTTACTCATTTTTTCTTCTTTCTTCGTGCAATTTCATTTCTGCCAAGTATACTTAATTTATGTGAAAAATAATGAAAACGTCGTATCTTGCAAACTTTAACAATTTTTGCTAAGTTCGTAAAGTTACTAAGTCTCAATTAGGAAGGAAAAGATTATGCAAAAGAAAGAAAAAGAATCAATATTTCCGGTTATTTACGGCATAATTTCAGCTATAATTTCTTTTATCGCCGTATTTTTTATTTGTTTGCACAGCTTTAGAATGAATTTGCAGCTATCAATTATTCTAGCTGGTGTTTTTGCCATCTTTTTCTTCGGCTTGTCTTATTTCAGAGGACATGCTTCAGTCGAAATTAAGCGTATTGTTTATAAATATAAGCTGACTGATCAAGAATTGGCTAAAATTACCGGTATGAAGGCCAGTGATTTTCCGATTTATCACGACCACTTGCAATTAATTTTGCCTAAACGTTATTGGCCTCGTGTGCTTGATGCGCTCCAAAATTATGAAAAAGAACACGAATCAGCTGAATAATAATTAAAGGATGGAAAATGAGTTTATTAACTGTTAAAGATTTAAGTCAGAGTTTTATTGATAAAACTTTATATGAAGACGCTAACTTTGTGCTTAACAAGGAAGACCACATGGGCGTTACGGGTCAAAACGGTGTGGGCAAGTCAACTTTAATTAAAATTTTGACTGGTGAAATCTTACCTGATGATGGGCAAGTAACCTGGCAAAATAAGATTGATGTTGGTTATTTGGATCAGTATGCCAAATTAGCGCCGGGCGTTACGATCCGCGGTTTTTTGCGCACAGCATTTGATCAGTTGTTTCAAAAAGAAAAAGAACTGAATGACCTTTACACCAAATACGCTGAAAATGGTGATGATGCCTTGCTGGAAAAGGCAGGCAAGGTGCAGACCTACTTAGAAGAAAATAATTTTTATGATATTGATACTGAGATTGAACAAGTTGCTTCAGGTTTGGGTCTAGCTGATCTAGGCTATGACCACGATGTTTCTAAATTATCTGGTGGTCAACGTTCTAAGATTATTTTGGCTAAACTGCTTTTGCAAAGTCCTGATGTCTTGGTCTTGGATGAACCGACTAACTATCTTGATGTTTCGCATATTGATTGGTTAGTTGACTATCTGAATAATTTTGATGGTGCTTTTATTGTTGTTAGTCATGATTATGACTTTTTGGATCGAATTACTAATTGTATTATCGATATTGATTTTGGCACCATTACGCGTTATACCGGTACTTTGAAGCAAGCTTTGCGGCAAAAAGCAGCTAACCGAGAGACCTACTTGAAGGCATACGCTAATCAACAACGCAAGATTGCCAAGACTGAGGCCTATATTCGTAAGAATAAGGCTGGTACACGGGCCAAAAGTGCTAAATCACGGGAAAAGCAATTAGCGCGGATGGACGTTTTGACGCCGCCAAAGAATAACCGCAAAGCCCGGTTTGAATTCCCATATGTCGCAACAGCTTCGAATTTATTATTGCAAACGCAGGATTTAGTAATTGGCTACGGCCATGCTTTGGTCAAATCAGCCTTCAATTTCTCAGTTGGTGGCGACGAGAAAGTTGCCATTACTGGTTTTAACGGAATTGGTAAAACGACTTTGCTTAAGACTTTGCTTGGACAATTAAAGCCGATTTATGGCTCATATGAATTGTCAGTTACCGCTAAGTTGGCTTACTTCAAGCAGGATTTAACTTGGCCTAACAGCAATATGACGCCGCTGCAATATTTGCAAGAAGAGTTTGAACGCAAGAAGCCTAAGGAATTGCGCCAAGCTTTGGCCCGGATGGGTTTGACGGCGCAACAAGCAATGAGTCCGCTTAAGGAACTTTCTGGTGGGGAACAGGAAAAGGTAAAATTAGCCAAGATGCAATTTGAACCAGCTAACTTGCTTTTCCTTGATGAACCGACTAACCACTTGGATAACGATACCAAGGATGCTTTGCGCAAAGCGATCGTTAATTTCCCAGGTGGAGTAATTATTGTAAGCCACGAACGTGACTTCTTCCGTGGCGATTGGGTTGATAAAACTATTGATATTGAAACGATGAACTGAGGCTAAAATTATGGCTGAGAAGCGGGATGATCAATTTTATCAAGAAGTAATGGATATTTGTTTGACTGCCGGCCGCTTGATGATCGAAGGTGGTAGTGAAATGTATCGGGTTGAAGATACTATGTTGAGAATTGCGCGTAATGCTGGAATTGGAGACCCACGTGTTTTTGCGACGCCTACTTGTATTTTTATGAGCTTAGATGGCGGCAGGTTGAGCCAAATGAAGCAAATTCGCGATCGGAATATTAATTTGGAATTGGTTGACCGGGTTAACAATTTGTCCCGGCAGTTTGCGGTTAAAAAAATTACACTTTCGCAGTTGCGTCATAAGATTACTTTAGTTGCGCAAGCACCTGCTTTTCCAATGTGGCTACAGATAGTCGGCGCCGCTGTTTTGTCGGCAACATTGATGGTTTTATTTATGGACAATTATGATTGGGTTGATTTTCCTGGCGCAGCGCTAGTAGGGGCAGTTGGCTTTTGGGCATATTGCGAGTTTAAAAAATATACTAAAGTTCGCTTTTTATCCGAATTAATTGCGGCGATGGTCATGGGGACTTTAGCTGTGGTACTTAATCATTTTAATTCACAAATGATTACGGATAATATTTTGATTGGGGCTTTGATGACTTTGGTTCCCGGATTAGCGATTACCAATGCCTTGCGAGATCTGTTTATGGGCGATTTATTATCAGGAATTGTCCGAATGTGTGAAGCTGTGTTGACTGCTCTGGCTTTGGGCGGCGGCGTGGCAATTGTGCTTAAATTCATGGGGGCGTAAAAATGCCATTTTGGTTAGAAATTATTATTAATGTCGTCTTTTCTTATGTTGCTTCTGTGGGTTTTGCTCTGATAATTAATGTCCCCCACCGTGACCTTAATTTCTCAGGAATTAGCGGAGTAGTTGGTTGGATGGCTTATTGGTTTTGCTTTCGCTGGGGATTAGGGCGCATGGCCTCTAACTTGATCGGAGCTTTTTTAATCGGAATTTTAGGTTTATTTTTTGCGCGCATCAAAAAAAGCCCAGTTACCGTCTTCAACATTCCAGCCTTAGTGCCTTTAGTTCCAGGCGTACCTGCTTACCAAGCTGTTCGGGCTTTAGTTGCTGGTAATTACAGTCAAGGCGAAGAGTTGCTTTTGCGGGTCGCGATTGTTACGGGAGCCATTGCTTTAGGCTTCTTGCTTTCAACGATGTGTACTGAAGCTTTTTATAAATTTAAATATCGTCATTTCAAAAACGCTAGACTGTACATCAAACATAAAAAATAGTACAATAGATCATTGACGAGTCGATTAATGAACGCGAGATGCGTATATTTATGAGATAGAGGACATCCGCCTTAAGTGGCAAGCACGGGAAGTGCTGATGGTGGACGCACTGATGTGAACAGTTTAAACGTCCACATATGCAATTTGCATGTGCCTTGAGTTAAGGACAAGCTTTCCATAAAGCTTGTCCTTTTTTGATGCCTTATTTGAGATAAAGAGCCTGGCGGCCTTGCTGGTCGTAGCTTAGTTCCAGATGATGCCAGTTCACCGCTTGATTCTTAATGCCATAAGGATTATTTACGTAAATCAGCTTTTTGCGCTTATTGTAGCCAGTAATTACACAAGCATGAGATGATGGTGTGACATTAACCTTGCCGGTACTAGTTTCCCAAGTTTGCATATTATTAACTCGATTAAAATTGATTGTCGTAATAATCAAGACGGGATGCCCATCAGAGACTAATTTAAGAATAGCTAGAAAATTGCTACCGGAGGCGTCTTCGATATGGTTGGTGTATTTGCGAGCAACATCAAATAAAGGACCATGATAAACGCACCAGCCGGCATTGGCGATTGACATGTGACCGACGAAGCCCTGGTTAGGATTACCCCGATATTTACCATTATCAGTAAAGGAATCAACGTGAGCAATATTATCAGCGAGGTCATATTTACTGACATTGATGTCGTAATATTTTAAAAGCATCGCTAGACTAGTGACTTCGCAGCCGTTAGGCAGGTCTGGCAATTGATTTTCAAGTGGCACGTTAAGCCGCTGTTCTTCTTTCATGGTCATCCAATCAAGTTCAGTATCGATTTTATTTTTGTTAAAAAGGTAAATCAATCCTATAATGAGAATTAACGTGATGGGAATGAGTAAAAATAAGTATTTAAAATTAAATTTTTGCTTGTTCATGTCCTTAATTTTAGCAAATAAAGAATAAAAATACTGGGCTAAACCTTGAAAAAGGGTGACAAATAATTTTTTTGTAGTATTTTGGAATTATAATCAACAAAAAAGGAAAGTTTATTTTGGAAATTAATTTAAAAGCTCTCAACGAAAAAATTGAAAATCAAGATTATATTCAAGATCTTGAAACAGTCAAATATGCGGATATTAGTAAATCAAAAAGTAAAATTAAACCTTATGCTGAAAAGATGATCAAAGAAGTGGTCGCTGCTTTTAAGCATAATTCTTTGATTCAAACGCAATTAGCAGTAACTGGCCAGCGTCCAGTTACCTTTAGCTTAGAGACAAACATCATCAATTTGCCTTATAGTAATTACAAGCGAATCGCTAACTTTTTTGATGAAGGCCAAGAATACCCGTTAAATGTTTATTTTGAAACACGGTCAGAATATGTTAATGTTTCTGGTTTTCGCATTGATCAATTAGCTACTGAAGAAGAGACTGAGCAAGATACCGCTAAGGTAGTTGATCAATTAGTCGAAGCAATTATTGAAAAATTAACCACGGTGCGTGAATATAAGAAGCCAGAAAAGAAAGAAACAGAGAAAAAGACCACGGCTAAGAAGACTACTAAGAAAACTACAAACAAGAAAAAGACTACTAGTAAAAAGAAAACAAGCAAGAAGTAAGTAAAAAGGCAACCGATTGGTTGCCTTTTAGTATCTATTGGGAAACTAGTAATGTGTTCTATTCTTTAGCAAGTAATTTTAGATATATTACTAAGCCTCTAATTGCAAATAATAAACATACTAAGCCAGTAATGTAATACCAAGGATTGAAAATGGCTATAGCAACTCCAATTAAAATAATTTGAAGTGCTAAATTAATTCCTTTGCGCGTTTTTTGTTACTTAATTTCTTTAAACTTAGTTAACGAGTGGTCGTTAGTGTAGAAGAAGAAGTCTTCAAACACGGCACTCTTGATAACACCTTTTTCAATGGTTGAATTGATGGTGTCGGCAGTATCAGGATACTTAGCTTGGAAGCCCAAATTGAGGTAAGTCTTGTTAACACTGTAGTAAAGGTAGTGCTTCACATCATCAGCCCAGCCAGTACCTTCATACATTAATTCAATATGCTTTTCTTCATTAGCAACAAGTTTCTGGTACAAATCGTCAATCCATTGTTTCAATTCAACTTGCTCGGTCTTGCCTAACTTTTTATAACCAAGGCGGAACTTGTAGCCTGGATAAATTCCACCAAAGGAAGTACCTCTTAAGGCTAACTTAACGATTTCAGCGGTTCGAACCATCTTGCCTTGTCCAAACAGGTAAAGTGGAGCATAAAAACCAGAGTGGTAGAGAGCTGTCTCTAAAATTACATCGGCAGCCTTCTTTTGTAAAGCATCCCCGCCTTGATAGATTCGGTTCAAAGTATGGATCTTCTTTTGTAAATAAGGATTATCATCAGCCCAATCAAGAGTGTTCTTAACCTTTTCGGAGTCAGTCAATTCATGAATTACATAGCTGTAACCCTTGTTGGCAATTGACTCTAAATATTGCAAGGCATTCAATACTGCTGATTCTTCTGGGGTGATGGCATCTACCTTAATCTGTTCTAGTCCGTTTTTCATTTGGAGTCCAGATGAAAAAGTTAATGCTCCAAATGCTCGAAGCAACGCTTCTTGCACTGGCTCATCTAATTGTAAAAATTCTTTTTTGTCTTCTTTAACTGGAACATGACGCGGTTCCCAAATGATATCATTCAGGCGGGCCCAAGCAGACTTATCTACTCGGTCCTCCATGTCATTCCAGTTAATTGCTTTGTAATATTTTTCAGTCATATTTAATCTCTAAAATCACTCAAAAAGCTGATATTCCCACGTAATTCTTTAGGCTTTTGGACCGTCTTAGTACTCTCACCAGCAGAAAGATCTTGGACGATTTTGCGTACGTTTTTAACATCTTCGCTAGTACCACTAAATTCCAAAAGATACAAGATCGGTACCTTCAATGTTGCCGCGATCTTTTTGGCAGTTTGAGCAAAGAGGTCGTTAAAGTTTCGGTTGCCACAACCGATAATTCCTATAATATTTTTCTTGTTGTCTATATACGTTAAAAAATCAACGACTGAATCCATCATAAAGTCTTGGTATGCAGGAACGATTAAAATATAATGTTCTCCCATATCATACTTAGGGTTGGCATCGTCGATTTGATGGGCTGGCAGTTGCAGTTTCTCAATAAAACGTTCTGTTTGCCCAGTAATTGAATAAAAAGCTATTGCTACCATAATGTTCCCTAATAAATCTAATGTACTGGTTACATCTTCTCACTATTTGGGTAAGGATTCAATTATTATCCTATTCAAATTTTGCTTTTTTTACCATATAATTGAGAAAAAGGAGGACGACATATGTTCAGCTGGAATATCATTGGGATCCTAATTTGGGTTGCCATCATTCTTTATTTAGTTTTTATCGTCCAAAACATTCGTCAAAGACGGATTAAGATGATTATCAAGCAGCATAAACGCTTTAGTTGGCCTAATATGGTCCTTAATATTGTGGAAATTGTAGTGCTGTTAGTTGCAGCAGGGTGGATGTTCAATCAAACTTTTATGGACAATCCAGACCTAGAAGATGCTAATCGTATTACTTCAAGCGTGAAGTATGAACCGTTGATTATGCGCACGGGAGCAGGTAATTCAAGCTATGTGACGATTAATTCAGCCAAGAAAAAATATGGCTCACAAACTTATACCTTTTATCGTGCCGGCAGCAAGGTGACGGTTGGCAGTGATTATGCTTCGATTGCTTATGGGAATACTTCACTTGATGTGAATGCCGAGAAGATTCCTTATGTGAAGAAGGAATTGACGAAGATGGATAGGAAGTACCAACGGGCTTACGTCGCAATTTATACGGCTAGATACAAGCGGAATTGGCAAAATGGCATCGGGATGCATGCCGGTCATTTGGCAACGCGCTATTACCTAATCCGGATACCTGATGAAAGTTTTATCAAACAAGGAAAATAGTAAAAAAATAGTAGTAAAAAAGATTAGGCGAAAAAACCTAATCTTTTTTGCATTATTCAGTTTGTTCTTTTTTAGTTACATTCGCTAATAAAATTCCTTCAACAAAGGCCAAAATAAAGCTGGCGGTTAAGAAGTCCATTACGTTGCCTGACAAGAAGGCAGCAAAGATCATAAAGGCAATTGAAAGCAGCATCGAACTGATCAGATAAGTACGTTTTTCTTTGTGCAGCAGCCATTTAATTAAAGCATAGAGCATAATCACTACATAAGGCCCGATGAAGAGCAGCATCCCGATCCAGCCCAGAGAATAAATCTGACTGGTAAAGTCCCGCTCTAGGTTGAAGATATTCGTCTCACGAGTGTAAGAAATGCCCAAGAACTTGTCGAGGCGGTTATTGTTGGTCTTGACTACTTGATCAAGCATAGCCTGTTCTACGTGACGGTTTTGCATTCTGGCAGTGCCCGGTTCGTTCATGATCTTAAGCCAAAATTCTGGGTCGTATTTGTAAGGGTAACTTTTGTAGACGAACTTCTTATTAAGAGCGTAGTCTTGGTAATGCTCTTCAATGAAGTTGGTTAAAAATTCTTTGCGTTTTTGCCCCTTCGGATATTTTTTAAGGCCAGCAGACAATTCTTTTTTGGCTTGGGTTAAAGAATTATCAGATTGTTGGGCTAAATATTTTTCATAATTGTAACGCTGGATTGCGGGGCCAAAGGGGATGATGGCAAAGGTACCGATCTCAATTAATAGGGCAACGACGATTGCCTTGCCGTTCTTTTTGACATCTTTAACAATGAATAAATGAAAAATATAGAGCAAGATGCCAATGATGATCCCACCAATTAAGCCGATTAAGGCCACCTTGGTGCCTAATTCAATCATGGCTAAAGCCTGAACAACATTCAGGGTAACGATTTGCCAATTAAAATGACTGAATATAAAGTAGAGCATCAAGGGCACCAACATAAAGAGAACTGCTGAAACCATATTGGCAAAATTGAAGAAGCCCTTAGAAGCCATATGGGAATAGCCGATGTTAGGATTAACAAACCATTCGAAAATGTTGGCGCTGATCGGGCCAGTCTCATAACTTCTCAGTGAGATGACGAAAAGATTAGAAATGACAATCGTGAAGGAAAATAGTCCGCTGATCCCCTCAATCACATGGCGGAACTGCGTTTGGCTGAAGTCCAATTCTTTAGTAAAGAAGATCACGATTAGCGGCAAGATCATTCTAATAAGATAGAAGATTTCGCTAACGGTTGAATAGTTGTAATCATCTGGATTGACACTGTTGAAGCTTTTGACATGAATCAAGTGGATGATCGAATATAGGATTAATAAAGCTAAATAAACAATCAGCCACTTGTCTTGCCCCAATTTTTGCCAATTTTTTTTTTGACTGAAAAACATGCAGATTAGGACAAAAACAGCTAAGATTCTGATGATGGTTGGCAAGGTGAAGGGCAAAATGTCAGCCAGCTTGCCGTTGTAGAACCAATAAAGATCCAAAAATGGTTGAATTAAAATAAACCAAAATAAAACAGTACGTGTTTTTTCTTTCATAAAAACTCCTCTCGCAATTATGTCCTAATTTTAGGCAAAAAAAGAGCTCGCGTAAATATTACACGGGCTTTTTTCGATCAAATTTTACTTTTTGTCGGACTCTTTTTTATCAGTGTCCTTCTTAGCAATCTTTTCAATCTTAACTTCATTAGTTGAAGCAGTTTTGCTGTTCTTAGCAGCACGAGCAGCCTTTAAGTTCTTAAAGTTAACAACGATCTTGTTGTTTAAGTCGCTGATGGCAGTTTTATCAACGGGATCGTATGAAGTAATTGCTAAGAGAGCAGAATTTTCGTAGATTTTTTCAACTTTGCCTTGGAATGGCTTCTTAAGTTCTTCTTCTGACTTGGCACCAACGATTGCACCAACTTTTACGTCTGCTTTTTTCATTATTAGTATCTCCCTTCCGAGAAAAAGTCTTAGTCTTTTGTAACACAAGAATGCTATTATAAAAAAGCAACATTTTCAAGTGGGGAGAATCAGGTTTTGAAAAAAATAATTCTTATCGCAGGTCCTAGCGGCGCTGGCAAGACAACTATTTCAGAATATTTAACCGAAGAATATGGTATTCCACGCGTATTGACCCATACTACGCGGCCAATGCGACCAGGCGAGAAGCAGAATGTTTCTTATCATTTTGAAACCGATGAAACTTTTGCCCAGCTGCACTTTTTTGAGCATATTAAGTACGGCTCTTATCAATATGGCTCAAGTCGAGAAGCTTTGAATCTGGCCTGGCAAAAAAGTGATCTGGTTTCATTAATTGTTGATATCAAGGGCATTTATTCCTACATTGAACAGCTAGGTGACAAGGCTTATTTTCTTTATGTTACAACTTCTACTAAAGAGGAGTTGAAACAGCGCCTTTTAAAGCGGGGCGATGATCCAGCCAAGATTAAAGAAAGACTTAGCGGCAGTGAATTAAATGCTTTACCTGAAGATTTGAAACAATACGCTCATATCTTAGTTAACGACAATTTAACAGAAACTAAAAACGCGCTCGATGCCCTTGTAGCAAAGCTTCGCTAGCATTTTGCTTCTCCTTTTTTTACATAAAATATGTTTTTTTAACATGTTTCTTAACGTGATGGTAGTTTTTTTGAAACATTCGTGTAACATTCAATCGGTATTATATAAACCGTCAACTGATTGAGAAATCAAAAAACAAATTTAGTAATTTTTAGAGGAGACAATTAATTTTGAATTTTAGACGTACTTTAGTAAAATACACTGCAGCTTTATCAGTATTCTTTGCCGGTATTTCAATGATCAATGTTCCAGCTGTTCACGCTGATGATGTTTCAAGCACTACTATCAATACTAACAACTCAACTACAGATCTTGAAACTACCAAGCCTGATTCAAGTTCAGTTAAGAAGGAATCAGCTACTACTAAGAAGCGTGATGCAGTTGTTAAGCTTGTTAAGAAGCAAATCGGCAAGCCTTACATCTGGGGTGCTACAGGTCCTAGTGGTTTTGACTGCTCAGGTTTAACTAGCTACGTTTACAAGAATGCAATTAACAAAACTCTGCCAAGAACTACTTACTCACAAATTACCCTTGGTAAGAGCGTTTCAGTATCAACTAAGAAGCTTAAGAAGGGTGACTTGTTATTCTGGGGTAACTATCACGTAGGTATTTACGTAGGTAACGGTAAGTTTGTTCACGCTCCAGCTCCTGGTCAAAATGTTAAGCAACAAACTTTAGCTTCATTCTACCCATCATCAGCTAAGCGCGTAATCGACTAAACGTGTTAGTCTCCTAAAAATGAATATTTAAGATAACAGTTAAGGAAAATTCCTTAGCTGTTTTTTCTATTTTTTGATAAAAACGTAATATTTATTAAATCAGTATTACTTTTGTAACAGTAATGTAACATAAGAACATTATTATAGATTTTGTTAAATGCGTTAAAGAAATTTAAAGATTTTCCGATAAATTTATATTTTCGTTACCAAATTTAGTGAATCTAATGATGTTACTTAAAAAACATAATAGGAGAATTTGATGAATATTAAGAACAATTTCGTAAAAGTTACTGCAGCTGCTGCATTAACTCTGACCGGTGTAGCTGTAGTAAATACTGTAAAGCCAGATTCAACTAATGCTACTGTTCAAGCCGCTACTACTAAAGTAAAGATCAACTACGTTGCAGGCTACGGAATTAACATCTGGGATAACTACAATGGCGGTCATTTTACTGGTGTACGTGCCCAACATGGTGCTACATACAATGTTCTTGATACTAAGACTGACAAGAAAGGTCGTACTTGGTACCAAATCGGTGAAGGACAATGGATTTTAGCTCAATACACTGTTGATGCTAGTTCAAGCAAGGCTCAAGCTGTTAAGAAGACCAAGAAGGTTAAGAAGTCAACCCAAGCAACTGGGGATGCTTCAGCGGTTATTACTTTAGCTTCATCACAATTAGGTAAGCCTTATGTTTGGGGTGCCAATGGTGCTAACTCATTTGACTGCTCAGGTTTAGTACAATATGTTTACTCAAACGCTGCAGGTGTAAAGATGGGCAGAACCACTTATGACCAAGTTAAGCAAGGTTCAACCGTCTCAATGAGCAACCTCCAACCAGGTGACTTGCTTTTCTGGGGTAGTGCAAGTGCTCCATATCACGTAGGTATCTACGTTGGTAACAACCAATACATTCACGCTGCTACTCCTGGTCAAGGCGTAATTAAGCAAACTTTGAGTAGTTACTTCTATCCAAGCGTTGCTAAACGTGTTTTAAACTAAATAAAATAACGACTAATTAAGGCGGATTACATGGTAATTCGTCTTTTTTTGTAACATTGTAATGTTCTAATTTGATTCTTGTCGTGGAACATGCAATAATGAAGGCGTTAAGTATAAAAGTGGGTAATTAGTGAAAATATTCACAGCTTTCGCTACCAAGGGGATTAATTATGAAACATAAATTTTTTAAGGTAGGAGCAGCTGCAGCACTTACTGTTACAGGTGTTTCTGCAATCACGTCGATGAAAACCGTTCGTGCAGCTAATTTTACGGCAATTAAGCAAGTTAAGATTAGCTATTTGCCAGGTAAGAGTCTGAATATTTGGACCAACTATGAAAATGGTCGGTTCATGGGCTATCGTGCTAAAGATGGCACGGTCTGGAACGTAGCTGACACTGCGCTCGATAAGAAAGGCAACTTGTGGTACAAGGTTGGTACGCGTGAATGGATTGAAGCACGCTATACTGTTGATGTTACTCCTGGTAACAAGACGCAAGTTTCACAAGCGCCAACAGCTAAAAAGACTACTACCAAAAAAGCAACCAAGACAGTAACTACTGTCAATAAAAAAAATGCAGCCGTAGCCACCAAAACAGAGACGCAAAAGAAGGCTGAGAAGGCAGCCAAGGTTAAAAAGGCTAAACAAATTGTTAACACCGCCGTCAAGAAGACGCAAAATACAACTAAGACTTCTTCAACGCAAGCAAGCAGTAAAGCTGCTTCGATTGTAGCTTTAGCTAAGCAGCAATTGGGCAAGAATTACGTTTGGGGTGCAGAGGGACCAGATTCCTTCGACTGTTCCGGTTTAGTACAATATGTTTACCAAAAAGCTGCTGGTGTGAACTTACCAAGAACCACTTATGATCAAGTTAAGGTCGGTCAAACTGTTTCATTAGATAGTTTGCAACCAGGTGATTTGGTCTTCTGGGGTTCGACCACAGCACCATATCATGTGGCAATTTATATTGGTAATAACCAATATGTCAACGCAGCTACACCTGAACAAGGTACAATTTTACAAACCGTTTCTAGTTACTATCAACCAACGATCGCTAAGAGAGTGTTGTAGAAAATTAAATTAAGGAATGTTAGGCAAGCAGACTGATGCTTGCTTTTTTTGCAGTAATTTTCTCTGTACTGAAAATTTTTAGATTTTTCGTCATAATTTTCTCTAGACTGAAAATTATTGGGGTTATTAAGCTGAATAGCTTGGTAAATAGCGGTATAATTAAAGCCGATGTTAATTAGGTTGAGGTGAATTGAATGGCAAAGAGGCGCCAATATCTTTGGTGTTTGGTTGAGTTACCTAACGGCAAGCGTGAGTGGTATTGTATTTCCAAGGTGTTGCGCAAGGCCTTACTCTGGGAGAAAAATTATTTGCATAATCAATACTGGCGCAATACATTAATCGGTAGCTACCTCAATGTTGCCCGGACGCGTTATCGCCACGATCGCGCTATTATCACGGTGGGCCGAGTAGTCCGCGTAAAAATTTTGCATTATCCGACCCGCGATTGGCATTGGACGCGGAATCAATTCATTGATGCGGATCAATTGGAGAATTTTTCGACTGCGTATAATTATATGAAGCATAATTATGCTTGGTATAATAAATTGCTGATTCATTGCGCTTTGCGACGCTGGAAGTGGAAGCGGAGAAAAAGGCGATTATTAGAACTGAAGTAAAGATTATGGAGCAGCAAAAGAATTTGGGCTATAGTATGTTTTGAAGATATGCAAAGTAATACTTTCATTGAAATAACTAAAAAATCATATTACAATAGTAAAAGAAAAGGAGCTAGCGAGTGCCAGTCGCTAACTCCAATCGTAACTTAAGATGACTAGGTTTCGGCTAATCCTTGTGATTAGCTTTTTTTGTTATCGCGTACGCAATGACCAAACGAATGACAAAAATGCCTAAAGCATTCAACACAATCGCAATGGCGATAGCCCAAGTAATCAATGGGAGACCTACTCCTCCAGTCTATTCTATGTCGCATAGCTGTCACCTCCGTAACTTAAGAAATATTGAGGGGTGTGTAGCCATGCTAAGTTACTAAGTCTTAACGGTAGCTAACCGTTGTATCAAGACCTGTTTTTATTTTATCTAAGGAATAGTGAAAAAGCGATACTATTTTGAAAATAGAGAGTTAAAAAGGCTGAAACAGTTGCAATTATAACTGTTTCAGCCTTTTTTACTTGTGATGTTTTACAATTTGCTTCGCTTTTAAGCGGCTGTTTTGCCGGAAAAATCTGAAGCTGTAGCTGTCATGTTTACCAATTTGTACGCGGTACTTATGAGTGTTGACCAGCTTGGTTTTGCCAGGATAGTAGCTAATCGTGGTCGTGAAGCCATCGCCATAGAGGGATGTGCCAAAGTTGCGCACCTGCGTAGCGCGATACTTTTTCTTGGTAGTTAAATCCGTAATGTAGATCTTCGGCTGACCAGTGATTTGCATAGTAGTTGAATAAGACCACGGGGTGCTGTGGCCGACTAATTCATATGGGAAAACACCACTAGTTGGATAAATTACCCGGCTCTTTACCGGCTTGCGTAAAATATCGTCAGCAAATAGACCATGTTCAACTGAATAAAGCACATTATTTTCCGTACCATAAGCTGCACCGATCCCCATTCGCGTTGCCCGCGCTGAGAGGATTAACCCGCGGTGGCCAATGTTGCCGCGACCAGCGAGATTGTTGCCCTCGCGAACCAAATCGGTCACAATTTCCCCAGCAGAAGCACCGCCGTCTGATTCTAAAAAGTTAATGTTGCCTAGAGTTGAACCTTCGGCTGTGTCCCAGTCAGTGTCACTGATATAGCTTGGCTTCGTGTAGCCTTGTAAACCATGAGCCTGT
This sequence comes from uncultured Lactobacillus sp., assembly GCF_947367125.1. Lineage (GTDB taxonomy): Bacteria > Bacillota > Bacilli > Lactobacillales > Lactobacillaceae > Lactobacillus. Next base: position 45,420 of record NZ_CANBCQ010000006.1, read on the forward strand.
AAATTTTGCGCCGCATTCACTGCAGCTAATGCATCAGCACCAAGTTGGGCATGGAGGTTATCAGTTGCATTATTAGCATCTTCAGGCAGACCAGCTAGTGAGCGGTAGTAGTTCACATAAGCTATCGAAGTAGTGATGTAGTCGGAATTAAGAATGCCCACTGAAAAAGGGATGCCAAAATTAGGCTTGATGGCAAAGATCGAATCAGGAGTGTACTTTTTATGGTTTAATGCATGATATTTTTTTTGAAAAGTGCGTACTTGTCTTGCTTCTTTGGCGTTATATTTGGCCGCTATGACAGGTGTACTATTAGTCGCTAATAAAGTGGCAGCTGCTAAAAAAAGCAAAAATTTCTTTTTATTCATAGAGCTCCTATCTAGCTAAGCCAAATATTGCTTGAACTTAGCTTGATCAGCTGGAGCAATATTGGCTTCGATATGGACGCCATCGTCTTGATAATCTTCGCGTAAAACTTGCGCGCGATCATGCAAGTAGGCGAGTTCCTTGCCTGCGCTTAGTGGCAGAATCAAATCGAACTTCTCATAGTTAGCAAAAACGCGCTTGGTGATCAAGTCGGCTAACAGTTTGATTGATTTTGGATCGATGGCAGAATAAAGGATGTCATCGCCTTCGATTTGTGGATAGTTGCGGTCGGTTTTGTCAGCTTTGTTGTAGGCAGTAATCATCGGAATCCCCTTAACACCAATCTCATCCAAAACGTTCTGCGTTGTCCGAATCATTTGGACCATGTTGGGGTCAGATGCGTCAACGACATTGATCAAGAGATCAGCGTCGCGCGTTTCTTGCAAGGTCGCCTTGAAGGATTCAACTAAGTTGTGCGGCAGTTTAGAAATGAAGCCGACCGTATCAGACAGGATAAAGCTGAAGTTGTCCTTCAAGTCGATTCGCCGCACGGAAGTATCTAGCGTAGCAAAAAGCATGTTCTTAACGAAAACTTGCTTGTCGGCCGCTTCTTTAGAAAATTCGCGCAATAGCCCGTTCATTGTGGTTGACTTGCCGGCGTTGGTGTAGCCAACTAAGGCAACTTTTGGCAGGCGGCTTTGGTTGCGCCGAGCTGATTTAATTTCTTCTTGGCTGGCAACGGCCTTGAGTTCTTTTTTAATAGCGGAAATTTGCTTGCCGATGGTCCGCCGGTTCAATTCCAGCTTACTTTCACCGGCACCACGGTTAGCGAAGCCACCACCACGCTGTTGGTCCAAGTTGTTCTCGGAAGGGTGTAAACGCGGCAGTTCATACTGGAGTCGCGCTAGTTGCACTTGCAATTTAGCCTGCTTAGTTCGAGCACGACTGGCAAAAATTTCGAGGATCAATTCCGTGCGGTCAATCACGCGCATCTTGGTCAACTTTTCTAAGTTGCGGATCTGTACAGGAGTTAATTCATCGTTAAGGACTAAAACTTTTGCCTTTAGGCCTTTTGCCATGGTTTTAATTTCATTAATTTTACCTACGCCAAAGTAAGTTCCGGCGACAATTGATTCTGCGTTTTGAAAACTTTGCCCAACTACTTCCATGTTGTTGGCTTCAGTTAGGTTGGCCAGCTCAGTCATGTAGTAGTCGAAGTTGGGGTCATTTAAGTTGACGCCCGCGATGTAAGCTTTGGTTTTTTTAGGTTGATTATCGATCATAAAAACACCTCGTTATTTGTTGTTAAGTTTATTGTATTACAGATCCTTATAATAAGGAAAGAAGTCGAATTTATATGATAAAAGGTATTAAAAATATGCTGACTAATATTCAACAGGTATTTAAAAAATTGTCGAAAAATAAAAGAATAGAAAAAATAATAATCATATGCCAGCAGAAGTTGGCGTATTTTTTTGGTTAAAACTATTAGAATTGAATTATTTTAGCCCCAATATCCCCAATTAAGTTAAATTACAGCGGTTATTTACGACTTGTAAGCCTTTTAGAGCTGGTCAAAAGATACTTCTTGAGTATATAATAAAAAGGATTTATAAGATTAGAGGACTAGAATGGAAAATAACAGAGAATCAAATAATCAACCGATACATCGTCATCACCATCATCGACACCATCACCGCCGGCGCAAATTCTGGCGCGTCTTTTGGATCATCGTTGCAGTGATCATTGTTATCGGTCTTTTTGTTTGCGGCATGATTTATAAAAATCTTCGTGATACAACGCAAAACATGTATACGCCTGTTGCTAAACAAACCAAGAGTAACCGTGGACGTAATCTTGATAATTTGTTAGCACAAAAGAAACCGATCAATATTCTTTTGCTGGGAACAGATACGGGTGCCATGGAGCGTCACTGGAAGGGTAGAACCGATACCATCATGATGATGGCAATTAACCCTGAAAAGGATAGTACTACGATTGTTTCTATTCCGCGTGACTCAAACGCAATTTTCCCGAACTTCCCACAATATGGCGTCACTAAGATTAACTCAGCTTATACCTTAGGCGGGGTTAGTGAGACCATTAAGACTTTAGACAAGTACTACAGTGTCCCAATTGACGGCTACATTATGATCAACATGGGTGGCCTTAAGAAGGCGATCGACCAAGTTGGCGGTATTGAGGTAACGTCACCATTGACATTTGATAATATGGGCTACCACTTCGTTAAAGGTCAGACTTATCATATGAATGGTAAAAAGGCCTTAGCCTTTGCCCAACTTCGTCACGGTGACCCACGGCAAGACTACGGTCGTCAAGATCGTGATCGCCGCATTATCATGGCCTTGTTAAAGAAGTCTGTTTCACCAACAACTTTGCTTAACACTGACTTCTTGAATTCAATTTCTGATGAAATGCAAACCGACTTGACTATGAACCAAATGTACAAGATCGGCATGGATTACCGCAAGGCTACTGCTAATGTAACCCAAGACCACGCTCAGGGTGAAAGTAAACAAACACAAAACCCTAAGTTTGGCACTATGGAAATCGAAGTAATTAGCCAGCAAGAAAGACAAAGAGTGTCTGATAAGCTGCGCGCAGCTTTGGGCTTGCCTGATGTTAAGGTAGCTGCTAACAAGGCTAGCTATGTAATGAATCGTTAATTATTAAAGGAAAAGGTAAATGGAACAAGAGCAAAAGCAAACTGAAAATACAATTGATCTTACTCAATTGCTGCAAATTTGCCGTCGCCACATCTGGGCATTGATTATCTGGAGTGTGGGTCTGGCTTTAGTCGGCTGGGGCGTTGCTAATTTTATTATTTCACCAAAGTATACTTCTAATGCACAGATCTTGGTTAACCAAAAGGCTAACAAAAATGACCCTAACGCTGCATATAATACGCAACAAGCCAACATGCAAATGGTTACTACCTATAAGGATATCGTAACTAGTCATGTAATCTTGCAAGATGCTTCTAATCGTTTGGCTAACCCAGTTAGAGTAGTGAGAAAAGCTCAACCTGCTAAGTACCGGACTAATGCAGATGGTCGTCGAGTATTAGTAAAAAAGGCTCAACCAGAAGTAGTTGAACGTAGTGGTAAGAGCTATGGAATTTCTGCTAGCGAATTAGCTAAGAGCATCTCAGTTAATACGCAACAACAATCTCAGGTCTTCTCAATTTCTGCAACTGCTGATACTCCTGAAAAGGCTAAGGCTGAAGCTAACGCTGTAGCACGTTCATTTAGAGATCAAATCCCTAATATCATGAACATTAACAACGTTACGATTGTTGCACCAGCAAATAACGGTACCCAATCTTCACCTAATGTAAAACTCTTTACTTTAGCTGGTTTTGTCATTGGTTTGGTCTTAAGCTTTGCCGTAATCTTAATTCGTGAGATGTCTGACACGACAGTCAAGGATGATGCATTCTTGACAGATACTTTGGGCTTGGTTGACTTAGGTCAAGTTTCCCACTTCCATGTGTCATCATCATTTACTATTAGAAGAAAGAATAAGAATTCTAATGGTTTTAAGCGTAGAAGCCGTCGAGTATAGAGAGGAGAAAAGCAATGGCCTTATTTAAGAAAAAGCGTGGTACCGACGATACGATTAAGCACGGTGCTCAATTAATCACAGTTGCTGATCCTCGTAGTGCAGTGGCTGAACAGTTCAGAACAATTAGAACTAATATTAACTTCATGGCAGTTGATGAAAACATTAATACTTTGGCCTTCACTTCAGCTAACATCAGTGAAGGTAAGTCAACTGTCACGGCTAACGTGGCGATTACTTATGCACAAGCAGGCCGCAAGACCTTATTGATTGACGCCGACTTGCGTCGTCCAACCTTGCACAGTACGTTCAACGTTAAGAATAATACTGGTTTGACAACTGTTCTTACTTCAGAAGCTGACGAAATCAACTTAAATGATGTGGTTGAAGAAAGTGGAATTGATAACTTGTCAATCTTGACTTCTGGTCCGATTCCACCTAACCCAGCTGAATTAATCGGTTCACGCCGAATGGAAACTTTCATTGAATTGGTTAAGTCTCATTACGACATGGTAATTATCGACTTGGCACCAGTACTTGAAGTATCTGATACACAAGAACTAGCTAGTCACTTAGACGGTGTGGTCTTAGTTGTTCGCCAAGGCGTAACGCAAAAGGCCGGGATTCGCCGAGCAGTGCAAATGCTTAAGTTTGCTAAGGCTCGCATCTTGGGCTACGTTATGAACGATATTAGAGCTGAAAATGGTGGCTATGGTTACGGCTACGGTTATGGCTATGGTTACGGTGCTGAAAAGAAAAAAGGTTTGTTCGGACGTAAAAAGAGTGATGGTCAATAATGGTCTTAGTTGATATTCACTGCCATATCTTACCGGGCATTGACGATGGTTCAAAAAGTTGGGAGACTTCGATTAAACTTGCTCAGGCTGCGGTAAAAGATGGCGTAACGCATGCAATTTGTACACCACATACGCTTAATGGGCGCTATACAAATCATAAAGATGACGTTATCTGGCTGACTGATCTCTACCAACAGAAGCTGGATGAAGCTAAGATCCCGTTGACAGTTTTCCCCGGACAAGAAGTTCGCTTGTCAGGAGACTTGATTGATGCACTTGATCAGGACGATATCTTGTTCTGCGATGAAGATGGAACTTATATGCTATTGGAATTTCCAAGTGATGACGTGCCAACTTATGCGCAGAATACGATCTTCAAGGTGATGCAGCGCGGGATTACGCCGATCATTGTGCACCCAGAGCGCAATAGCCGCATCTTGAAGGAACCAGAAGTTTTGCAAGGGATGCTGGAACAAGGTTGTCTAGTGCAGATTACGGCTAGTTCTTATACGGGCGTTTTTGGTGATAAGATTGAAGAGATGTCGCGTAAGTTGATTGCGGCGGGGCAGGGATGCACTTTTGCTTCGGATGCGCATAACTTACCTAGAAGACAGTATCAATTGAGCGAAGCTTATAAAAAAATGAGCCAGGAATTCGGTCAAGACCTAGCTCAGCAGTGGCAAGATAATGCTCGCAGCATTATCAATGGCGATCCAGTTCAGATGGATTGGCAGCCGTTGAAGCGCAAGAAGAAGTTCTGGTTGTTTTAAGCTAATTGCAAGTGTGCAAATTTGTATTAGAGCTAGTGCAAGCGTGATAATATAGAAAAAGTGAGTATTGTAGACTGAGTAATTAGGAGAGTAAGAGGCAATGATGCTAATGGAGAAACTACAGGTTAATCCGGCAAAGGTAAATGGCCGACCCGTATATCATACAGTTAAGCGAGTATTTGATATACTGGCTAGCGCACTTGGGTTAATCTTACTATCTCCGTTATTTTTATTTTTGATAATAAAAATACGCCATGAAGATGGTGGCCCCGCTTTTTATTCGCAAGAGCGAATTGGTAAAGATGGCAAGCCATTTAAAATGTACAAATTTCGTTCAATGATAGTTAATGCGGATCAAATGATTGATCAATTAGAAGATCAGAACGAAGTTGATGGGGCAATGTTTAAGATTAAGGATGACCCAAGAATCACTAAGATTGGGCATACGATTCGTAAATATAGTCTTGATGAATTACCCCAACTCTGGAATGTATTAATTGGTGATATGTCGTTAGTTGGTCCGCGTCCGCCTCTACCATCAGAAGTAGCAGAATATACTGATTATGATAAACAGAGATTGATGGTCATGCCGGGCTGTACTGGTCTGTGGCAAGTTACTAAGCGTAACGAAGCTGACTTTGATGAAATGGTTTGGCTTGATATTGTATATATCAACCATTCTGGAATATTGGAAGATCTGAAGTTGATTATTAAGACTATTGGGGTGGTTGTTCATCCTAATGGGGCATATTAATGGGAGAAGCGAATAGATGAATAAAAGAATCTGCGTTCTTCACGTTGCAGAAGCTGCAGGTGGTGTAGAGAGATATCTACAAACTTTATTTAAATATAGCGATAAGGAACATGTAGAGAATATTTTAGTTTGTTCGCAAAATTATGACTATAAGAAGTTTAAAGAATTGGCTGATAGAGTGATCGTGTTAAAAATGGCTCATCAAATTAATCCATCTTCTGATATTAAAGTGGGAAAAGCTTTGCGTAAGATTATTAAGAAAATTAAACCAGATATAGTCTATGCTCACTCTAGTAAAGCAGGTGCTTTAGCCAGAATTGCTGATTTAGGGTTAAAAAATAAAGTAATTTATAATCCTCACGGCTGGGCGTTTAACATGCAACAATCTACTAAGAAAAAAGAAATGTATAAATGGGTTGAGAAGATTTCAGCCCATTTTTGCGATAAGATAGTCTGTATTTCTGATGCTGAAAAAGAATCAGCTTTAAGAGAAAAAATTTGTAAACCATCTAAATTACAAGTGATTTATAACGGTATTGATTTAGAAGAAATAAAAAATACTGTTCCTAAGACCAGAAAAGAACTTAATATACCAGAAGATGCATTTGTAGTGGGAATGGTAGGAAGATTATCTAAGCAGAAAGCACCAGACGTCTTTGTTAAAGCAGCTAAGTTAATTAAGCAAAAAATCCCAAATGCTTACTTTTTAATGGTAGGTGATGGTGAATTACGCGATCAAATTGAAGCAATGATTCATAAGTTTAATCTTGATTCATCATTTTTGATTACTGGTTGGGTGGATAATCCAATCTCTTATATGAAAATAATGAATGTAGGCTGCTTACTTTCTCGATGGGAAGGATTCGGATTAGTGCTTCCGGAATATATGGCCTGTGGAATTCCTATTGTTGCTACAAATGTTGACGCTATACCTAATATTATTAAAGATGGTGTAAATGGGCTGCTAGTAAAGAAAGATGACTTTTGTGCTACTTGTGATGCGATTCATAAAATATATGCTGACAAGAATGTGAAAAGAAATATTAATAGTAATAATAAAGACGTTAATAAATTTAATGTTTCAAAAACTGTAATAGAAAGTTTAGAGCTTTATATAAATGAGGAGAAAAATAAGTGACTAAAGTATCAGTTATAATGTCAGTTTATAATGTAGATAATTATGATGTATTACTTGCTAGTGTTAAATCCATATTAAATCAAAGCTTTAAAGATTTTGAATTTATAATTTGTAATGATGGATCCTCAAATGCTCAAACGGAAGAATATCTAAAAATAATTAAGAATTTTGATTCTAGAATTAAGATTATAGGATATAAAAAGAATATGGGGTTAGCATATTCTAGAAATCAATGTATTAAGTTTTGCAAAGGAAAGTATATTGCATTTCAAGATGATGATGATGTTTCTGCCCCTGATAGATTAAATGAAGAAGTAAATTTTTTAGATACTAAACGTGAATATTCTTTTGTTGGAACCAATGCTAATGTTTTTGACAAAAATGGAATATGGGGAGAGTATATAAATCCACAAAAGCCTGCAAAGAAAGATTTTTTGTGGAATAGTCCATTTCTTAATCCATCTATGATGTTTAGGGCTCAAGTTCTTAAAGAAAATAAGGGATTTCGAGTGGCAAAAAAAGTTAAGAGAGTGGAAGATTATGATTTGTTCTTTAGATTATATGCTAAAGGGTATAAAGGATATAATATTCAAAAAAAATTGTTCAATTACCGAATTGAAATTGAAAAGGAGAAAAATAAAAAATATCGACCAATGCATGATCGAATTAATGAAGCAAGAATAAGAATGGAAGGATATAAGGGGCTAGGGATGCCTATTATAGGTATTCCATTTATAATCAAGCCAATTTTAATCGGCTTGATACCTCATAAGATTTTTTATTTTATACGAAAACGGCAATACTAATATGTGTAATCTAGTTATTAGCAGAAATTATTCAAATAGTTTTTTGTATGCAAAAGTGTTAAGCAGACTACCTGGTTGTACTAAGTTTAGTAGATATTTTAATGATAGAAGGCATGAACGAATAGAAAAAGATTTAATGCCTTTGTTTAAATACTCTCTAAACACAATCAAGTATCCTACTGATAAAAATAAAAGTTCCTCTATTATTTGGATATTTTGGTGGCAAGGAGAAAATAAAATGCCACCCTTAGTTAAAAAATGTTATAGGAGTATTATCAGTAATAAAGGAAAAAGGAAGGTTATTCTGATAACTCAAAAGAATATAAAAGAATATGCAACAATTCCAGATTATATTTATAAAAAGATAGATGAAAAAAAGATTTCTTTAACTCATTTATCTGATATACTGAGGTTTAATTTATTGAACAATTTTGGTGGATTGTGGATTGATGCCACAATATTTGTCACTGATTCTTTGGATATATTTAGTACTGATAAGTTGTTTACATTAGGTGGTTATCCCGATGTAAAACATTTTAATGTCTCCTATGGGAGATGGACAGGTTTCTTTATTGGGGGTCCAAAAAATAGTGTTTTGTTTGATTTCATAGATACCTTTTTTAGAACGTATTGGAAATATAATGATGATTTAATAGATTATTTTTTAATAGATTATTGTTTAAATTATGCCTGGAATAAAAATTTAAGCAATTTTAAGTTAATAAAGAATAACACTAATCCACATTTATTTGACTTACAAAGTAAGTTAAATAAGAAATACAATAATGAATTAGTACAAAAATTGATATACAATACAAGAGTTTTTAAGCTTTCGTATAAAAAAGACGTAAATATAAATGATGTCAATAATGTTTATTCTCACTTGTGATAAAAGGATGAAGAATGAAAAAAAAAATAAAATTATCTATTGCATTAACAACTTATAATGGAAGTAAATATATTATTCAGTTATTAGATTCTTTAAAAAAACAAACGCTTGCACCGGATGAGGTTATAATAGTCGATGATAATTCTACAGATAGCACGGTTGAAATAATTAAAGATTATATTAAAAAATATAATTTGATAAATTGGAAAGTTTATGAAAATTCTAAAAATTTAGGATGGCAAAAGAATTTTACAAAAGCTCTTTCTAAAACTACGGGTGATTATATCTTTTTAGCTGATCAAGATGATATTTGGTATAAAAATAAAATAAAAAAGTTTATGGAATGCTTTTTGAGAACAAATGCTTGGATGGTAGTTTCAGATTTTAATGTAATAGGAAATGGACGTTCTAGAAAAACAACTAGTATGCCAAAAATTAATTATGAAATAGAGAAAGATGCCAAAAAAATAAAATTTGATGAAAACTATGCCCTAATATTAAGACCAGGATGCGTAATGGCGATCAATTCCGTATTAAAAAGAATTTATTTAGATCTTTGGTTTGAAAAAACACCACATGATGCTCTTTTATGGTTAATTGCAAGCATTACAAATAATATTTATTATATTGATTCTCCATCTATAGATTTTAGACGCACGGATGGCAATGCTTCAGGTTCAATTGCCCATGATATTTCTTTTAAAAGAAATGCAATAATCAGAGAAAAAAAAGTTAATAAGTGGTACTTAAATTCTAATCTAGTTAATAAAAAATTTATAAAGATTATAAGGAGAAATACAAGATGGAATAACTTAAGATATGAATTACTAATTAATCATAAATTAAGTAGTTGGGTTAGATTGTTTAAATATAAAGATTGCTATAAGACAAATAAGCAATATTTAGGGGATTTATATTATTATTTAGTATCAAAAAGAAATAAATAAACAACTTAATAAAGGTGTAAAAACATGAAGCAAGGATCTACCGTATTTCAAATAGACAATATAAGAAATATTTGTTTATTATTATGTGGCTTTTTTTGTACGATGCCAGTATTTAGTATAGGTGGGTTAAATTTTTATAATTATCCACTTCTTTTGTATGTTATAATAAACTTCTTTTGTGGAAAACTATACTTTGATAGTAAAAAAATAAGTATGTGTATTTTTTTACTTAGTTTATTTTTGTCTACCTTACTTAGTTTTTCAATTGTACCAAGTAATTGGTCTAGTTATTCGTTAAAATTTTCTTTTAAAATATCTATATTAATGTTGTTATTGTTACTCGTCTCAAGTAGAGATGATTTAATAGTAGGTAGGAAATATTTTCTAAAAGGATTATATTATGCTGCTTTTGCTCAGTTATTTTGGATATGTATGCAGCAACTATTTTATAGTTTTAAAGGGATAGATTTAAATTTAGTAGTTTTCGGAATAGCTAGTCCCATTCAAAATGGAGGATTGGCTTTAACAGGACTTTCCTGGGAAAGAGCTAATGCCATTATTGCACTGATAATAGGGATGATTTTAACAGATAATAAATTTGTAAAAGCAATATTTATAGTAGGTTCACTGTTAACAGCCTCACGTACAGGGGTTGGTATAATAGTTGTAATTATTATATACGACATTTTAATTTTGCATGGTCAGTTTAAATATAAAGTAAATATTTCGATAAAAAATTTATTTATATATATATGTATTGCTGTGTTAACTGTATTTTTATTACAGAGTAGCGTAACTAGACAATATTTTGATTATACTATTGTAAGATTTCAAAGACTAATTACTGGAGGAAATGACTATTCCGTAAATTCTGTACAAGTTGATGGGCATATTTTATATTATCAATGGTTATTACCAGCTTTAAAACAATTGCCTTTTGTTCAGGTATTATTGGGTTGCGGTACAGGTATTTCAGGATGGGTTTATTCGGTATTGTATAATCGATTTACAACTGGCGGTCCTTGGGGAATTGAAACTGATTTTGTAGGTTTAATTTTAGGGAATGGATTAATTGGTGCAATATTGTATTATTACAACTCATTAAAAATATTTTTTTCGCAAAAAAATCAAAAACTGAAGAAAATTATGTTAGCCATATTTGTTGGTACATTTATGTATAGTTTTTTAGGAAGCTCAATAAGTGTACTTTTAATGATATTTTGCCTTCCTTCAGATGATAAAATTGAAAATATTTAATTTATAGTTATTGATGATTTTAAATTAAGTTAACGGGTAAAAAAGAACTAGTATGAAAACAATATTATATTTAATGCAAATTGATTGGAATTGGATAAAACAACGACCTCAGTATATTGCAGAAGGTCTTTCAAAAAAATATCGAATTATTGTCATGTATAAACATACATATAATAATGTAGGGTATCAACATAGAAAATCTAAATTAGTAGAATTAAAGGAAATATACACTATACCTAATAGATTTAGTAATTTTAAAATAAGCAAAAAAATAAATGAAGCTATATTTAAATATAATGTAAAAAAGGAAATTGAAAATAATGATATATCAATTATTTATGTTACTTCACCTAAGTTCTATAAAATTATACCTTTAAACTTTAAAGGGAAGATTATATATGATTGCATGGATGATCACGTATTATTAGGAAATTCAGATAAAAAGGAAATTTTAAATAAAGAAAAAAAATTACTTGATATTTCAGATAAGGTTATAGTAACTAGTACTCACTTAGAAAATACTTTAATAAAAAGATATGGAAATGAAAATAAAAATAAATTTGTTTTAATAAGGAATGGATTTAAAGGCCCGATATTAAAGATAAATCAAATAACTCATTTAAAATCACAAAATTCTATTAAAATAAAAATAGGATATTTTGGAACAGTGAGTGAATGGTTTGATTTTGATTTATTGAAAAAAAGTTTAAAGGATTTTTCTAATATAGAATATAGAATTTGGGGACCAATAGATCAAAATATAAGGATACCTGAGAATTTAAAAGAAAAGATAAAGCTTTGTGGTACAGTTGAACATAACGAATTGTATAAAACTGTTTCAGATTGTGATATTTTGATAATGCCGTTTAAGCTAAATGAAATGATTAAGTCAGTTGATCCAGTAAAATTATATGAATATATAAATTTTGATAAAAATATAATTACAGTTAAATATCCAGAAATAGAAAGATTTTCTCCTTTTGTACATTTTTATTCAAATTATGATGAATATAAAAATATATTACACTTCTTTGAAAAAAATAAAGATGTAACTTATTCATTAAAACAAAGAGATTCTTTTCTAGAAACAAATAATTGGGAAAATCGAATCTCTAAGATTGAAACTCTAATAGCAGAATTGTAATAATTATGTTTAAAATATTAAAAGAAAAAATAAAAACTAAAACAATGGCTAATGGCGCATGGCTGTACTTATTGCAAATGTTTAATACAGTGATACCATTAATCACATTACCCTATGTTACTAGAATACTCGGTACTACACAATATGGCGTGTTTTCTGCCTCTTTTAATATTGTCGGATATTTACAGGTGGTTGTTGAATATGGCTTTGTTATGTCGGCAACGAGAGAGGTTGCGCTAATTCACACAAAAGAGAAAATAAATAAGTTATTTTCGACAATTTTATATTCAAGATTTTTTTTATTAATTGGCTGTATAATATTCTCAATGATATATTTGATAATATGGCATCCTAATAAAGTACAATTTTTTAGTTATTTATTGCTAATGATTATGGTTGGGGCAACCGTTATCCAAGAGAATTGGTTATTTCAAGGATTGGAAGATATGAAATATATAGCCATAGCAAATATAATTGCTCGAACTATAACTATGATCTTGATTTTTTGGTGCGTAAAGGGAATAAATGATCTATTAATTTATAGTTATTTATATGCGGTATCTCCATTAATTAGTAATATCATAGGATTAGGAATTGTAAAGGTAAAATATAATATAAAATTTGTAAAAGTAAAAGTTGTAGAAATAATTGATGAATTGAAAAAAGGATGGTATATTTTTACAACACAATTTACTGCCAAAGTATTTGGTGCAATTGGTATAACTTTTCTAACTTTTTATAGCGATTCTTCAACTGTAGGTATATTTTCTGCTATACAAAAAATTCCAAATTTAATGATTTTGATCTGGTCACCGATTAGCACTATTTTGTATCCAATGGTTAGTAAAAAAATGAAAGTGTCCTTTGAAGACGGTACAAATTTTGTTTTACATATAAGAAGAAAAATTTTATTATTATTTTTAATACCAACACTTTTATTTTCCATTCTATCGCATCCAATAGTAAAGATAGCTTTTGGTGGGGGATATGCCGATAAATCATATTGGTTAATTCCATTATTAATGTGGCTTTTTGTTTCAATAGATAATAATTTTTGGGGAATACAGATTTTGTTAGCAAGTGGTCATGATAAAGAATATAGTTTTTGTTTTATGATAAGTGTTATTGCAACAATTATATTTAATTATTTATTTATAAGATTATGGGGTGGTACTGGTGCCGCATGGGCTCCATTTGCTTCGGAAATGTTATTAGATATTTTATTAATATGGATGGTTAAAAAGCAAATTAATTAAAATAATGAGAGTCTGAAAAATTGGTTTTATTTTAGCTTATTCTTAAAAAAGAAAATACTAATATACCAACGTCCAACATTTGTTATAGCGTTAATTATTAGTGACTCTTGACTCAATCCTATAAATTTTGATTTTTTTGTTAAACCCCCTAAAGTGTAAAGGTAGATGGAAAGTAAGCGTCAAATAAAATAGTGTACTTAAAAACCGTCCCAGTTACTGTTATACTGAGACGGTTATTTAAGTTCTTTTATTTACAATTTATCTGGATCTTCTCTTGCCATGGTAAATAAGCTTCAAGGGTTTCCGAATCTAGAATCTCTTCATTCGGTAATTTCTGAAGCAAATAATTCAAGTACTTTTCAGGATCAAGGCCATTTCTCTTGGCAGTTTCAATTAAGCTTAGAATAAAGCCACTTGCAGTAGCACCCTCAAAACTTTGAGAAAATAACCAATTCTTCCGGCCCATGACGAGTGATTTTACAGCGCGTTCGGCCTTATTGTTAGATAATTCTAAATTGCCATCAAGCAAGACATGCTCAAAAGTAGCTTGATGCTTGAGGGTATAATTAATGGCTCTTCCCAATTTAGAGCCTGGCAAAACGGTGATTTTATTTTTCTCACACCAGTTGAAGAACTCTTGCATCAGAGGCTTGAGCTTTGCTTGTCTTAGCTGGTAACGTTCTTGTTTGCTCAAATTCTCCCAGGTTTGTTCTAAGTAAAACATGCGATTGCAGTAGTTGAGTCCTTTTTGGGCAAGGGACTTTTCAGAAGCCTGTTGTGGTACGGCTTCGTGAAACTTTCTTCTAACATGAGCCCAGCAGCCAACTAAAGTTGCTTTCGGCAATTGCTCATAAGCCTGCCACATATCACAGTGTAAATAACCGGGATAGTTTCCTAAAAAGTTTAAGGCAACCTTGCCACTCCGGGAAGGATCATGATGATAGAGTGTAATCCCGTATTGATCATGTTTGCCTGAAAGGAAGACCCAATAGTAAGTCTTGATTGTTTTACTTTCTAAGACTGTGTAATAAGTTTCATCGGCATGTAAAATTGGCCGCATTAACAGCTTTTGCTTAAGCAGATCATACACTGGTTTAAAGTAGTATTGACTGCTTTTCAAATCCCAATAATTTAATATCTGTCTTGAAACTTCTAGTCCCATCTTCTTCCAGTCGCTTTCTTGGCGATAGTCCGGCACCTTCATTTCATATTTTTGATAAAGTGAATGAGCGATGAGTGAAGCTGAACCTAGACCATGGTTTAGGGGAGCTTTAGGTACTGCAGCTTTAATGATCTTGTCGCTAAGATTTCTTTGACTGCAATATTTACATTTGTAAGCATGTTGGATATGGTCTAGCCTTTTAAGTTGAGCTGGGATAAACAATAATTCTTGGCAAACTGACTGCTTGCCTATTTCAATCAGTTCATGATGACAATCAGGACAATGCTTGTCGCCTAAATCATGGTGAACCTCTTCAGCTGGAAGGGCAGCTAGTAAGTCAGCACGCTTTCGTTTGTGAGCTTGTCTTTTATAAGTAATAGTCTGAACGGCGGCGTCGGGGACGTTCTCCGTCATCTTGAGCATCAGGTTCATCAAAGAGACTTGTTTGTCCATTTAAAGGCATTTGTTCTGAAGATTTGCCATAACGTTTTTGCGTTAAGTAAGCTACTTGTTCACGGAGGAGCTTGATTTCATCAGTTAAGTTTTGAATAGTAGTTGCTTGTTGTGCAATAATCTTTTCCAAATTTTCTTGTAACATGAGTTAAACTTCCTCCTAAATTTATTAGTTAAAAGAATATCAAAAAAGCGTGCGATGTCAAGTGTTAGTAGAATTCGCACGCTTTCGTGTTCTTTATTTTTGGATTGATTGCGAAGCCCTTCATTAGCCAGTCGACCTGCTCAGAAGATAAAGCTTGAACTTCATTTTGATTCCTAGGCCAGTTCAATTTTCCATTTTCAAATCTTTTGTAGAGCAGCCAAAAACCTTGTCCGTCCCAATAAAGGGCTTTGAAGCCGCCGCAAAAGAGGAAGACTTTGCCGCTAAAAGGATCAAGTTCAAACTGTTCTTTGACTAAAGTTGCTAGTCCATCAATGCCTTTACGCAGATCCGTCTTGCCGCAAACGATATAGACTTGCCCTAAGTCACTGAGCTTAATCATGGCAAGACTTTCTCAAGCAGCTTATTCATAATTTCAGGATCTAAGCTGCTGTAAAAATTCAGCTCTAAGTCATTCTTCTTTAAACTAAGCAACAGATTATTGCGTGGTGGACGAGCCTTCTTAGGTTTAGAAGAGTGGCCAAGTGCCACAATGGGTTGTTGTTTTTCGATCATATTCTTAACCTCCATTAAATTGATGAGATTAGAATACCTGAAAAATACGGACTAAAAAAGATACTCGGTTATATGACGCTTACCCTAGTTTCGCTGAGATTTTTGAAAGAAATTTCATCATCAGAGATTTGATTGCACGCTCAGCTTTGTTTTTGAACAACTCCAAATGATCATCCAATAGAACGTACATGAAAACTTTAAGACATAATTGAGTGATGTGTTTAACTTTGAATGTAAGCGTTAAATAACCAAGCAAGTGATTAGGATTTTCAGCTAAACTGATCTTATCAAGTTCAGGAGGTATTTCTATGAAAAAGGAAAAGCATCAGATCATTCCTTTAGCACCCGGGCGCTGCTAAAGACAATATGATTTTGCTAAGCATCAAGCACAATGATTACAGATTTGACCTATACAGAATATGGATCAGGATTTTATTAAAGAAATTCTGCGTGATCTGCCATGATTAATTTTCGTGATTTGGGTCAGGTCTACATAGTTTGTGGAAAGACTGACATGAGAAAAGGGATTGCCTTGTTTGAGGTAATAGTTTCAAAAAGTTCTAACATAGGCTCAACAGCAAATCGAGGTGGTCTACGCTAGCTGGTCATATATTTGCCACATATTGCAATGGCTGCAGTGCATACTTATCTAAAAAAATCAGTAGATACTTGTTCGCTTTTAGCTTGGTAATAATGATACATGGGGTACCGGACAAAAGCTATCCAGTAAAATAATAGGAGGTGTCCGTCTAAAACATTGTAATGTGTTTCATCGATCTGCAGAATAGGCTGCTTGACTTGTTTGCTTTTGAGCAAGTCTTCATTGGTTTTAAAGTAGTAATCAGTACACTTCAATTAATATTTTGCAGCTTAAAACCTCGGCCTTTTCTAATAGTTTTCTTACAGAAAATTTTACTTCATATTTTTGATAAAAACTATACGCGATAATTTATGTAGTCTCATAGTTCTGATTCAAAAGCACTCTGTTAACCAGTGCTTTAATCATTTTGTTGATAAGTCAGTGTATGACGTAACGAAGTTAGCAAAAATTTCCTAAAACAATAATTTTAGAAGATACTTTGCTATTTAATGTTTACTTTATAGTAAAAAATGTAGATTTATGAGAATAATTATTGCCAGCAGTTAAGTCATATTGAATCATCAAATATTCATTCCATAATTTCTTTTGTGATTTTGTTAGTTTTGTCTTCTTGCCATTTTTGTTAATAAATTGTGCATTCGAGGACTTACCAGTCGAGTCGACAGAAAAAGCGGGTAATTTATTATATATTTGAGTCAACAATGCTTGATATGGTGTTACTTTTGAATTAGTTTGTTTTAATGTCATAGCAATGAAGTTGCTTGGAGAAACATATTTTATATGTTTTTTAAGATTTTTAGCTCCATTTTTTCTAGCAGCAATATTCGAATATATAAAGTAATCTGTTTCATGCAGTTTAATTCCGTCTTTTGTCATGTTATTAGCGTAACCTACTGCTGGTAAATGATCACCATAAAAAACTAATGTGATTGGTCGCTTAAGCTTATTAATTTTTTCTATTGTATTTTTTATTTCTCGGTCAGAGTATTGAAGTCCAGTTGAAAATGTGCTGATTGCCTTATCATCGCTTTTATTTTTAGATTTAACTTTTATGTCATTTTTCTTATAAAGATTGTTGTATGGATAGTGATTTTGCATTGTTATTAGATTAATATATTGTGGCTTAGTGTATCTGGCCAATTGATCTAATAAATTAGAATATGCTGTTTTGTCTGATTGATAACTATTTTTACCAATTTTGTGTAAATGCTTAATGGGTGCTTTTTTATTTCCTAAATAGTAAAATTTGTTGAATTTAAATTTGTGGTAATTAGGTACTCTATTGTAAAATTCTCCCGTATATGGATGTATTCCTACCGAATAAGGAAATTCTTGATTAAAAGTTGGAATAAATGATTCATGAGGTACTAACTGTGTATATGGAGAAGACATTGTTGGTGAAAAGTTGCAGGTAGCAAATCCAGTAAGAGACATGTACTCCATGTTAGCGGTGCCCCCGCCATATCCTGAACTCATCATGACTCCAGAAGTAGTATTTTGTTTGATTTTATCAACATTAGGAATAGGATTAGAGCTTAATTGTATTCCTGGAACTCGTCTGGGATCTGAAAAAGCTTCACTTAAATTGAAGATAACAGTTTGATTTGAAATATCATTTTTTCTGTTTTTATTTATTTTTATTGATAGTTTTTGGTATTTCTTTACGATTTTATCTATTGTTGTCTTTGAGTAATTGTGTGGCTGAGGCATGATTTGGACGTCAATATTATTTAGAAATTGAAGAAGTATACCATTATTTTTGGCTCCCCAAACTTGATTCCAAAAAGATGGGTCGTTACCGATAGCTGAGTTTATTTTTGGAAAAATAGTATTTGTATGATTCCAGAAATTTGTACTACCAAAGAGAATAATTGATATGATTATCCATGATATTCTATTTAGAGAATTCATTTTGGAAACTGGTTTGTGTCGAGTAAGCCATATAGTTAGTAATATAATTGAGCCAATTAAAATAATCGCTATGATCAAATAACTAGGATTTATCATGTTTAGTAAATTAGGTAGTTCTTTGGTCATAAGCAAATCAAAAGGTAAAATAGGTTCATCTCGTAATTGGATTTTTATTATGTTTGCAATTAAAAAAATCAAGTATGAAGATGAGATAAATGCCAGAGAAAACCAATAACGATTAGTAATTGATTCTAAAAATTTAAAAGCTAAAAAAAGAAGCAATGTAGATACAATGCCTAGCTTTATTGCTAATTTTTTGTTGATAAAGCCAGTAGGTATATTTATAAATAAAATAGAAATAATGGTTATAATTCCACAACAAAAGAGTGCTAGGAATGTTGGCCAGTGTTTCTTAAAAAAGGTAAGAATATTATTTTTCATATAATTTGTGTTCTCAATTGTTGAATAATTAAAGATTAACATGGAATTTATTTGACCAATGTTAGCCCTTTTTTAATGTTTTTGAATTTAACTATCTAAAATCTTGAGGCCGTGTAACAGCATCTTTATTAAAGTAGTAGTAAATAGCATCCATAATACGTTCGCTAGCATAACCATCACCATACGGATTTTTGGCATTAGCCATTTTATCGTATGCATCTCTATCTTCAAGTAATCTCAACATTTCTTCACGAACTTGATCAACTTGGGTACCGACGAGTTTCAGAGTGCCAGCTTTAACTCCTTCTGGACGTTCAGTAGTATCTCTTAAAACAAGTACCGGTTTACCCAAACTTGGTGCTTCTTCTTGAACACCACCGGAATCAGTCATGATGAAGTATGAGCGCTTAGCCAAATTGTGAAAATCTACAACATCAAGGGGATCGATTAGATGGATTCGTGGATCTCCACCAAGTACATCTTTAGCTGCTTCTTGGACACGAGGAGATAAGTGAACTGGATAAATGATTTCTACATTGTCATGACTATCGATAACTTGACGCATAACTTTAAATACTCGACGCATTGGTTCGCCTTGATTTTCACGACGGTGCATAGTTACTAAGATCACTTTATTACCAGGGGTAATTTCATCCATAACAGCGTGATGATAATCATTTTGAACAGTTTCTTGTAATGCATCAATTGCGGTGTTGCCAGTAACAAAAATATTATCTGCTTTATGATTTTCTTTGATTAGGTTAGATTTTGAAAGTTCAGTTGGGGCAAAGTAGAGATCAGTTAAATCATCAGTCATCTGGCGATTCATTTCTTCAGGATATGGTGAATATTTATTCCAGGTTCTAAGCCCAGCTTCTACGTGGCCCAAGGTAGTTTGTTCGTAAAATGTTGCTAGACTAGCTGCAAAACTAGTTGTTGTATCACCATGAACCAGTACAATATCTGGCTTTTCTTCTTTAATTACCTTAGACATATCTGTTAAAACTTTAGAAGTAATGTCAGCCAAAGTTTGATTTTTATGCATGATATTGAAATCATAGTCTGGCTTAATTTTGAAAATTTCAAGAACCTGATCAAGCATTTCACGGTGCTGAGCGGTTACTACAGTTACTTCTTCAAAACGATTATCTTTTTTTAGTTTCAATACAAGTGGAGCCATTTTAATAGCTTCAGGTCTTGTACCGAATACTGTCATCACTTTAATTTTACGCATTGTTTCCTCCATAAATACTGTATAAGGTACTCTATTAGTATAACCTATATTTAGTGAATTTTTTATCTGTAGAGGAATTATAAAATTGTTTAATGTAGGCTTATAATATGGGATAGTACATAAAAAAATTGAGATATGGAAATTTTTAGGTGGAATTAATAAGGGAAAGTTTGCGATAAAAGTACTTAAATAAGAATGTGGATGGATAATTAGATGAAGAAGATATTTAGTATTGGTGTTTTGGAAATATTAACAATAATTAATGTAATATTTTTGGTTATTTCTTTTAAGGTTAAGGTGCCAGATAAAAGCAATATTGGTGACACGGCTACGTGGTTTGGATGTTTGATAGCAATAGTAACAGTTAGTATTACATATTGGCAATTGGTATTGTCTAAGAAACACGATGCACCAGAGATTATTGTGTCTGATGAAATTACTAAATCGATTGTTGATTTTAATAAAACTAATAGTGAAGACTTAAAAGAAAATTCTGATTTAAAGTTTAAAGTTGTTAATATAGGAAAAGGTGCAGCTAAGAAGGTTGTAGCCAAGATTGATAATAAGAATTATTGGGCAAAAGAGCTTGAGAAAATTGGGTATGACGATTGCTCTTTTGATGATAAAACTATATATATTGGGTTAAAAGACGCTAGAAACCATATCAAAACTATTGGGTCATATTTTGCTGAAATAGATAGTTACATAGGGAGCGATAGGTCAACGTACTTGTATATACCGAGTTTTTATATATCTATGTTACGAAATTACGTCTATGACAATTTTAAAGATAGCGGTGTAACTGAAGAAAATAGTGATAGTTTGTTTCAAAAGATCAGATCTTTTCCCAAATTACATTTAAACTTATCGTATGAAGGAATTGATAATGAGAAGAAATATCTGAATCTGACTATAAGACCTTTTGCTGATGTTATGGAAGATGAGAAAAATTCTAAGTTAATATACTTGGAATTTGAAATTATAGATTCAAGTGAGAATAAGAAAGTGAGTAATAGAGTGAATAAAATAACCAATTTTTTCAAAAATAATGCATTTCTTTTAAAGATTTTACTTATTTCTGGATGCTTAAGCTCAATAGGTACGAGTTTGTATTGCTTATTCCATAAATATGTTCAGTATAAGTTTTGTACTAATGAAGATATTTATTATGCATATCAACATATAGATATTAAGCATTGGAACCAAGGCGGAGCATTTCTTGTTTGGGGATTAGGCTTAGTACTTTTATATTTTGGAATTAAATCGATGATGAAAATTGAAAGTACAAAAAAATTAGAAGTTAAGCAAAGATCTCATGCATTAATAGTATACTTAGGATTAACTTTTGTAATTAGTATATTTTTGATTGCTTTACCTATTGATTTAATATTTGATAATTATGGGATAGGAACTGCATTGGAAGTTTTCGCCGTGTTATGGTGGATTTGGTACACAATATTACTAGTATTTTATTCTATACTAAGGTGGCTTAAGAAAGATGGTCGCAATAAGCCGAGAACTGCTATTGTTGCTGGACTAATTGGGGCATTGATAGGTGCACTTTTTGGAAAATAAATACTAGTCAGCTATTTGTCAAACAACTTAAAGTAATGGATGAACTATAATGTGATGATATTGTGGTTCATCTCTTATTTTTTGTTTAAAATTAAATTGAGTTTGAGAGCCATAGCAAGAATGAGTAGAAATTATTTGTCAAATTGAAAAGTTAGGTTTAGTTTATTGGTCGTTAAATAGGCAATGTACCGCCTAATTGCTGGGTAATGTCTTGATTTTGCTTGATCGCACTTTGAAAATCCTCGATACGTTGATTTATGTCCATTGCTTTACCGCATTCAGCTACTGATATAGTAGAATTTTTGGTGTGAAACGGTTGAGAAAAGCAAAATGGTATGGGAATTTTTATGGTGTAGTTAGTGTTGAATTTGGATAGCTGTTATCTTTTGCATGGTTGATTATGCACAGTGTAATAAGTGATCTTTGTCTTTGCGTTAAATTGTTTTTAGCTATTGGTGTATTATAATTAAGATGTTGTTATTGTTGATAAATTAGTGATATAGGAATAGTAAAAATAATGGAAGGTATTGAAGTAATTAAAAATGCAAAATATACCACTATGGAAAATATGTTGCTATTTCCATAGTGGTAAGCTTAAAAATTTAAATAGTGGATATATTTTTCGAGGTGAAGGTAGCAATGAGTACCAGTTATTACCATCAGCTTTAAGAAAGAACAATCAAGAAAAGTTATTGCAAATAGCTAGTGGTAATAGTGAGAATTCTGATAAAAGAGAATATGAATTCTTTCAACGAATGGCAGAACTTGAACTATTAAGACGGTTTTATCTTAAGTCTAATGAAAATGGCTTAAAGATATACCCTACTGATACAGTCTCAACTTTTGACGAATTTGCAATAGACGAATTAATAAAAGGCGTGATTAATAAGTCTTGGATACCAAATAACTTAGAAAATGTTGCAGCATTAGCACAGCATTATGGAGTAATGACTAGACTCTTAGATTGGACATTTAATTTTAATGTTGCATTTTATTTTGCTGCTGTAAATGCATTAAATAATATTTGTGATACTGGTGCTTCAGATAAAAGTATGGTGATTTGGGCTTTGAATTATGATGAATTAAGTAGGTCATCTGTAAATAAATCACTAAAGTTTGTTATTCCTCCGTATATTGATAATCTTAATTTAAAAGCTCAAAAGGGCATACTTTCTTATTGGAAATCAGATCCGATTAATGAAGAAGATATGTATAAAAAGCGCATTGATAGAACACCATTAAATGAAATTTTACAGGACAATTACTCTGGTGATGAAATTGCTTTATATAAAATAGAAATGCCTATTTCAGAAGCCTATAAACTTTTAACCTTTGTTAACACAAATGGATACACAACCGCTTCCCTTTTTCCAGGATACAACGGTGTGGCTTCAGAATGTAATGAATCAGAAATGATCAATCGAGCTCGACATATTTTGGGACAATAACATTAGATTGAAAAAAATTCATTGTTAAATTAAGTACAACAATGAAGTTAAGTCATAGTCTTTTTATTTAACGCTTAGTGTTGCACCTCAATTTTGAATTTGAGAATAGATAAACTTTTATCAAATAATATTACACTAGAATCTTTGATTATGTGTGGCTATATCGTATTTAATAAAGTTTTAGTTAAATAGGTCTAATTAATTATGGAAAGGAAAAATAACATTGATTTTGAAGAAATTTAAGTCGCCATGGGTATTATTTCTTGCGGCAGGCATGTATTTTCTTATTAATCTGATATTAAGATATTTTGCCAACTGTTCTAATAATTTGAAAGTAGTAATTACACTACAAATTATTACTTCAGTTTTTGCTATAATAACTTATTTTTTGCCGTATTTATATTCTTTGTATTACTTGAGTAATACTAGTTTGAAACCTGGTCTTAAAAGAAGTGCCTGCTTTATTGTTAAAGTAATAGTATTTTATCTGCTATTTTCTATATTATTTAAACCATATCCAGGTGACTTTATTTCAACTGTGATTTGGGTCATTAAGATTCCTGAACTATACGTAACCTTATTAATCTTTTTCATGTTAATGTTTTTCTTTTTTATGTCAAGTAAAAGTAAGGAGACATTATCCTGTAAAGATAAGATAATTAGTGGGACATTTATGGCACTATTAGAATTTATGGTGATTAGAATAATAATGCTTGCAACCACTATTTATTTGTATTCACATGATTTAATAATTGGTCAGGTTGAACCCGAAAAAATACTATCAGATTTTGATCACAGTATAATTGCTAATTATAAATGGATAATGCTTTTATCTTTTATTTCTTTTTCGCTAACGTTTTCATGTGCTATTTGTTTTCTTAAAAAGAATGGGAAGAAATTATTTCATGTTACTGATAAAGTTTCTTCATTGATGAACACAGTTTTTAACGCGTTATTTATTAGTATTGTCTTTTTTATATCTAAGAAAAACTACATGAGTTATATTATAGCGTGGATAGTTTTAGTAGTTGAAACTGTCAAATCTTTTGTGTAAATAGATCTTTCTCGTAAATTGATTTTTTAATTATTTATTTAATCAAAGTAGGA